>JANNBP010000465.1:0-25797 GCA_031385555.1 Deltaproteobacteria bacterium | reverse complement strand
TGGTCTCGTCGACGGCGCGCGTCGGTTCCGACTGCAACACGATCTCCTTCGGCGGCTCGGGGACGGGCTCCGGCTTGGTCTCGGCGACGACGGGCTTGGTCTCCGGCGGGGGCGCGACGACCTTGACCGCTTTCGGCGGTTCCGTGGGCGGCGCCGCGACATGCGCGATGCCGTCGTCGGCGGCCGCGACCGGCTCGTCGTCGTCGGACATCATCATTTTTGCGAACAGGACGCCGGAGCCGACGAGGAGGGCGAGCACGAGGAACGCCCCGGCCACGCGACCGACACGCCACGACGAGCCGCGGACTTGATGCGTGTGGGTGACCTGACCGCGGGCGTGCGAGCCATTCGTCTTCGGACCGGGCCAGTTTTGCTTCGACGACAGCTGCGCCGGGGAGAGTGGCGCGAGCCCACCACCGGCGGCGACGGGGAGCGCGCTGCCTGCGCGATTCGCCGCGTTGGCGAGGATCCGCGTGGTGCGCTGCGCCGACTGCGTGCCCTGCATCGGGTCGGTCGCGTAGGGCGCGAGCATGCGCGCGAGCTCGCCGACCGTTTGCTGGCGCTGCGCCGGGTGCTTCTCGAGGCAGGTCATGATCACCTGCATGAGGCCGGGCGGGAGCTGCGTGTGGATCGGGGGCGGCGTCTCGCTGCCGACCTTGAGCACGAGCTCGGGGTAGCTCTCACCGACGAACGGCGGGCGACCATCGAGCATCTGGTACATCACGACGCCCATCGACCAGACGTCGCTGCGCGCATCGGCGTCGCGGCCGCTCTTCATCTGCTCGGGGGACATGTACGTCGGCGTGCCGATCACGGTCTGCGCGCCGGTCAGCTCCGTGACGCCCACCGGCGTCTTCGAGATCCCGAAGTCGAGGATCTTGAGGAGCATCGTGCCGTCGGGGCGCGTGGTGATGAAGAAGTTCGACGGCTTGATGTCGCGATGGATGGTGCCGAGCATGTGCGCCTCGGCCATGCCCTCGCAGGCCTGCAGCATCAGATCGCAGACGACCTGCGGGCGCTGCGGGCCGTGGTGCCGGAGGATCTGGTTGAGGTCGTTGCCCTGCAGGTACTCCATCACCATGAAGGGGGCGCCGTCGGGCATCCGGCCGACGTCGAACACGCGGGCGATGTGCTCGCTCTTCAGCTTCGAGGTCGCCTGCGCCTCGCGCATGAACCGCGACACGGTCTCGGCGCTGTCGGCCATGTGCGGCAGCAGCACCTTGATGGCGAACTGCTGCTGGAGCATGACGTGCGAGGCGCGCACGACCTTGCCCATACCGCCGGTACCGAGGACCTCCTCGATGCGGTACTTGTCCAGCAGGACATCCCCGGGTTGCACGAGGATCGATTGTAGCAGCTCGCGGGCGGGAGAGATTACAGGTACGTCAGCCAGTGGTCGTGCTTGGTGTCTTTGCCCTTCACGACGGAGAAGAACGACTCCTGGACGCGGCGCGTGATCGCCCCCGCTTCGCCACGGCCGATCTTGCGGTGATCGATCTCGCGGACCGGCGTGATCTCGGCGGCGGTACCCGTCAGGAACACCTCGTCGGCCGTGTAGAGCTCGTCGCGCGCGATCGCTTCCTCGCGGACCTCGACGCCCTGCTCGCAGAGGAGCTGGATCGTGGTGTCGCGCGTGATCCCTGCCAGGATCGCCGCTGCGGTGGGCGGCGTGCGGACGATGTCCTTCTTGACGACGAAGATGTTCTCACCGGTGCCCTCGGCCACGAAGCCCTGCGGGTCGAGCATCAGCGCCTCTTCGAAGCCGCTCTTGATCGCCATCCGCTTCGCGAGCACCGAGGTGACGTACTGGCCGCAGATCTTGCCCTTGTTCATCACCGCATTGCCGTTGGCGCGGGTGAACCCGGAGACCATGCACTTGATGCCCTTCTTGAGGCCATCGTCGCCCAGGTAGGCTCCCCACTCGTAGCAGGCGACCATCGTGCGGACCGGCGGCTCGAGCGAGCCGAGGCCGAGCGCGCCGTAGCCCAGGTAGGCGAGCGGCCGGATGTAGCAGGACGACATCTTGTTCGCCTTGATCACCTCGAGCGTCGCCGCGATCAGCTGCTCGCGCGTGTAGGGGATGTCCATCGTGCAGATCATCGCGGAGTCGAGCAGCCGCTCCATGTGCTCGCGCAGCCGGAACACCGCCGTGCGCCCATCCGCACGCTGATAGGCGCGGATGCCTTCGAAGCAACCGACGCCGTAGTGCATCGTGTGCGCGAGCAAGTGGTCGGTGGCGCTGTCCCACGGGACCAGCTGGCCGTCGAGCCAGATCGTGTCGAGCTTCTTGATGCCCATACCGCTTCGTACCAACGCCCGTCGACGAGCACAAGCACTGCACCCGGAGCGATCTGCCTATACACAATGACGCGACGCGGCTGTGTACGGCGCTACGCACCGAGCCAGCACGCGGTCCCCCTCACGCACGTCTCAGCGCGATCGCACGACGCGGATTCGTGCGCAGCGATCGCGCGAGGCAGGATCTTTGGCCACCGATCGTAGCGCGGCGCGATTTGCAAGCTCGAAGTGGTCCGAGGTTCTCGCGGCAGCCGGTTCGGACAGGTCCTCGGGCCCGGCCAACCCACGAAGTTGGTGATCGGGGCGTTTTGGCCTGCGTCCCACCCGCTACGATACCTTGACAGCGCCGAGTGGCCGATTTACCCAAAGCCCTGATTCTTTTCATCATGCGCGGTAATCATGCAGACCACCACGGCACCCGAGATGCGTGATCTTTACGAAGTTCTCGGCGTCGACAAGAGCGCGCAGCCGGCCGACCTGAAGAAGGCGTACCGGACGCTCGCGCAGAAGTTCCACCCCGACAAGAACCCGGGGGACAAAGACGCGGAGGAGAAGTTCAAGGAGGTCTCGAACGCGTACTCCGTGCTGTCGAATGACGATCAGCGCGCGCGCTACGATCGGTTCGGCTTCGACGGACTGCGCGGCGCCGCGCAAGGTGGCGGCGGTGGTTTCTCGAACGTCGAGGACATCTTCTCCGCGTTCGGCGATCTGTTCGGTGACTTCTTCGGCGGTCGCGCGAGTGGTGGCCGGCGAGCGCAGCGCGGTGCGGATCTGCGCATCGATCTCGAGCTGTCGTTCGCCGAAGCGGTGTGGGGCATCTCGAAGGAGGTCAAGGTCACGCGCGATGTGCCGTGCGGTCCGTGCAACGCCACCGGTGCAAAGCCCGGCAGCAAGCCCGAGCAGTGCAAGGCGTGTCAGGGCAAGGGCCAGGTCGTCCACGCGCAGGGCTTCTTCATGGTCCAGACCACGTGCCCGCAGTGCCGTGGCGCCGGCAAGTTGATCAAGGATCCGTGCGAGGACTGCCGTGGCCGGGGTCAGATCTCGGAGACGTCCACGCTGCAAGTCACCGTGCCCGCCGGCGTCGACGATGGCCAGACGCTGCGGCTCGCCGGTAAGGGCGAGGTGTCGTCCGGTGGCGCGGGTCATCTCTACGTCGTGTTGCACGTCCAGGGCGACGAGCGGTTCCGGCGCGACGGCGAAGACGTGATCAGCGAGGTCACGATCAACTTCGCGAAGGCGGCGCTCGGCGGCGAGATCGAGATCTACACACTCGAGGATGGCGTCAACGGCACCACCACGATCGAGGTCAAGCCGGGCACCCAGCCGGGTGACGTGATCGTGCGGCGCGGTGAGGGCATCCCGAAGATCGGCGAGGCCTCGCGCGGCGATCACGCGGTGATGTTCAAGGTCGAGATCCCGAAGAAGCTGACCAGCAAGCAGGAAGAGCTGATGCGCCAGCTCGCCGACGAGCTCGGCGAGAACGTCAAAGAGAAGCGCGGCCTGTTCGGCAGGAAAAAGAGTTAGCCGTCGAGACAGTCGACGTTATGCTGGGTGGGTGCGAGGTTGGAGCTTGCTCTGGTTCGGATCGATGGCCGGGTGCAACCTGGTCTTTCCACTGAGCTCGGACCCTGTCGATGCTCGCGTCGACGGACCCACTGACACCGCCGCCGATACGCGGTCGTCGATCCCGGGTCTCGTCGCGCAGTACCCACTCGATGATCTCTCAGCTTCGACGACGCTCGATGTCAGCGGCTCGGATCATCATGCGGTCTGCAGCCCGGTCAGCTGCCCGATGCTGATCTCGACGGGGCGCCATGGCGGAGCACTTCACTTCAGTGGCAGTCAGGTCCTGCGGATCACGAGCCAAGGAACCTCGTTCGATCTGCCGGCGTTCACGATCGCGTTCTGGTTTCGCATCGACTCGATCCCCAATTCCAACGTCAGCACCATGGTCGCACTTCCCCTCTCCGACCTCGGCAACAACGCCAACCCGTGGGCGCTCTCCGTGATGTCGAATACGACGCAGTTCGACACCGCCCACGCTGACAACAACCCCTACCTCCTCGAAGGCGGGATCCTCACCACAAACGAGTGGCACCACGTTGCCGGTATCTGGGATGGCCAGACCAAGAAGCTCGCCTTCGAGGGTGCGATCGTGAATACGATCGTCCCCGCGTCCCCATACATCCCGGGCCCCTCGGCAAGCGGTGTGATCGGGGCCGATGTCAACGCCGGGCAAGCCGGGTTCCACTTCACGGGCGACCTCGACGATATTCAGCTGTTCGATCGGGCACTCGAGGATGCCGAGTTGATCCTGCTCGCTCAGTAGCTGATCTCGATCAACGGGCCGAGGGCGGGACCCAGAGCTTCACTTCGACACGGCGATTCGTCGAGCGACTGCGCGGCTTGTCGTTATCGGTGACGGGCTCTTCGTTGCCCTTGCCATCGATCTCGATCCGCTGGCCCGCGATGCCGCCCTCGATCAGCGTCTGCTTGACCATCTCGGCGCGCGCCTTCGAAAGATCGATCGACACCGCGGCGAGATCGGGCGCCGGCTGATTCGGCTGCGGCTCGGCGAACTGCTTGGCTTCGCGATCGTCGGTGTGACCGATCAAGACGATGCGGATCGACGGATACGTCAGCATGATCTTCGCGATCTTCTGGATCGACGGCTGCGCGGAGGCGCGGACCTGCGTCTCGGCCTCGGCGTAGATCAGGCCCTCGATCGTGCCGCGGAGCGAGTCGAGCTCGGGAGGCAGCGAGTCGGGGCAGCCATCGTCATCCGCGTAGCCGTTGTACGCCTCGGGGACGTTGAGGCACTTGTCGGCGACGTCGAGCACGCGGTCGAGATCGTTGTCGATGTCGGGGCAGCCGTCGGTGTCCTCGAAGCCGTCCTTGTCCTCGGGGCGATCGCTGCAGTTGTCCTGGTTATCGGGGATGCCATCGCCATCGCGATCGGCGACCGCGGGATTGACCTCGACCGCCTTCTTGCGCTTGACGCCGAGCGGCAGCTCGAGCCCGAAGCCGATGTCGATCTCGGGCTCGATGATGCGATCGGCGCCGGGAAGAAAGGCGACGCGCGCGTCGAACCGCATCACGAACCCCTTGGTGGTGTCGAAGCGAACGCCGCCGCCGACGTAGCCGGAGCCGGTGATGTTGGTGGCGAACGTGGCGCGCGCGCTCGACACCACGAGCGGCGAGCCGCCGCCGATCACGGCGAAGGGCTGCAGCCGCTTGCCGGGCATCAGCTCGATGCGCAGATGCAGGCGCGGGTCGATCCACACCACATCCGCAGCCGCGGCACCGCCGACGGCGTTGGTCTTGGTCGGAGCGACGGCGAGCTCGAGCTCGGGCACCAGCCACGGCAGGAACGGGCGCGCGACGCGGAAGCCGAACTCGATCGAGTTCTCGAGCTTGGGGTGCGCCGGGGCATCCTCGATGTAGCCGAGCACGCTGACATCGCGGCAACCGCGGGCGGCGACGTCGTCGTTGCTGCAATCGCCGGCGAACAGGCGCGGGCCGAACCACAGCCCGAGCTGCGTGTGGTCGGCGCTCGCGCTACCGGAGAGCGCGAGGCCGACGACGGTCAGCGCGCTACGAAGCGAGGCCCGAGACATCGCCGACGATCATACAGAAAACACCTCTCAGTGGCCTGCGCGCGAGGCCCCATCTCCGGGGAGGCCGGTGAAATCCGTCCGCGGGACCAGGCCGAGCCACGGATCCGACTTCGGGGTGTGGAACACCTCGGCGTAGATCCAGTCGTTGAGCTGGTCGTGTGCCAGTCCGGGTTCGGCGATCAGCTTCGCGCGGATCTGCTGGCGGAGCTGGAGCTCGTCGAGAGCGCTGTCGGCGAGGGTCGAGTACTCGAGGCGGCTGATCATCGCGGCGAGCTCGGCCTCGGGGACCGGCCCGCCGAGCTGATGGAGCCAGCTGATCAGGTGGAGGCTCTGCCCGTCGAACGTGTCGTACGCCTGCGCGAGCTTCGGATCGAACATCGGTCCGCGCTTCGCCGGCACGAGGTTCCACAACGTCGTGCCGATCGTCGCCCACTGCTCGATGTCCTCGCGACCGATCGAGCCCGGGTCCATGCCGAACTGCTGGAGGTCCGGGACCTCCAGCACGCGCTTGCTCATCGTCGCGCGCTGCGCGGCTGCGAGCTTGCTGGTGTACGAGCGCGAACCGTCGCGGGTGAACCGGGTGGTCTGAAGCTTCGCGAACGCCGCGGCGCGCTGGTCCATCGCCTGCTGGTGGAACTTCGTGATCGCCGAGGTGCGCGCGTTGGGATTGAGGTTCTTCGTCTTCGCCGCGAGCCCCAGGCTCTTGGTCAGCTCCTCCTTGAACAGCCTCGGCGCGTAGAGACCGGGGAGCACGTCGAGCACGTTGCCCTGCCCGTCGAGCACGTAGTGCGCGCTGTTGCCGGTGGTGGTGCGCTGGAGGACGCGGCCGTCGCCCATGTCGATCGTGACCTTGGGAACAGGCCGCTCGCTCGACCAGTAGAGGACGAAGTGATCGCGCATCAGCGTACTGACGTCGGCGTTGGCGTAGAGCACCGCGCGGAACAGGCGGCTGTTCGCGCACGACAGCTCCTCGTCGAGGTTGCCGAGCATGCGGAGGGCGAGGATCGGGCGACCGCTGCGCTGCGCCGCGACCTTGGCCTCGCCGAGATCGGTGTACCAGTAGAGGCGCGACATCGTGGCGTAGCGCTGCCGAGCGACCTGGTCGATCACCTGCGCGAGTTGATCGCGCTCGTGGCCAGCGGGGAGGCGATCGAACGTCGCGAACAGCTGGGCGAGGCCCGCCGGACCCTGCGCGCGGAGTTGGGCGATCTCGGCTGCGGGATCTTGTTCGGCGGCGCGGGCGGGAGTCGCCAGCAGGGCGGCGGCACCGAGCGGGAGGATGGAGCGAAGCGCGGAGCGGCGAACCGAGGGCGAGTGCGGCGAGCTTGCGAGCCGGGACAATGAGGTCATGACAAGACGATGCGTCAGGCTCGACGAACCCGCCGTCAGGTCTCGGTAAACAGGGGCTTTACATCCGCCTTACACGGTCGTGCGTTACCTTAGGAAGCGTGCGCGTCCTCGTGGTGGAAGATGAAGCAAGTCTGCGCGAAGGCATCGTCGATCTGTTGACCGGTGATGGCCACACGGTGACCGCGGTCGGCGACGGCGTGGCGGGCGTCGAGGCCGGGCTGCGCGATCCGTTCGATCTGGTGCTGCTCGATCTGATGCTGCCGCGGCTCGATGGGATGGAGGTCTGCCGGCGGTTGCGTGCGGCGCGTCCCGGCACCCCGATCCTGATGCTGACCGCGCGTGGCTCCGAGGACGACAAGGTCCGCGGCCTGATGGAGGGCGCCGACGACTACGTCACCAAGCCGTTCTCTGCTCGCGAGCTGCTCGCGCGGGTACGCGTGCTCGGTCGGCGCGCACCGAGTGGCGACTCCCTCGACGAGGTCCACCTCGAAGGCGTGTTGATCGATCTCGCCCGCATGGTCGTGGTGCGCGGTGACGCGCGGACGACGCTGACGCCCCGCGAGGTCGGGATCGTGCGCTGGCTGTACAAGCATCAGGAGCGCGTGGTGTCGCGCGCGGAGTTGCTCGAGCAGGTGTTCGGGCAGCGCGGCGATCTGCAGACGCGCGCCGTCGACATGGCGATCGCGGTGCTGCGCAAGAAGCTCGAGATCGATCCGGCCAAGCCGACCGTGATCATCTCGGTCAAGGGTGCGGGCTATGCGTGGAGGCTCGCACGGTGACCACGCTCGCGCCACGCCGGCGAATCTCGCGCACGTTGATCGCGTCGCTGCTCTCGGCGGCCGCGTTCGCCGTGCTACTCGTCGCGTGGTTCGCGTCGGGGTGGGGCGAGGTCCGGTCGCGGCAGCGCGAGCTCGAAGCGGAGCCGGCCGGCGAGGCGCGGCGTGCCGAGGAACAGCTCGCACGCGATCTGCGGCTCGAGCTGTCGCGCGTGCTCGGCCGCGAGAGCGCGCGCGACTACTACTACTACGGCAACCTCTATCACGACCCTCGCGCGATCAACTCGTGGTCGGTGACGCCGTCGCCGCTCGCGAACGGTCCCGAGGATCCGCTGATCAAGGGCCACTTCCAGATCGCACCGTCGGGTGCGGTCACCACGCCGACGATCAACGACGAGGTCCCGGAGCTCTCCGAGCAGAGCAAGCTGCTCGACAACGGATCGTTTCGCGACAACGTGCGCGACTCGTTCGCGACCAAGCTCGCCGGCAAGGGCACGCTCGTCGCCGACGCCACGTCCAACGCCAAGGTGACGCCGCAGGCCGTGAAGGGCAAGCAGGTCCAGATCGATCCCTCGAGCTACGAGCAGAACTTCAGCGCCAACAAGGTGTTCATCCAGCAGCAGGCGGTGGTGAAGCCTCCGCTCGAGGGGAAGTCGCCGGAAGCGAAGTCGCGCAACCAAGGGGTCGAGCTCCAGAAAGGGTGGACCGCGCGGGCCAGCAACGCGACACCGATCCCGATCACGATCTCGTCGTTCGAGTGGCGCACCGAGCTGCTCGCCGGCACGCCGTCGCTGGTGGCCACGCGACACGTCGAGACGCCGGATGGCAAGCTCGTGCAGGGCTTCGTCATCGAGCGCGCGATGCTCGTGGGCTGGCTAGGTGCGCGTGCCGGGGACACGCCGATCCGGATCCACGCACCGTCCGACGATTCGCCGGGCTCCGAGATCGCGCCGGGCTGGTCGGTGACAACCACGATCAATCCGGCGGCCCTCGCGTCCGCGAGCTCGGCGGCCGAGGCCGTCGCGCGCAGCTTCCTGTTCAAGTTCGTCGTCGTCGGGCTGATCTCGGCGATCGCGTTCGTGCTCGTCGTCATGCTGGTCGCGCGCGCCGAACGGCTCGCCCTCGAGCGCTCGCAGTTCGCCGCCGCCGCGGCCCACGAGCTGCGCACCCCGCTGGCCGGGCTGCAGCTCTATGGGGACATGCTGTCGGATGGTCTCGGCGACCCGACCAAGCTGTCGGACTACGCGCGGCGGATGAGCGAGGAAGCCTCGCGGCTCGGTCGCGTGGTGAGCAACGTCCTCGGGTTCTCGCAGCTCGAGCGCGGCAACCTGTCGATCGATGCGCGCTCGGGAGATCTCGGGAAGGTGCTGGGCGAGCTCGCCGAGCGGCTGCAGCCGACGCTCGATCGCGCGGGTGCGATGATCGATCTCGAGGTCTCGCCCGAGCTCCGCGCCACGTTCGATCGCGATGCGGTGACCCGGATCGTCGGCAACCTGATCGACAACGCCGAGAAGTACAGCCGCGATGCCGAGGACCGCACGATCGCGCTCCGTGCGGTGACGGCGCAGCACGAGGGGCTCGAGGTCGTCGAGGTCACCGTCACGGACCACGGGCCGGGTGTGCCGGCATCGGCGCGCCCGAGGCTGTTCAAGCCGTTCGCGCGCGGGGTGGCGACGGATGGACCGGCGGGGCTCGGTCTCGGACTCGCACTCTCGCAGTCGCTCGCGCGGGCGATGGGTGGCGACCTCGAATATCGAGACTCGAAGACCGGCGCGTCGTTCGTGCTCCGCTTGCGCGCTGAGGGACTGTCCTCACATCCTTAACTTTCGATTCCCAACCGATGGAGATCACTTGGACGAGCGGGGACGGTCCTCACGAACTCCAGTCACGGTGGGCTACGCCCGGGCCGCTCGAGCGACGACCGTGCGTGCTCCGTTTGAGCGCTGAGTGCTCCGTTTGAGCGCTGAGGGACTGTCCTCACATCCTTAACTTTCGATTCCCAACCGATGGAGATCACTTGGACGAGCGGGGACGGTCCTCACGAACTCCAGTCACGGCGGGCTACGCCCGGGCCAAGCTCGAGCGACGACCGTGGATCGTCCTCATTCGCCGACTGAAGAAGGACGTTCGTGAGGACCGTCCCCATTCGTCGATGTGATCTCGCGGGGTTCGAGATCGAAAGTTAAAGATCTGAAGACAGTCCCTACGGAGCGACGAGGCGAGCGATCGCGGCGGAGACGTCATGCCCGAGCTCGTCGAGCGTGCGGTAATCGGCGAGGGCGCGGCTGCGATCACCCTGGGCGGCGTAGATCGCGGCGCGATTGCGCAGGGCCTGGGCGTACGTGGCGTCGACGGTGAGCGCGCGGTCGAGGTCGACAAGCGCATCGGCATCGCGGCCCTGCAGGTGCAGCGTCCACGCACGGTTGCATAGGAACGACGGGTCGTCGGTCACCAGCGCGATCGCGCGATCGAAGAACGTCAGCGCATCCCCCGAGCGACCGAGGCCCGCGAGGGCGAGCGCGTAGCCGTGCAGGTGCTGCGGGTTCGGCGGATCGCCGGCGCGTTCGGCGAGCTTGAGCGCGGCGCCGTAGGTCTCGGCGGCACGCCCACCGCGTCCGACCAGCAGTGCGAAACGACCGCACAGATCGAGATGGAGCGGATCGTGGGGCTCGAGCGTGGCCGCGGCATCGGCGTCCTCGAAGGCACCTTCGTGATCGTCGGCGGTGTGCCGCATGATCGCGCGTGCCACGCGGAGCGCCGCTTCGTCGGGCATGCCCTCGAGCGCGGAGTCGAGATCGGAGAGTGCGCCGCCGAGATTGCCGAGCGCCTTGCGCGCGAGGTGACGGTTGTAGAAGCTGATCGGCGACGGGTCGAGGTCGATGTCGTGCGTGAACGACGTCTCGGCGTCGGCGATCAGCCCGATCTGGAGCTCGGCCTTGCCCTTGTCGAAGTAGAGGTCGGGATAGTGCGGCTCGAGGGCGAGCCCACGCTCGAAGTCGGCGATCGCGCGCACGTGGTCAGCGGCGCGATAGAAGGCGCGACCTCGCGCGATCAGGAAGCTGGCGATCGGCGACGGCGACGTCTCGATCAGCTGGCTGTAGATCGCGATCGCGCGGTCGAGATCCCCGGCGTCGAGCGCCGCCTCGGCAGAGACTTCGTCGGCGACCACGCCACCGAGCTCGCGATCGAGTGCGAGCGCGCCCGGACCGAGATCGATCCTGCCGCTCCGGGTCGCGGTGACGCGGGATTCGGCGCTGGGGCGCGACTTCGTCGGAGCGCGGAGCGCGGCCTCGACGCTGACCTCCAGGGGCGTCCGCTTGACGGGTTTGCCCTTCGGGCTGGGCTTGCTCGCACGCTTCTTCGCGGTGGGCTGCTTCGCGGCGGGCTGGTTCGCGGTGGGCTTGTTCGCGGCGGGCTTGTTCGCGGCGGGCTTGTTCGCGGCGGGCTGCTTCGCGGCGGGCTTGTTCGCGGCGGGCTTGTTCGCGGCGGGCTGCCTCGCGGTGGGCTGCTTCGCGGCGGGCTGCTTCGCGGCGGGCTGCTTCGCGGCAGGCTTGTTCGCGGCAGGCCTCTTCGCGGCAGGCTTGTTCGCGGCAGGCCTCTTCGCGGTGGGCTGCTTCGCGGTGGGCTGCTTCGCGCGCGCTTGCGCCTTGGCCTTCGGCTTCGCCGTGGCCTTTGCTTTCTTCGATGGCTTCCTCTTCGCCATTCAGATCACATAGCAGTCGACTTCGACCTCGACGAGCCAGGCGGGATCGATGAACCGACTGACCTCGACAAAGGTACACGCCGGTTTGAGGTTCGCGAAGACTTCTCCGTGGGCGCGCGCGGCCTCTTTCCATTCGCGCATATCGACGAGCATGACGCGGGTGCGAACGATCGACTCCGGCGTGCCCCCCGCGCGATGGACCACGGCGAGCGCGATGTCGAGGCAGCGCTTGGTCTGGTTGTAGAGGTCGCCGTGATAGACGGTGGCGCCGTCGGAGTCGACGGGTGCGGTGCCGGCCACCGCGATGAACGGACCGTGGCGGACGGCACGCGAGAAGCCGATCAGCGGCTCGTACGGCGATCCGCCCGAGACCTGCTTTCGGTGCTTGTTCGGCATTCTTTCTGGCGATGCCTGGTCGGTCATCAGAACTTGTCTTTCCACGCTCGGATCGCACCGAACACGCTGGCGGGATCGCCGGCGGCACCTCGCTCCTTCGCGGCCGCGATCACGGCGGGCGAGGTCCAGCGGAGGAACGGGTTGGTCGCGAGCTCGAGCTCCATCGTCGATGGCGTCGAGGGCGTGGTCAGCTCGGCGGCGCGCCTGGCGACCGCGGCGTTGTCGGGCTCGACGGCCACCGCGAACTTGAGGTTCGACGCGGTGTACTCGTGCCCGAAGTAGACCTTGGTCGCGGGCGGGAGCACGACGAGCTTCGCGAGCGACGCCTGCATCATCGTCGCGTCGCCCTCGAACAAGCGTCCGCAACCGGCGGCGAACAGCGTGTCGCCGGTGAACGCGCAGTCCTGGATCACGAACGTGATCGCCCCGAGCGTGTGCGCGGGATTGTGGATCACGCGGCCGCGCAGGATCCCGAGCGAGAACTCGCCACCGTCGGCGAGCCTGTGGGTGACGCCCTCGATCTTCGGAGCATCGGTCTCACCGGCGACGACGTCGATGCCCGGATGCGAGGCGAGCAGCGCCTTCACCCCGCCGACGTGATCGTGATGGTGATGCGTGGCCCAGATCGCGACGAGTTGCACGCCCTCCTTCACGAGCGCTGCCTCGACCGGCTCGGCTTCACCGGGGTCGACGATCGCGGCTTGCTCGCCCTCGATCACGAGGTACGCAAAGTTGTCCTTGAGACACGGAACGGGGACGACGCGCATGCGCGGACCCTAGCACCCGAACCGGAGTAGAGTCCGCGAGGACCACGAATGGGCAAACAATGAAGGCGATCGTCCTGCGCGAGCACGGTGGGCCCGACGTCCTGCACGCCGAGGAGCTCCCGACGCCCGAGCCCGGTCCCGGTGAGGTCCGCGTGCAAATTCGCGCGGTCGCGTTGAACCACCTCGATCTCTGGGTGCGCAGAGGCGGGCCGGCGTTTCACCTCGCGTATCCGCATCGGCTCGGCGCCGACATCGCGGGCGTCGTCGATGCGGTCGGCGCCGGTGTGGCGATCGACGTCGGCACCAAGTGCGTGGTGCAGCCGGGACTGTCGTGCATGCGATGCCACGCGTGCCTCGATGGTCACGACAACCTGTGTCGCCACTACAAGCTGCTCGGTGAGAATACGCAGGGCGGTTACGCCGAGTACATCTGCGTGCCGGCGGTCAACATCGCGCCGTATCCCGAGCGCCTCGACTTCGCGCACGCCGCGTCGGGGATCCTGACATTCATGACCGCGTGGCAGATGGTCGTGGGCAAGGCGAAGGTCCAGCCCGGCGAGACGGTGCTCGTGCATGGCGCGGGCTCCGGCATCGGCGTCGCGGCGATCCAGATCGCGAAGCTGTTCGGCGCGCGCGTGATCGCCACCGTCGGCAGCGACCACAAGCTGACGCTCGCGAAGCAGCTCGGTGCCGATTCGGTGATCAACTACAAGACCTCCGACTTCGCGGCCGAGTGCCGCGCGCAGACGCAGAAGCGCGGCGTCGACGCGGTGATCGAGCACGTCGGTGGCGAGGTGTTCGAGAGGTCGATCAAGGCGGTGCGCAACGGTGGCCGGATCGTGACCTGCGGCGCCACCGCGGGCTTCCACCCGAACCTCGACCTGCGCCACATCTTCTTTCGCCAGCTCGAGGTGCTCGGCTCGACGATGGCGAGCAAGGCAGATCTGCTCACCGTGCTCGGCCACATCGCGGCGGGCCGGCTCGAGCCGATCGTCTACGAGAAGCTGCCGCTCGAGCGCGCGGCCGACGCGCATCGCCTCCTCGAGGACCGCGCCGCGTTCGGCAAGCTGGTGCTCGAACCGTGACGGCGCTCTCGCTGCGCGGGCTCGGCAAGGACTACGGCACCCGCAAGGCGGTGGGCTCCGTGGACCTCGAGGTGAAGCGCGGCGAGTGTCTCGGCTTGCTCGGCCCGAACGGCGCCGGCAAGACCACGTTGATCTCGATGTCGTGCGGCGTGATCACGCCGTCGCGGGGCAGCGTCGCGATCGGGGGCATCGATCTGAAGGCCGATCCGTTCGCCGCGAAGCGCAAGCTCGGCCTGGTCCCGCAGGAGCTCGCGATCTACGAGGAGCTGACCGCCTCGCAGAACCTCGCGTACTTCGGCGCACTGTACGGCCTCGGTGGGGGCACGCTCGCCGAGCGGATCACCTGGGCCCTGGACGTCGTCGGTCTCGTCGATCGAAGGCACGAGCCCACGAAGAAGTACTCGGGCGGGATGAAGCGGCGGCTCAACCTCGCGGCCGGGCTCGTCCATCAACCCGAGCTGCTGGTGCTCGACGAGCCGACCGTCGGGGTCGATCCGCAGTCGCGCAACCACATCTTCGAGACCGTGAAGACGCTGCGCGCGAAGGGCATGACGGTGGTCTACACGTCGCACTATATGGAGGAGGTCGAGGCGTTGTGCGATCGCGTCGCGATCATGGACGGCGGAGCGATCGTCGCGACCGGCACGATCTCCGACCTGATCGCCGAGCACGCGGGGAAAGGCATCGAGCTCTCGCTCACCGGTTCCGTGGAGGCGATCACCGGCGCCGCGAAGGCCGCCGAGGCGCACGGCACCGTCGACCGGGTCGACCACACCTTGCGCGTGATCCCGGCCGGACCGCTCGCGCCGATGATCGCGGCGATCGAGACCGCGGGAGTCACGATCGCGCGCATCGAGTCTCGCGAGGCGAACCTCGAGACCGCGTTCCTCAAGCTCACCGGCAAGACCCTGCGCGACGAGGCCTCCTGATGCGCTCGAATCGCGGACTTGCAAATCGGGGACAGGATCTACCCCACCAAGTGCTGAGAGTTCTGCGGCTTCTAGATGGAAACGTAAGATCACGTTCTCCGAGCATTCCGAAAACCAATTGTCTCCTTCGGTCTGGAACGCTCGTGATCTCGCGACCCTGCGGCTGTCCCCGATCCACGCGTGCGAGTTTTACGTTTCGGTCTGGAACGCTCGTGATCTCGCGACCCTGCGGGGGTAGATCCTGTCCCCGATCGGAATGTGCGCGATGATCGGCGCTGCCATCAAGAAGGACGTGTGGTTGCTGCTGCGGGATCGCGGCGCGCTGATCAGCCTGTTCCTGTTGCCGATCATCTTCATCCTCGCCTTCGGATCGATCTTCAGCGGCGGCGGCGACAGGGGGCAGCCGCGCAGCATTCCGGTGTGGCACGCGTCCGGCGACGCACGCGGCGAGAAGATCGTCGCGACCCTGAAGAGCACCGAGGGCTTCGCGCCGGTGGTGCTGGCAACCGCAGACGCGGTGCGCAGCGGTGTCGCCGACGAGACCTATGCCGGCGGGCTCGTGGTCCCCGACAGCGGACCTGTCGAGCTCGTGATCGATCTCGGTCAACCGATCGCCGGCCGCGGCCCGATCCAGGGGGCGTTGCAGGGCGTGGTCATGCAGTCGATGGCGCCGGTGGACGTCTCGAAGTTGCCGCCAGCGTTCGAGGCGAAGACGCCACCCGGCATCGCGAAGCCCCTCGCGAACATCTCGGCGTTCCAGGTCACGGTCCCAGGTAACGCGGTGCTGTTCGGCTTCTTCATCGCCCTGACCTGCGCGATGGCGTTCGTCAACGAGCGCAAGATCGGCACGTGGCGCCGCCTGCTCGCCGCGCCGGTGCCGCGGTGGAAGGCGCAGCTCGCCGGCCTCGTGCCGTACTACGTCGTCGGCTGCATCCAGCTCGCGTTCGTGTTCGCGATCGGCATCGTCGCGTTCGGCATGCAGGTCGCCGGATCGCCGATCGCACTCGTCGCCCTCGCGCTCTCGAACGTCGCGTGCGCGGTCGCGCTGGGCTTGCTGTTCGCCGCCGTTGCACGGACCGAGAAGCAGCTCGGCGGCATCGGCTCTGTCGTGTTGCTGGTGATGGGCATGCTCGGCGGCTGCATGTTCCCGCGCGCGTTCATGCCGCCGTTCATGAAGTCGGTGGGTTTGTGCATGCCACACGGCTGGGCGCTCGACGGCTACTACGCGGTGCTCGTTCGCGAAGGCACCTCGCTCGCCGACGTCGCGCCGTCGATCGCCGCGCTGCTCGCATTCGCCGCGGGGTTTGCCACGCTCGGCGTCGCGCTGTTCCGGTTCGAGCGCTAGTTTTTCTGGGCTCCCGCGATCCGGTTAACGCGATCGGTCGTACGATGGGGCGTCATGACGCAAGTGCCGCCGGGGTCACTGGGAGTGCCGTTCGTCGGGGAGGCCCTGAAGTTCCTCAAGGACCCGTTCACGTTCACGCTCGAACGCACGAAGAAGCACGGCCCGGTCTGGAAGACCAAGATCCTGAAGGACACGACGGTGTTCTTCGCCGGCCCGAAGGCGTTCTCGTTCTTCATGGACGAGGCGAACTTCACGCGCGAGAACGGCTCGCCGAAGTTCCTCCAGGAGATCCTGGATCCCGATGCGGTGCCGTTCCTCGACGGTCCGAAGCACAAGACTCGCAAGCACCTGCTGCTCTCCGCGTTCACCAAGGACGCGCTCGCGAGCTACCTGCCGGCGATATTTACAAGCTTCGAGCGGTTCGTGCCGACGTGGACGACGGAGCGCCCGGTCGGCAAGGAGCTCGGCCAGCTCGCGTTCGACATCGCCGACTTCCTGTTCGGCGCGAGCGATCCGAAGATCAGCAACGCCGAGATGGCGGTCGCGTTCGACAAGATGATCAAGGGCAGCTTCTCGGCGCCGATCAAGCTGCCGTGGACCGCCTACGGCAAGGCGCTCAAGGCACGCGACCAGTTCCGCGTCTACATCAAGGGTCAGATCGCGAACGCCGATCCGAAGGGCACCGCACTCGGGCTGCTCAAGGCCGCGCGCGGTCCCGGTGGCGAGCAGCTCACGCCCCTCGAGCTCGAGATCGAGATGGTGCACTTCTACTTCGCGGCGCACGGTGGGCTGACCGCCGCGTTCGCGTGGTCGCTCGTCGTACTCGGCGAGCATCCCGAGATCGCCGCGAAGCTACGCGCAGAGGCCGACCAGGTGCTCGGCGACGGCGCACCCACCTACGAACAGATCCAGAAGCTGACGTTCGGCAGGGCGATCTGGCGCGAGATCCTGCGCAGCTATCCGATCGCGCCGGTGACGTTCATCGGGGTCGCGAAGAAGGATCTCGAGCTCGACGGCCTGACCATCCGCAAGGGGTGGAAGGGTACGGGGGCGATCTGGGCGACGCTGCAGGACGGCTCGACGTTCCGCGACCCGACGACGTTCCGCGCCGACCGCCTCGGCGACGACGCGGTCGCTGCGCTGCCACCCAACGCGTTCGTCCCGCAGGGCGGCGGCACCCCCGACGGCCATCGCTGCGCCGGAGAGGCCCTGACTTCCCTGATCGTTCCCGGCTTCCTGGCGTGGTTCACGAAGCGTTACGACCTCGTGTTCCCCACGCAGAACACGACCCCCAGTGGCGGCGGTCTCGGCCCCTTACCGCGCGACGGCCTCCGTCTCGCGATCAAGAGGCGCGCGTGATCGCAGCCCTGACCGACGCGGAGATCGCCGCGGAGCTGCCGTCGATCCCCGGCTGGACCGTCGTCGCGGGCAAGCTGCACCGCGAGTACCTGCACGCCGATTTCATCGAAGCGTTCGGCTTCATGACACGGGTCGCGCTGATCGCCGAGCGGATGAACCACCACCCCGAGTGGTTCAACGTCTACAACAAGGTGATCGTCGAGCTGACCACCCACGACGCCGGCGGCATCAGCGCGTCAGACTTCGAGCTCGCCCGAGCGATGGAAGCCGCACGTCCGCAGTAGCGGTGGTACAAATCGGTCCATGGCGCAAGGTACCGGACGTCGCCCTGGTGGTTTGACCGCACTCGCGGTCTTGAACTTCGTGTTTGCGGGCCTGCACGCGCTCAACGTGCTCGGCGCGGTGTTCATCTACGCGATGGCCGGCTCGCTCAAAGAGAAGATGACCACGGCGGATGATCGCGCCGTGTTCGAGGCGTTCGAGAACATGAACGTCGGCCTGTGGGCGCTGATCCTGATCAGCACGACCCTGGCCCTCGTGCTGCTGATCGTCGCCGGCGTCGGCTACCTGAAGATGCGGAAGTGGGGCCGCTTGACCGGCAACCTGTACGCGGGCATTTCCATCATCGCCGGCGTCCTCGGAGCCATGATCACCCCGTCCGAGCTGGGTGGCGGCTTCAGCATCGGCACCATCATTGGCCTGGTGTACCCGGTACTTACGCTCTACTTCTTGAACCTGACGTTCAAAGACGATCTCGTCTCGTAGTCGCGGTGCGTTTCCCGCGCGACATGGGAGATCGGGCGTCGTCTGTAGGGGTCATGGAGCTGGTGAGACCACGAAAGATCTCCAGCAGCTTGTTTTTGACACCCTACTGAATGACAGTAATCGCGCCGCACCGTGGGTGGTCGCGAGCAGTTCTATTACAAGGAGATCGAGATGGCAGACGGCAAGCGTCCTGGCGGGTTGACCGCACTCGCAGTGTTGAACTTCGTGTTCGGTGGCCTCGGCGCCATCGGAACACTCCTCGCTTTCGGCGCGGTGAGCCTCATCAAGAAGGGCATCGAGGCAGCCGAGGCATCTGGCGGCACGGTGAAGTACGACGGTCAGGGCATGACCGCTGCGTATATCGTGATCCTCCTCTCGGCGGTCGGCGCGTTGCTGCTGATCGTCTCGGGTGTGGGCTACCTGAAGCAGGGCAAGTTCATGGGCCGCACGCTCGGCACCGTGTACGCGCTGATCTCGCTCGGTGGCACCGCAGTCGGTGTTGTCACCGGTGGTGGCATCGGCTTCTTCACCATCATCTTCAGCGTCTACCCGGTGCTGACCCTGATCATGGTGAACACGACGTTCAAAGACGACCTCGTCAACTGAACGGCGTGCCGGTGACAAACCGGCTGTGCTGGTGACAAGCCGGCAAGAAATTCAGGGTTGGGCCCGAGCCCAACGATGTTGATCCCCGACCGCCAGGTTTGCGCCTGGCGGTCGTGTCATGCTCGGGCCCTCAAAAGGGAACGGCGATGCTCAGAAAAGACCATCTCAGCCTGATCGCCAAACATTCGCTGCGCCACGGCATTCGTGGCGGAGCGGGTTTGGTGTCGATCGCACTCACACTGCTGGTCGGCTTGTTTCTCGCGCAGTGCGCCGTCGGGCCACTCGAGCGCGTCGACAAGAGCGTCGACAGCGCGGCGGACCGAACGCCCGGCATCGACAAGGATCAACGCGCCTTCGCGAAGCAGAAGGCCAACGAGCAGATCGTCAAGATCGCCGTCAAGGGCATGGAGATGGCGATGGATCCGTCCACCGACCAGCTCGATTACCTGACCGAAGAGAAGCCCGCGATGATCTCGGTCATGCTGGTGTTGCTGTTCCTCGCCACGCCGTTGTTCGCGTGCCTCGGCGGGTTCAACCAGACCGCCGGCGACATCGGCAGCAAGGGCTTACGGTTCCTGCTGTTCCGCACCGAGCGCGCGAACATCTTCTGGGGGAGGTTCCTCGGCACGCTCGCGTTCACGGCGCTCGTGAACTTGTTGTTGTTCGTGATCCTGGCGATCTACATCGCGGCGAAGATCAAGGTTCATCCCACCGGCGACATGATGGGGTGGATGGCGCAGGGCTACCTGCGGATGATGATCTTCACGCTGCCGTACGTCGCGCTGTGTGCGTGGATCTCGTCGGCGATGGAGTCCGCGTTCGGCGCGCTCGCCATCTCGCTGCTCGTCGCGTTCTTCTTACCGCTGTTCCTCGGCGTCGCGGGCAGCTTCGAGGACGTCGTCAAGAACGCCCAGTACGTCACCCCGTGGGGCTGGAAGTACTTCCTGCTCGAGCCGCTCGGAGGAAAGTTCGTCGGTGGTCTCGCCGCGATGTTCGGATTCTCGGCGATCTTCCTCTACCTCGGGCACCGCAACTTCACCCGGCGGGATCTCTAATGGCGGCCGCGGCTCCTGAACCGTATCGAACACCGGGTGACGTCAACGCGCCCGCCGTCTCGATCAAGAACGTCACCAAGATCTTCGGCAAGCAGCGCGCACTCGACGATGTCTCGTTCGATATCCCGCGCGGCTCGGTGTTCGGGCTGCTCGGCCCCAACGGCGCCGGCAAGACCACGCTGTTCTCGATCATGGCGAACTTCCTGCGGCCCGCGAGCGGCCGTATCGAGGTGCTCGGCATCGACGTCGAGCGGATCGGGGACTTGCGCGGTCGCCTGACGATCCTGCCGCAGGACGCGCTGTACCAGTCCAACGTGCCGGTGCGCGAGCAGCTCGAGTTCTTCGCACTGCTCGGTGGCATGACCAAGGCGCAAGCGGCCGAAGAGACCACGCGCGTCCTGACGATGGTCGGGCTCCTCGACGCGCAGAAGAAGAACGCGCGCGCGCTGTCCCACGGCATGACCAAGCGCCTCGGCATCGCCCAGGCGTTCATGGGCAGCCCGGAGGTGATCGTCCTCGACGAGCCCACCGCCGGGCTCGATCCCGTCAACGCCTCGGCGGTGCGCCGCCTGATCAACGACATCAAGGTCAAAGCGAAGGCGACGATGATCGTGTCGTCGCACAACCTCGCCGAGATCCAGGAGCTGTGCGGCGCGGTCGCGATCCTGCACAACGGCAAGCTGGTCGAGCACAAGTCGGTCGCCGAGCTCACCGAACACAAGGGCAACGTCCGCATGACGTTCGGCCGCAAGCTCAACGAGCTCGAGGTCGGCAAGATCCGGTCGCTGCCGGGCGTCGGCGCGGTCGATGTCGACACGCAGGGCGAGTACACGCTCGAGCTGGTGCTGGCGCAGGGCCAGACCACCGAGCAGTTGATCGGTGCGCTGGTTGCCGAGCTCGCGAAGGGCGGGCTGATCCCGCGCTCGGTCAAGGAAGGCGCGTCGCTCGAGGAGAAGTTCCTCGAAGCCACCGGTGCCTCCGGTCAAGCCAGCTAACTAACCGGCCCCAGTTTCCGGCGGAGCGAGGGGACCGTCCCCAGTTTCCGGCGGGACCGTCCCCAGTTTCCGTCCCCAGTTTCCGGCGGGACGTCCCCAGTTTCCGGCGGAGCGATGTGGCGACCGTCCCCAGTTTCCGGCGGGACCCCCAATTTCCGGCGGGACCGTCCCCAGTTTCCGGCCCCGGTTTCCTACGGGGCAGTCACAGGGGACGTCCAGCTTTTCCGCGGAGCAAGGAGTGGGGACCGTCCGGACCGTCCCCGGGTTCCAGCTAGACGACGCGGGCCGACGGCAACTCCGCCGGCGCCAGCGGGTCGACGCAGGCGGTCTTCGCGGTCTGCTTCGACATCAGCGCGAGGATCACGATCGGCCACGCGAAGCCGAGCAGGCTGAAGACCATGGTGAGGCCGCCGATCGCGCTGCCCATGCCCTTCATCCCGCCACCCAGACCGCCGAACGCCTTCTCCATCATCGGCGTCACGATCACCATCGTGATCACGATGTTGACGACGACGATCAGCATGCCGAGGATCGCGTAGACCTTCGCGAGGCTCGGCGCATTGGGCTTGTAGCCGACGCAGCGAATGCCGACGTAGAGCTGGAACGCACCCTGCGCGAGACCCAGCAGGCTGGTCACCGTGCTGATCGACTTCAGCGTCTTGTACTCGGGGATGTCGCGCAGCAGCGCGTCGTTGCCGAGGCCACCGGCGAGACCGATCAGCCCACCGAGGAGACCGATGGCTCCGAAGATGATCATCAGGATGCCGATGACCTTCGGGATCGGCGACCGCGGCGCTTGGTATTGGCCGTACTGCGGAGGATTCGGGTAACCCGGCTGCTGGTACATGTCCCTCGAATATCACGGCCCCAAACAGCCGGCGGGAAATTGTTCTCAGACTGTTCTCAGACTGTTCTCAGACGGTTCAGGCCGGCGGGAGACCGAGGCGGTCGCGAAAGAAAGCGAGCACTTGGTCGAGGGCGACCCGGGTGGGATGGCCAGGTTCGTCGACCAGGTGATGGCTGAGCACCGAGTGCGCGATCCGCGGGATGCCGTGCGGATTGCCCCAGCTCGAGTCGATCTCGACACCGAGGAAGTTGTCGCCGAGCTCGGTGCGGAGGCGTTCGAAGCGCTCGCCCGGTACCAGCCGGTCGCCGGTGAACCGGAGGCCGAGCACCGCGGGTTTCGGGAGCGACGCACAGCGCTGCTTGATGCGTGCGAGATCCGCGTCGGAGACCCCGAGGTCGCGTTGCTGCGCCCGCGTCACCCCGAACGGCAGCGAGGGCTGGCTGAGTACCGGCGCGACGACCACGTCGTCGACCATCATCGCGAGCGCGAAGCCGCCGGTCAGGCACATGCCGACCGCGCCGACCCCGGGCCCGCCGCACTCGGTGTGGGCCAGCTTCGCGAGGGCGCGGAGCCACGTCACGATCGGGCTCGTGCGCTTGGTGGCCCACGTCGAGAACTCGGCGGCGACACACGCGCGTGCGATCGAGCGCGCCGTGTACGCGGGTGAGACTGGTCGAAACGGTTCGCCGAGTAGCGAGGGCAGGTACGCGCGCATGCCCGCCGCGGCGACTCGATGGCCGAACGCGACGACGCCGGGGTGCAGACCGGGGACCTCGTGCATGACGACGACCGCGGGACCCTGGCCGACGCAGTAGACCTCGCGGGTCACTCCCTCGAGCGTGATCTGTCGGGCCTGGAGCTCGGTCATGGAACGAGCTCGGCGATCAGATCGGCGGCGGTGAGCCGGGTCATCCCTGCCAGCGAGCCACGCGCGTCGAGGATGTAGCCGGCGCTGTGCTTGGGCAGCGCGAGATCGTCGGTGAGGAGCGCGACGAACGTCGGTGCGTCGGCGGGAGGGATCCGACCGAGCTGGCTGTCTTGGTCCGGTGCGCCATGGATCCGCGCGAGCCGCTCCAGCGAGGTCTCGTTGTCGCGGCGGCGGATCGTGGTGATCGTGCCGTCGAGCTCGCGGACGTAGATCACGTTCGCGCGTGCCGCGGCGTGGATCGCGGCGACCTCCCATAGCGTCGGGCGTGCGCGAGCACCGACGAAGTCCTCGAAGTCGCGGCCGGCGTGGGCGAGGGCGGCGCGATAGCCGCCGACGTGATGCAGCTCGTGGTGGCCCGGCAGGTGGACGTCGATCCAGCGCAGCCGGCGGGTGGCGAGGTCGATCGTCAACGGCAGCGTGATCACCGACGAGCCCGATAGATCGAAGCGCTGCGCGACCGCGCGCGGATCGAACGTCGCCTCCGGCGCGAGCATCACGCCGGCGAAGCCGTACGGCAGCCGGTCGAACGGCACGCTGTTGTAGCTGAACACCACCATCACGGCGTGCGCGACGTTCAACGCCGCGAGCGCAGCGAGATCGAGATCGACGAACTCCGACGCACCGAGCGGTGGCGGCGCGTCGGTGAGATCGCCGGAGTGCACCGCGGCTCGATCTCTGACCACGAGGTTCGTGAAGTCGCACGTCGCGACGTGGCGCCAGCTCGCGTCGTAGAACGCGACCGACAGATCGAGATCGACATCCTGCTCGGGCGGCTGCTCCCAATGTAGAAATAGCCGGATCTTGTCGCCGGGTGGCAGCGCTCGCTCGCTCCCGCGCGGCCACGCCACCTTGGTCTTCGAGGCGCTGCGCTCGCCGATCGGGACGAGGAGATCGACGAGGCCGCGATCGATCACGGCGCGAGGGAAGACCGGCTTGCGCTTCTCGGCACGCGCGAGCAGCTCGCGCTTGATCGTCTCGGCGACCGCCGCGATCCCGTCGCTGCGCAGCGGTGCGCGCGCATCCGGCATCGCCCACGCCTTGAGCACGTCGCCCTTCGGGAACACCACGCGGCGGCGCCACGGTGCGGTCCGCGCGCGCACGTGAGCACCGAGGACGAGCAGCGTGTTCGGTGCACCTCGCGGGATCGCGGTGAGGATCGTCGCCAGCACGGCTTCGAACGCGGCCGGCGCGTTCGTCGCGGTCATCCGCAGCACGTGATCGACGCGCCGGAGCAGCTCGCCGGGTCGCTCGGCGAGCCGCTCGATCGCTCGTTTCGGATCGCGCGCGCGCAGGGCCTCCTCCACGGCGCCGGCCCATGGCGTGACATGCAGATGCCGGCCGACGATCGCGACGCCACGGATCTGGGCAGCGCGCTCCGTCAACAACTTCGCGAACGTCAGCTGGTCGAGATCGCTGCCGCGGATCGCCGCGAACGCGAGTGCCGCGCCGGGAAACTTGTCGGCGAGCTCGAACGGATGCAGCCGCTCTCCGACGCGCTTCCACCAGCCGACGTGACGGCGCATGTCCTCGAGCAACGGCTCGGGCGGCAGCTTGTCGAGGGCGCCGAGCACCGCGCGCCGCAGCGTTCGCGGGAGCGACCTTAACCTGGTCCCTTGGACCAGCGCCGGATCGGCGCCCATCAACACCGCCGCGATCCGCAGCACGTCGGTCGCCGTGCGGAGGTGAGGTTGCGTGGCGCGCACCATGGCGGCGCGATCGGGTGCCGCGATCCAGAACCGTGCGAGGGCGATCGCGAGCGTCTCCTTGACGGCGATCTTCGCCGGCAACCAGCCCGCGACGCGCGGCCCCATCACGTCGATCACCGTCTCGAGCTCCTCGCGATCCTGCTTCGAGAGCGGGGTGGTCCGCGCGAGCATCCGCTGGAACCGTTGCTTCGCGACGGCGACCGGATCGAGTGCGAGATCGACGACGCGCAGCTGCCCGTCCGATCGGGTGACGCGCTCCTGCGCATCCAGCGGTGCCGGCTTGACGAACGGATGCCCGGCGGTGACGCGGCGATGGCAGATCGGACACCCCGCGTAGTTGCCGCCGTCCCAGCAGGCCTGACACACCAGGTGACCGCACGGATCGAGCGCGCCGACCGTCTTGATCTGCCCGCACCACGGACACGGTTGCTCCGGTCGCGTGACCAGCCACGACAGCACGCGGCGCAGGTAGAGCGAGCGCGTGTCCGCGGGGGTCGCTGCGGGGAAGCCACGGAACAGCGGCACGTGGGGACGGTGTGCACCGACGACCTGCGCGAGCGTGGTGAGCATCCACGCCTTGAGCTCGTGGCCGGTCGCGTGCGGCAACCGGCGCAGCGTCATCGCGAGGTCGAGGCTCATCACGAAGCCAAGCTGCGCGAGCTCGTCCTCGAACTTCTCGACATCGTCATCGCGCTGCGGGCGCGTGGCCGCACTCGCGACGCGATCCGCGTCGAGCACGACCGTCGAGGTGCGCGCCAGCAGGAGCGTGCGGAGCCGGTCCATTAAAAAGGTGGGCGGAGAGTGGTCGCGCTACCGTTGATGACCCTTGCGGGTAGAAGGAAGCGCGACCGGAGCCGCCCACGGACAGGCTACCACCATGACCCAGCAGTTCGTGCCCTCGATTCGGGTGAGCACGCCCTGTTCTCTCCCAAATGGGTCGGAGGTCGCACGGCGGGAGGATCATCGCGTCCTTCCCGATCAATCCTCCGTGAGGCCTCTGTCTCCCTACGACCACTGTGGCTATTCCGATCCACGCCGGCTCGCCATGCAGGAGGAGCGAGCGCTGCAGAATGCGAAGCCCGCAGCAAAAAGGGACGGACCCTTTGGGCTCGAGCGCAGCAAAAGGGGACGGACCCCTTTGGGAGCGCAGCAAAAGGGGACGGACCCCTTAGAGCTCGACCGCAGCAAAAGGGGACCCCTTTGGGAGGGAGCGCAGCAAAAGGGGACGAAGCAAGAGGGGACGGACCCCTTTGGGAGGGAGCGCAGCAAA
>JANNBP010000404.1:0-15061 GCA_031385555.1 Deltaproteobacteria bacterium | reverse complement strand
CCGCGCCCGCCCCGGCGCGACCGGTCCCCGGTTTCTGGCGATCCACGCGGTGTCCAACGGGCCGCTCGACAACATCCCCCACGTCTACGCCCCCGC
Organism: Deltaproteobacteria bacterium; assembly: GCA_031385555.1. Taxonomy (GTDB): domain Bacteria; phylum Myxococcota_A; class Polyangia; order Haliangiales; family Haliangiaceae; genus JABFXX01. The sequence goes on along the minus strand of JANNBP010000404.1, from coordinate 14,965 downwards.
GGGTGCTATCCGCCCCCCGCCGCTCCGCCGCGAGCGCCTGCGATCGATCCTCGGGATCGAACAGGGCCAGGTCGTCTGGCTCGCACCGTCGAACCAGCGCGTGCCCGGCGAGCCGATCCGCGGTCCGTTCCGCGTCGAGCGGATCCTCGATTCGGCGTTCGCGCCCTTGTCCGAGTGGGCCGACTACGTGATCCACGCGAGCGCGCCGCAGCTGGTGCCGTGGCAGCGCGCGGTGGTGTTCGACTTCGCGCCGTTCGTGTCGACCGGGCTCGAGTGGGCGTCGGAGCGACCGAAGGAAGACAAGCCGGATCGGGACGACGATCGCCGCGATCGCAAGGCGAAGCCCGCGCGCGGTCGCCCTGCCCCGGCCCCCGCCGTCATCTCCCCCGCTCCTCCTCCGCCGCCCACGCAGAAGGCGCCCAAGAAGGACATCCAGATGACGGAGCGCGAGGAAGTGTCGATCGACGCCGAGCTCGCGAAGCTCGAGGCCGAGTTCGTCGCCCTCGACGCCCCCGCGGATGCACCGGAGCGGCTCGAGTTGCTCGAGCGTCTCGGTCGCGCGTATGCCCGCCTCGGACGCCGCCGCGATGCCGGCCTGTGCTTCGCGCGCGCGGTGTGGGAAGCGCATGGCACCGATGCCAACGATCGGCTCGACCAGTGGCTCGCCGCGGATCTGGGCGCCCTGCCCGGCAAGCAGGACGCGGCGAAGGCGCTCGGACATCTGCTCGACAACAAGCAGCCGAGCCATGATGACGTCCGCTTGGTCGCGGCGATCGCGGCGCGCGGCGAGGCCGTGAAGAAGGAGCAGCACCGCGTCGTGCGGTGGCTCGACGATCACGACCAGGAGCTCGACACGCGCTCCACCTGGCTGGCGCGGATCGGGCTCGCGAAGCTCGCGGGTGGCGACACGCTCGCGCTCGCCAGTGCCCGCGATCGGATCCTGTCTCGGCTCGCCGGTGGACTCCCCGTCGAGCGCGAGCTGCCCTCCTTCCTCCGGTTCGCCGGTCGTAGTGGTGCGCTTGGCAACGCGAGCGGCGAGCACCTCAGCAAGGCGCTCAACGCGCTCGCGGACAAGATCGGTTCGACGCGGCGCAAGCCGTCGCCCGTCGAGGCGCCGAAGCACCTCACGCAGGCGTACGTCAGCTTCCAGCTCGGTCATGGCTACGCGCGGATCGGCCAGCACGTGCGGGCTCGCGCCCTGGTCAGCGAAGCGCGCCAGGCGCTGGCCGCCGTCGCCACCGACGCCGTGCACGCGTACCTGATGGCCGCGTTCACCGCGCGCGTCGAGCAAGCGATCCAGGGTCTGCCGCCCGAGACCGCGTTGCCCGAGCCGCTGGGTGGTCAGCTCGCCGCGCTCGATCGCGTCGCGCGCTACAAGGTGGACCGGTTGCGCGAAGCCTCGCGGATCCTCGAGCCGCTGGAGCGGCCGGATGCGATCGGCGCGTTCTCGAAGCGCCAGCACGACTCGCGGGGTCCCGAGTTCGCGGCGCTGCGCGGCATCCCCGACGCGGGCGCGAGGGCGAAGGAGATCAGCCGGCTCGTCGAGGTCGCCGGGACCTCGAACGAGATCGAGATGAACCGCCTGCTCGACGGCGTGTTCGACGTGCTGCTCGAGCTGCCGGAGAACGGCGCGATGCCGATCCTCGCACGCGGGTGGCCGATGATCGCGAAGCTGCCGGCGGCACGCCACGCGATGCTGTACGGCGATGCGCTCGTCGTCGCCGGTCACTTCGGCCGCACCGAGCTGGTGCCGCAGCTGCTCGATCAGCTCGGCGAGGCCGTCAAGGCGGTCCCCGGGCCGGAGCTCGGACGCGTGCTCGATCAGTCGCTGCGCGCGCTGCGCCGCATCGGGTTGCGCCGCGAGATCGCGGAGCTGCTCGCCGAGGTCGAGACCACCCTCGATACCGGCACCGCGAACATCTTCGCGCGGCTCGCGCTCGCAGCGGGCCTCGCCTATCTCGGTGAGACCGGGCGCGCGCTGCCGATCCTCGAGGCCGCTCGCAAGGCCCTGGGCGATCCGATGACGCTGACGCAGCGGCTGGATCTCACCCGCGCACTCGCCTCGGCGTATGCACAGGCGCCGATCAACGACGCCCTCGCGGCGATCGCCGACCTATCGAGCCAGCTGCGCGACATCACCGACAGCTTCGGCACCAACAGTCACTACTGCCTGTCGGTCCTGCACTTCGTCGAGTCGCTGGTGGTGGGCATCGCATCCGACGACCTCGCCCTCGGTGAAGCGGGCCGCCGCTTCGTCGAGGACGACGAGCACTTGATCCGCCGCCGTTTGCACCGTGATCTCGGAGGAGCAGCATGAGTACCGCCACCGCCCCAGTCTTGGATTCCGTCGACAAAGCCACCAACATGTCGGCGGACGAGCTCGCGCGCGAGGCCTCCAACCTGCGCGATCGGATCAACCGGTTCCGGCTCGCACTCGGCCGGTTCTTCGTCGCGAAGCAGCCGCTGATCGATCTGATGTGCGTCGCCGCGGTGGCCCAGGAGCCGCTGCTGCTGTGCGGCCCGCCGGGCACCGCGAAGTCGGACCTGGTGATCAAGTTCAAGGACGCGCTCAAGATCCCCGATGGCGAGTACTTCGAGTACCTGCTGACGCGGTTCACCGAGCCGTCCGAGGTGTTCGGCCCGATCGATATCGCGAAGCTGCGCGAGGGCCGGTACATCCGCCGAGATCAGGGCAAGCTGCCGACGGCGCGCCTGGTGTTCCTCGACGAGATCTTCAAGGCGAACTCCGCGATCTTGAACTCGTTGCTCACCGTGATCAACGAGCGCAAGTTCTATCAGGACGGCCAGCCGGTCCCGGTCAAGCTGCGGATCCTCCTCGCGGCGACCAACGAGCTGCCCGAGAACGCCGAGCTCGCAGCGCTGAAGGATCGCTTCTGCTTGAAGGCCGCGTGCCGCTCGGTCCAGGACGAGCACTTCGTCGAGTTGATCGATGCCGGCCTCGATGGCTTCACCCACCGCGAGCTCAACCAGAAGCCGTGGATCGAGGGGCATGCGACGCTCGAGGACTTCGTCAAGGCGAACCGCTGGCTGACCCACGTGCTGGCGCGCCGCACGATCGGTCACGACGGCAAGGAGCTGCGCGATCGCGAGCTGTACTTCTCCGACGAGCTGCTGCGCGAGCTGCGCCGCGTGCTCAAGACGCTGGTCCGCGAGGACGGCGTGTTCGTGTCGGATCGCAAGGTGGTCAAGCTGTACCGCTTGCTGCGCACCCACGCGTGGATCATCCACGGCGGTGCCGTCGAGCGCGCGGATCTGAAGCTGTTGTCGTACCTGGGCGAGACCCGCGACGAGATCGATCTTCTCGAGGAGAAGGTCCCGCGGCTGTTGGGCCTCGCGTAAGCGGCCCGCCATGCGCGCCAGCAAGACCAACCAGGGCCTCGCCCGACCCCTTTGCATCGCCTGCGCTCGGGTTCGTGGGTAATGGCCAGGACCGAGCTCCGCACGCAGCAGGAGGTCGCGAGCTGGGTCGCGGCCGGGCTGTGCTTGCGCCGTGTTCCGTCGACGGATCCCGAAGCCGAGGAAGCGACGATCGGCCAGGCCATCCTCGCCTGCGCCTCGGAGCTCGGCGCCCTGCCCCCACCCGGTGTGATCGCGGATGTCGCGGTGCTGCTCGGCGGCGCGCGGTTGCCGCAGGCCACCCCGGTGCTCGGCGACGATCACCTGAAGGCTGCCGTGCGCGCCTACGAGGACGACGTGCTGACGCGGTTGGCATCGACGCCGCGGTTCGACGACGTGCTCGCGGCCTACGCACACCTCGGGTCGTCGCTCAAGCCGACCGCGATCGCGCTCGTCGTCAACGCGGTCTGTGAACGCTCGAGCTTCGCGGGCTTGTCGGTCAGCCCGGCGACGCTGCGGCGCGCCCTCGCCCGACCGAAAGAGGAGCGCGACACGGCCGGCAAGATCGAGCTCCGCGACTCGACGGCGGTCGCCGATCGGATCGCCGAGGCCTACCTCCAGCTCGCCCGCGGAGCGCGCCAATCGCGCGCGCTCGTCGACGATCGCGAGTGGTTCTCGATCGATCACCTCGAGGTGCTCGGCAGCATGAGCCGCCGGCTCGCCGCCGATCACATCAACGCCGCGGCGGGTGCGATCACCGGACGGCTCCCTCGTCGCCTCCCTGCCAAGCGAGAGCAGCGCGGCGTCAAGGACACCCAGCTCGCCGACGACACGCTGTATCCCGCCGGTGGCTTCACCGCGATCACGCCGAGCTCGTCGGCGAACATCGAGAACCTGGTGAGCTCCGAGCTGATGTTCATGGAGGACGGCGAGGACGTCGTCGACCTGTTCACGCTCCGCTACGTCGAGGGCGAGCTGCTGTTCTACACGCGCGACGACAGCGTGTTCCGCCGCCACAAGCACGTCATCGTGTTCGCCCTCGGGCCGGATCTGGCCGAGGCGCGCGTCAAGGATCCGGAGGTGCCGTGGCAACGCCTGGTGCTCGCACTCGGCATGCTGGTGGCCGCGATCCGCTGGTTGACCGAGCAGCTCGGCCACGAGGCCCTCACCGTTCACCTCGTGTTCCCGCCGAGGGTCCTGGCCTCCGAGCGCAAGCTCGTCGAGCTGCTGCTCGAGGGCGAGGTCAAGTCGGGGACGGTGGTGGTCAGCGAGAAGACCCCCGACGAGGCGGTCGAGATCGCCCAGGCCGCGAAGAGCGCGATCAGCGACCTGGTCGTGGTCTCGATGGGGACCGTCCCGGCACTCCCGAAGGGACAACGGGCACTTCACGTCTCCCTGGCGAACACCTCGCCGCAGTCCTACGAGCTCGCCCCTCGCCGATCTGACCCACCGGAACCGGATGCGGACCCGTGGACCGAGTGGTGCGATGACTGCGAGGATTTGCTGCGCTGGCTCGTGTAAGCGCGCGCGACGCTGCTTAGAATGTTCGTCTACCTACGGGGAGAACATGCCGCGTTACGAATTCTCAGAGGGAAGCTCGAACAAGTTCTGGCAGATCGATCTGTCGGGAAAATCTTTCTCCACCACCTACGGCAAGATCGGCACGTCCGGTCAGACGACGGTGAAGTCGTTCGGCGATGCCGCCGCAGCGAAGAAGGAGTACGACAAGCTGATCGCCGAAAAGGTGAAGAAGGGCTACGAGCCGGCCGAAGGCGGCGGCGACGACGAGGACGAGGAAGAGGAGGCGCCCGCGAAGAAGGTCGCCGCCAAGGCTCCCGCGAAAGCTGCGGCTCCGGCGAAGGCAGCTGCAAAGCCTGCCGCGAAGGCGCCGGCGAAAGCCGCAGCGAAGCCGGCCGCGAAGAGCGGTGGGTCATCGCCGCGTCGCTTCGAGTTCTCCGAGGGCTCGTCGAACAAGTTCTGGACGGTCTGGCTCGAAGGCACGCAGCTGATGACCAAGTACGGCAAGATCGGCGCGGCCGGCTCGCAGACGGTCAAGGACTTCGGCACCGCCGAGAAGGTGCAGAAGGAGTACGACAAGATCGTCGCCGAGAAGACCAAGAAGGGTTACGAGGAAGTCGACAACGTCGACGACGACGAGTAGCCGCAGGGTTGGGGTATCGTCGAGGCGATGCCCCGTGATGAGTACGCCGGGAAGTTCTCGACGATCGGCCTGACCGGGACGTCCACGCGCCGAGGAAAACTCGGGTGGTCGGTGCATACCGATGCGCTGCAGGCCGCCGGCGATCCTCGCGACGTCTACGTCGCGATCGGCGAGTGATGGCTCGCCCGTTCGTCATCGCCGGCATCCCGGGCCATCGGCGGGTGACGCTGTTCCAGGAAGCCCTCGCGAAGCAGGGCCTGCCGGAGGCGCAGGTGATCTCGTGGCGCGACCTCGCCGAGCCCGGTGCGCCGGCGAAGCTGTTCGCGGATCTGCCCGAGGACGCGATCTTCCGGATCGACTCGATGGGCGAGGACGATGACGTCGAGCGCGCGATGCTCCGGCGCGGCGAAGCGACCGCGAGGCAGCTGGGCGCCTCGGTGATCACCGCTGCGCAGCTCGCGAAGCAGCCGTACGAGCTCGGCCAGATCAACCCGCCGCGGCAGATCCATTGCGGGTTCCTCGCCGTGCTCGGCGAGATCGAGACCGCGATCCAGCGCGGCTGGCACGTGGTGCAACCGCCGATCGCGATCCGCATGCTGTTCGACAAGCGGCAGACCTCGCAGCGCTGGACCGAGCAAGGCATCCCGGTGCCCGACGCCCTGTGGAAGGTCAAGACGCCCGACGAGCTACGCGCGCGGATGACCGACGAGGGCTGGGAAGCGGTGTACGTCAAGATGGCGTCGTCGAGCTCGGCCTCGTGTCTCGCCGTGTTCACGCACACGAAGGATAACGAGCACGCGATCACCACCGTCGAGGACACCGGGCGCAAGCGCTTCAACACGAGGAAGCTGCAGCGGCTGACGACGAAGCCTGCGATCGATCGACTGCTGACCTTCTTGCTCGCGGAGGGTTCGCAGATCGAGCGCGCGATCCCGAAGGCACAGCTCGAGGGCCGCTCGTTCGATCTCCGCGTGCTGACGATCGACGGCGTCGCGGCGTTCGTCGTCGTCCGGACGTCGCCGCATCCGATCACGAACCTGCATCTCGGCGGGCAGCGCGGCTCGGTCGAGGAGCTGCGCGCGCAGCTGCCGGCGGCAGCGTGGGACGCGGCGATGGCGAGCTGCATCGCCGTGCAGCAGCACAGCGGCGCGTTTCACGTCGGCGTCGACGTGATGTTCGAGCCGGGCTTTGCCGCGCACCGCGTGATCGAGGGCAACGCGTTCGGCGATCTGCTGCCGAACCTCGAGCGCGATGGCCTCGACGTCTACGGCTGGCAGATCAGGAGACTCGTCGACAACACCGGAACGGAGGCCACACGACCGGCCAAGGCGACCGCTCGCAAAACGTCGCCGGACGTGTGACCTCGGTCCCGGAACTCCTTGGGCCGAGCTTGCGAGGCCGGCTGCTCACAAGCGGACGCCGACGAACGCGCTCGGCCACACCGTGACGGTGACGTCGGGCTCGGTGGTGCCGCCGTCGGTGCGGCGCGCGAGCGAGAACGGCGACATCTGATCGTTCGAGATGTACGCGTTGATCGCGCCGCCGCCGATCAACGAGATGCCACCGCCGAGCTGGTGTGCATACGTCGCGCGCACCTGACCGAGGATGCTGACGTCGGTCGAGTGGTTCGCGCCGTGGTTGACCTGCCAGCCCATCAGCTCGAGATCGACGCGCGATGCACGCGACCGCCAGCTGGGGCCGAAGCCGAGGCCATACATCCAGACGTCGTCGGTGGAGCGCGCGCCCTCGTCGATCTGCTGGCCGGCGACGCCGTAGACGTTGTGCCAGTTGTGACCGCCGTGCCGGAACAGGACCATGCCGATCTTGTCGGAGTCGACCGAGGCCTCGAGATCCGTGCGACCACCGGGGACGATGTTGATGAGGCCGAACGAGTTGCCGCCCGCATTGCCTCCGATGTTGACGACCCCGACCTGAAGACCCTCGACGCGCCGGGCGATGTTGACGGTGCCGACCTGGACGCCCTTGACGCGATCCGCGAAGTTCGCGATGCCTGCGATCTGGACGTTCGCGGTGCCGGCGGACGTGGCGATGCCGCCGATCTGGATGTTGCCCTCACCCCGCGAGATCGCCGCGATGCCACCGAGCTGGAGCTCTGCACTACCGGCGACCGCCGCGATGCCGGCGACCTGGACGTGGGCGCGACCGCGCGTCAGCACGCCGAGGCCGCCGAGCTGGAGGTCGGAGTTGTCACCGGCGACCGCGGCGATGCCCGCGACCTGCGTGCTCGCCGAGTGCCTCGCGAGGGTGGCGATGCCGCCGATCTGGCCGAGACTCGACGAGCCCGCGACCACGCCGATGCCACCAATCTGGAAGTCCGCGTGGCCGCGCGTGGCTGCCGCGATGCCGCCGACCTGAACACCGCCCCGCTCCGCCACGGCGAGGATGCCGCCGACCTGAACGCCGCGCAGGTCTTCCGCAACGGAGGCGATGCCGGAGAGCTGGAGCCCGTCGACCGTGCCGCGCTGGACGTCGGCGATGCCGGAGAACGCGAGCAGCTCGGAGCCCCCGGAGATGCCGGCGAGGCCGTGGAACGACACCAGGTGGCGCACGCGCCCGATGCGAAGCCCGTCGGTGGAGAGGCCCGGGACCAAGCCGATCGCGATCGGCATCTCGGCGGAGCGCTGCTCGTAAAGTAGATCCATCGGATACGGCGCCGGATACGCGACGAGTGCGCGCGACGCGACCGCGGGTGGAATCACGACCGCGGGTGGAGCCTCGGGCGCTTCCTCGGGGTGCAGCACCGGGACTCCGTCGGCTGGCGGCTCGGGCGCAGGCGCGGGCGGCGGTGGAAGCTGCGCGAGCACGTCGGCGGCTTCATCGCGCGCGAGGTTGCCGGCGAGCAGCGCGATCACGATCGGCCACTGTGCCCGCTCGGAGCCGAGCTCGATGCGGCGGGCGCGGGTGACACCGTCGGCACTGGTGTACGCGACGTTCGCGGTGGACCCGGTGATCGCGATCTCGAGGCACGCACCGGCGCAGCGATCGATCGCGATGATCGGCGAACCGAGCTCGCTCGCGATCCGTGCGCGCACGCTGGCCGCGTCGGATGCACCGCGGACGACAACGGCGAGAGGTCCAGGCTCCGCGACCGCAGGACCGGCGCAGAGCAAGGCGAGGAGCGTGGCAGAAGCGAAGCGCATGCCCCTAGTCCCCACTCTCATGCGTTCCGTTCAACCGCATCGCCGAATGGATCGCCACGGCGTTGCACGCGAGCGAAACGAGGAAGAGCACGCCGACGAAGATCGCGACAAGGTGCATGCCGCTAGTCCCCACTCACAGGCGCATCGTTCACCGGCGCGATCTGATCGAGCCGCTCGATGATCGCGCGCGCCTCGGCGCGGCGATACCCATTGCTGACTTCACCTGCGGAGTACGGAGCGAGCGCCGCGCGCGCCTCGACGTAGCGACCGAGCCGCGCGAGCAACAGGCCGCGGTTGTAGCGGGCTTCGATCGCGAACCGACCCGACGCCTCGGCGGCGAGGTAGGTGTCCCAGGCGGCGAGTGCCCCGGCCGGATCGGTACCGCGGAAGTGCAACTCGTGCGCCTTGCGATACAGCTGCTCGGTCGGCGTGAGGATGATCGTCGCCGGAGGTCGCCCCGCCGTCGGGGTCGCCGCTGTCGCGGGACGCGGAGGCTTGGCCTTCTCGACGACGATTGGAGCCAGGGGCGGCTCGGGCGCGACGACCGCCGGCGGGAACGTCGGCTCGGGAGCCGAGCGCACGCGTGGCTTGGGGGCCGGCGGGACCACGACGGGCTCCGGCGCGGGTGAGAGCACCGGCTCGGGTGCGGATCGAAACGAGATCCGCCCCGTCGACCACGCCCACGAGAACGTGCTGACCAGCAGCACGCTGGCGATCAGCGACGACTGGACGAGCCGGCGGCGCGACTTCGCGCGACGCGTCAGCGACTTGTGGACGCGCGACCGGGTCGTGGCGGCGATCTGCGAGTGGTCGCCGTCGCCATCAGCGCGCAGTGCGGCGATCGAAGCGTCGAGCTTGCTCATGCGTCGGCCTCTCCCAAGATCTCGCGGAGCTTGCGCTTGGCGTGAAACAACCGGGTGCGGACCGTGCCCTCCGGGGCCTCGACGATCCGCGCGACCTCGACGGACGTCCGCTGCTCGACCTCGACGAGGACGAACACGATGCGTTGATCGAGCGGCAGCTCGTCGAGGGCGCGCGACAGGCGATCGGCCATCCGTCGACGCACCAGCTCCTCGGTGGCATCGACCGTCGTGGGCAGGAGCGCGTCGCGCTCGGCGAGCCGCTCGGTTGCGCGGCGACGCCGGATCGCGGAGCGCACGAACCGGCGCGAGTGATTGGCGGCGACCCCGATCAAGAACGATCGCAGCGAGCCATCGCCCCGGAATCGGCGGATCGCTCGAGGCAGGGTCACGAACGTCTCGTGCACGATGTCCTCCGCCGCCGTCTCGTCGCCGACCAGCCGGCGTGCGAACCCGCGGATCGCCGCGTGGTGCTCCACGTAGGCGACCTCGATCGCATCGCGCTCGCCCTCACGGAGGCGAGTGATCAGATCGGGAACTTCTTCCTCGTGGTCCACAGATGCGACCAGCGAGAGCGGAACAGCGGTCACCGATGCATGGTGCCCGCACCCCACCGAACCGTTCAATCGATTCGCCGGGTGAGATGATTTTGCCAACTCCGCGATTGCGCTAGGTTTGGCTGGTGGAACCTGCCGGGATCGAGCAACGGGCGGCGCTCGAGGCCCGGATCGCGGACGAGCCCGACGATCTCGTCGCCTGGCAGGTCTACGCGGACTACCTCCAGGGGCTGGGCGACCCGGTCGGCGAGCTGATCGTGTTGCAGCTCGCCGCGACGAAGGAGCCGTTCAGCAAGACCAAGTCCCCGGCGCAGCGCGCGTTCCTCAAGGCGTTCGCGAAGCACGCACCCCGACTCCTCGGCACGCTCGTCGATCACGGCGGCAGCGTCACGGACCCGAGCGCGGCGCCGATGATCTGGCGCAACGGGGTGCTCCGACGCGTCGAGCTCGGCGCGACTCCCTCCCCCACCGAGCCGATCGCTCATCTCCCTAGACCGCAGGCCAGGCACCTCCATGCGCTCCTACCCCATCCCGCCGCGAGCATGCTCGGCGAGGTCGCGATCCGCTGTTCGGATCCGTTTGATGCCGCGAGTGCACTGTCGTTGCTGGTCGGGTTCCGGCCGCGCCTGAGCGAGCTCGAGCTGTTCGCGCGCTGCGAGCTCGGCGATCTCTCCGAGCTGTGGGACGCGCTGCCGAACCTGCAACGGGTGACGATCGGCGCGCACACGTTCGAGCTCGGCGATCTCGAGATCCCGCGTGCCCGGCGCGTCGAGTTCCTCCCGCTCACACTGTCGCCGGGATCGATGCGCGCGATCGCGGCGGCGCCGTGGCCCGTGCTCGAGAGGCTCGAGGTCCGGTTCGGTGGCGCCGATCTGCCGCCGCACGCCGCGATGCGCGACCTCGCGCCGCTGCTCGCCAGGAGCGACATGCCGGCGCTGACCACCCTCAAGCTCCGAGGCTCGCCGTACGCGGGCGCGATCCTGCGCGCGATCGCCGACGGGCCACTCGCCGGGCAGCTGGAGCTCCTCGATCTCAGCGGCGGCAACTACAACCCGCACGACCTCGCATACGTCGCCGAGCGCAAGCAGCGGTTCACCAAGCTGCGCGAGCTGTGGATGGCGAGCACCCACTCGACGCTGCGGAGTGCGGTGGGGCTGCTCGCCGGCGTCGCGAAGCACGTGGTGACTCGCTACGTTCCCGATCGCCTGGGGCCCGAGCTCGGGCCGATCGACCCGCGCGTGCTCGATCGCTATCGCGAGCCACCGGAGGGTGAATGACCGACGACAAGCTCGCGCAGCTCGCCGCGGCGATCGACGAGGACCCGTTCGATCTGCGCGCGTATGCCGTACTCGGCGACTACCTGCAGGAGCTCGGCGATCCGCGCGGCGACTTGATCGCGCTCCAGCTCGGCGAGCGCACCGCCGCCACCGAGCTCGCGGCCGCCGAGATCATCGCGAAGCTCGGCCATCCGCCGGGCGTGCAGTTCCACTACGCGAACGGGTACGCGCGCTCGGCGACGATCGATCCCGGCACGGCGAAGGGCACCAAGGACGCGCTCGAGCATCCATCGGGCCGGTTCCTCGTCGAGCTGCGTGTCTTGCACAACAACGCGCCGCTCACCGGCACGATCAACGCGATCGCCGCGGCACTGCGCCCGACCCTGCGCGTCGTGCACCTCGGCCTCCGCGTGGTCGGCGCGCTGTACCAGGCCGAGGAGCGCGAGCTCGGCGACATGTCGGCGCTGTGGACGGCGGTGCCGCGCCTCGAGGAGATCGAGCTGCTCGGTAGTCGTGCCAGCTTCGGAGCGATCGATGCCCCGTGCCTGCGCTCGTTTGCGTGGAGCACCTCGGCCCTGACGGCAGAGGCGGCAACCTCGCTCGCGAAGGCGCGCGTGCCCGCGCTCCAACGCGTGACGCTCAGCTGCTCGATGGTGAATCGGACGCCGGAACTCGAGGCGATGCGCGCACTCGGACCGCTGCTCGCACGCGACGATCTGCCCGCGTTGACTCACCTCCGCCTCGAGGATCTCACCGGCGCCGACACGCTGATCGAGATCCTCGCGACCTCCCCACTCCTGCAGCGACTGACCAGCTTCGAGCTCGTCCGCAGCGACCTGACCGACGCCGGCGCGCGGACGATCCTCTCCACGCACGCCGCCTTCGCGCATCTCGCAGAGCTCACCGTGCACTTCCACAACGTCACCGACGACCTGGTTGCCGAACTCCGGGAGCTGCTACCCGCAGCCGGCATCACCTCGTTGGATGGCGACGAGCCCGACGACGAGGAACACTACGACGATGTCGACGAGTGACCGCCGCGCCGAGCTCGAGGCTGCGATCGACGCGACTCCGTGTGACCGCGAGCTCTACGAGGTCTATGCCGACGAGCTGCAGCGTCTCGGCGATCCGCGCGGCGAGCTGATCGCGTTACAGCTGGCGGATCCGACGCCGGATCGCGAGGAGCAAGCACGCGCGCTGATCGCCACGCATGACCTCGAGCCGGGTGCGCCCCTGTGTGATCTGAGCTGGGAGTGGGGATTCGTAAAGTCCGCCGAGGTCGATCTCCTCACCGCTGCGGATCCAGATCTCGTGCGCGGTGCGCTCGATCATCCGTCGCTGCGGTTTCTCGGCTCGATCACGCTCCTTCACGTCGAGACCGGCCTCCAGGTCGCGATCGATGCGCTGGCGAGCGGGCCCCGACGCGCCTTGCATCAGATCGACATCGGCGGGTTACGCATCGGTTCCGAGCTCCCAGCCGAGGCATGTGACATCGGCGTCCTCGACGCGCTGTGGCGACAAGTGCCCGACCTCTACAGCCTCGGGATCCGCGGGCAGAACATGTCCCTCGGAAAGCTCGAGTTGCCACGGCTCAGGTCCCTCGAGCTGTCTTCGATCTCGCTGCGCGATGACGTCGTCGCCTCCGTGGTCGCGGAGCCGTGGAACAACCTCTGGATGCTGGACCTGGAGTTCGGCCACGCGAACCCAGCGATCGCCGACCTCGAGCGCCTGCTCGCTCACCCGTTCCCGTCGCTGACGAGCCTCTGGCTCGACGGCAACTTCATCGATGACCTCGTCGAGCCACTCGCGCGATCGCGGCTGCTCGACGAGCTCGGCCGCCTGGCTCTCGCGGGCGGGCTGACCGATCGCGGCGCGGCGATGCTGGCGAAGCACGCCGACGCCTTCGCTCGGATTCAGACCCTCGATCTCTCGCACAACTATCTGTCGGCGAAGGCGATCGAACGCGTCCAGGGCATCGCGCGGGAGGTCCTGACGTCGAACCAGGAAGAGCCGGTCGAGCGCGATCCGGATCTCTACGACTACTGAATGATGGGCAGTCCGATGCCGCGGCGGGCTTCCGGAACCGGCACGCGCTCGAGCAGCCCCGACGCGTAGACCTTGTCGAGCTCGAGGTAATCGAGGTGGACGTAGCCGATGTGGCAGTGGCAATCGGTGTTGCTGCAGGTGCGCGGCTTGAGCGCGGCGCGCCAGTCAGGCTCGTAGAGGTTGCCGATCGCCTGCGAGATGAAGTGACAGCGGCGCATCGTGCCGTCGCCGTCGACGGTGATCGCGCGCTCGCCGGCGCCGCACGGCTTGCCGAGGCTCGGCCAGCGCTGGAGGTTGAGCTCGAACAGCGGATCGATCGCCTTCCAACCCGCGATCTCGTCGGGCGTATACGACAGCACCTTGACCGCGTTGATCCACACATAGGTCTCGGCCGGGAGCGCAGCGCGGATCGCGCGCGCCGCATCCGCGTACTCGCGCTGGCCGACCACGCCGACGGAGAAGCTGACGCCTGCATCCGCGAGCGCCGTGGTCTTCGCGAGGAAGTCTTCGAGCGTCGTCCACTCCGGGTGGTACGTGCACCACAGCGCCAGACGAGATGCGTTCGCCGTCGCGATCCAATCGAGCGAGCCCGATAAATTGGTCTGCGCCGCGCACCGCGTGACGTGCGGCAGGTGCGAGAGCTGCGCGAGCCCCTCCTGGTACCACCGGCGGATCAGCGCCTCGCCCCACGGCGTGACGAGCACGCCGAGCTCGACGTCGGTGGTCGCGCCGGCCCACGCGAGGAACCGCTGCCAGCCGGCGCGATCCGTCGCCAGCTCCTCGCGCGTGTCCTTGCGCTTCGCGAACGGGCAGTACGCGCAGCCGTAGTTGCAGCTCGCGAGCGGGCCTCGATACAGGATGTCGAGCTTCAGTGTCAGATCGCCCTTCATTGGAGGTCGAAAGTCGCCATGCGCTGGCGGACGGCTTCGGAGAACAGCCACGGGCCGATCTGATCGGCGCGCGCGAGACCCTCCGCGGTCAGCTTCATGACGTTGCTGTTGGTGATGGTGTAGCCGTTCAGCTCTGCGAGTTGCGGGAAGTCTTCCGTGGGCGTGCTGGCGAACCGCGCGCGATAGGTGGCGAGATCGAGGCCGTCGTCGGACAGCAGCGACAGGATCAGCCAGCGGCGGCGTTGTTCATCGGCGTCGAGCACGTAGCCGTACTCGGCGACGCCGAACGCCTCGTCGGGCTTCACGATCCAGCGGTCGATGATGTCGCGCACGCCGCGCGCACCGACGGCCCACTCCGACGAGTAGTGGACACCGCGCGTGTAGGAGCGTGCGCCGACGCCGAGCCCGATCATGCCGTCGTCCTGGCAGCAGTAGACGGGCCCGGGCGTGCCCTGCGCGTCGGGACGCTTGAACATCCGCATCGAGATCTGGCGGTAGCCGGCGTCGAGCAGCGCTTGCTTCGCGTGCTCGTAGAGCTCGATCCGCGTCTCGTCGAACGTCTGGGTGTGCTTCTTGCCGAGCGTGGTGAGCGGGCGAACGTAGAGCGGATAGAGGTAGACCTCCTCGGGACGGTACTCGAGCGTGTTGCGCAGCGA
>JANNBP010000402.1:0-5796 GCA_031385555.1 Deltaproteobacteria bacterium | reverse complement strand
TCGAGGCCCTGCGCGCAGTGCTCGTCGAACGAGCGCAGCGCATCGCCGAGGAGCCGCGTCGACTGCAGCATCGAATACGCTATCAGCGGCTTGAACACGTTGAGCTCGAAGTTGCCGCTCGCACCCGCGAACCCGATCGCGACGTCGTTGCCGAACACCTGCGTGCACACCATCGTCAGCGCCTCGCACTGCGTGGGGTTGACCTTGCCCGGCATGATCGACGAGCCGGGCTCGTTCTCGGGAAGCCGCAGCTCGCCTAGCCCGGAGCGCGGACCACTCGCGAGCCAGCGGATGTCGTTCGCGATCTTGAACAGCGCGGTCGCCAGCGTCTTGATCGCGCCGTGGCAACGGACGAGCGCATCGTGCCCGGCGAGCGCGGCGAACTTGTTGGGCGCGGTGACGAACGGGCGACCGGTGAGCTCGGCGAGCTTCGCGGCGACTCGCTCCGGAAACTCGACCGGCGCGTTGAGGCCGGTACCAACCGCGGTCCCACCGAGCGCGAGCTGGTAGATCGCCGGAAGGCTGGCGCGAATGCCGGCGATGCCGTGATCGAGCTGCGCGACCCACCCACTGATCTCCTGGCCCAGCGTGAGCGGCGTCGCGTCCTGCAGGTGCGTGCGACCGATCTTCACGATCGAGGCGTATTCCTTCGCCTTGCCATCGAGCGTCGCACACAGGATCGCGACGGCCGGGAGCAGGTCGCTGTCGATCCGCCCGGCGATCGCGATGTGCATCGCCGTCGGGAACGTGTCGTTGGAGCTCTGCGAGAGGTTGACGTCGTCGTTCGGATGGATCGGCGACTTCGCGCCGCGCTTGCCACCTGCGAGCTCGTTGGCACGATTCGCGATCACCTCGTTGACGTTCATGTTGCTCTGCGTGCCGCTGCCGGTCTGCCAGACCACGAGCGGGAACTCGCGATCGAGCTTGCCGGCCAGCACCTCGTCGGCCGCCGTGACGATCCAGCTCCGTTTTTCGTCGGAGAGGAGCCCGAGATCGTGATTGACGAGCGCCGCCGCCTTCTTGATCGTGGCGAGGGCGAGGACGATCTCCCGCGGCATCCGCTCTTCACCGATCCGGAAGTTCTGGAGTGAACGCTGGGTCTGCGCGCCCCAGTAGCGATCCTCGTCGACCTCGATCGAGCCCATGCTGTCTTGCTCGATGCGTGTACCCACATCCGCTCCTTACCACCCTGGCCCGGCCACGTGTAGAGTGAGCGACGTGGGTCGTGCCGATACTCCGACGTTCGCCGACGACGAACCGTCACATACGGATCGACGTGTTCTGATCATCGACGACGATCCGATCGTGCTCGCGCTGTCTGCGGACATCCTCGGCAAGGCAGGGTTCGCGGTGCGCACTGCCGGGACGTTGAACGGGTTCTATCTCGCGACCGCGGCGTGGCGCCCCGAGATCGTGCTGATGGATGTCTGCATGCCGGAGATGACCGGCAACGAGCTGTGCCGGCTGGTCAAGACGTCGATCCCGGGAATCCCTGTCGTGCTGTTCTCGGCACTGCCGAACGATCACCTCGAGAAGTTGGCCAGGACGTGTGGAGCTGACGCGCACGTCGCGAAGGCGGAAGGTCTCGCAGGCTTGGTCACCGCCGTGACTGACCTCTGCGAGCAAGTCGTCTGGTGATCGAGATCCTCGATCCGGCAACGGGCCGGCCCCGCACGATCATCGAGCTGTTCCTGCGCCTCGGCGTCGACGATCTCGCCGCGATCCAGAGCGCCGGCGATGCCGACGCCTTGCAGCGTGCTACGCACAAGCTCAAGGGGACGGCCGCGATCCTTGGCTTGCGCCGGCTCGCAGCTGCCAGCGAAGAGCTCGACGACGCCTCGCGAGCGGACTTCGACGCGGCGCGCGCGCTGATCCCGACGCTGGTGGAGGTGTTCGAGGCGACGTGCGAAGTCCTGCGCGCCGAGCTGCAGCTGCTGCCGCTGCCGCTGCCGCTGCCGCGGCTCAAGTAACCGCGATCAACACCGCGGCCAGGATCGCGACGAGGAACGCGGCGACGAGCAGGATGCGCGGCACGTTGTAGCTGCTCGGTTCCTTGTGCGGCTTCTGTGCGGGATTCGTGCGATAGGTCTGCGGATCCCAGTTCTGCTGCACGCGCGGACCAGACTGTGGTTGCGGGCGCTGGCCGACAGGACGCGCGGGATCCGGCATCGCCGGTAGCGACGGGCGGTGCTGCGGATTTCCGCCACTCTGCATCAGCGGATCGCGCGGCAGCATCGGGTTCTGCCCGCTCTGCATCAGGGGATCGTGCAGCAGCGGGTTCTGCCCGCTCTGCATCAGGGGATCGTGCGGCAGCATCGGGTTCTGCCCGCTCTGGGGACCGTGGTTCGGGACCTGCGGACCCGAGCTCGGAACCACCGGACCCATCTGGTGTGGATTACTCGGCGGCACCATCGCCGGACCCATCTGCGTGGCGGCGCTGGGGTGCTGAGGTGCCTGCGAGGGACGGTGCGCCCGCTGTGGTGGCGGGGTGTGGTAGCGAGGTGACGCGATCGCGGTCTCGGCGGCGTCCATCACGTCGAAGTCGTTCGGCGCCTCGTCGAAGAGCTTTCGCATCGGCTCCGGCATCGGCGTGCGCAACACCGTCGCTTCCCACTGCGGATGCTCGGCGGCCGACGGCATGCGCTCGGGCTTCTGGGCCACCTCCGGCAGCTTCCCGGTGGACAGAAACTCGAGCGCGTCGTCGAGCTGCGGGACCTTGCGCACCGCGCTGATCCGGCGATCGACTTCCTTCGCCTTCTGGAGATCGACGCCGCGGATCGGCTCGACGTGAATCTGGGTCGGCTCGACGAGCTGGGCCGCCACGCTGACCGGAGCGTCCCCGGCGGAGACCAGCCATGGCTCGGCGCGGTTTCCGAACATCTGGCCGAGGTAGCGCCCGAGCGACGACGGCGACATCGACAGCTTCGCGCTGGTCGCCGCGGCCTCGACGGCCTGATGCATCTGATCGGCGTTGCCGAACCGCGTCTTCGGATCCTTCGCGAGCGCGGTCATCACGAGCTGATCGATCTGCGGTGGCGTATCGCGACGGAACTGGGACGGCGGCGGCGGCATCTCCTGCACGATCGCGGCGAGCGTCATCAGATCGGTCTGGCGCACGAACAGCCCGTGCAGCGTCAGCATCTCGTAGAGGCAGATCGCGAGCGAGAACAGATCGCTGCGTGGATCCACGCCCTTCTCGCCGATCTGCTCGGGCGACAGATACGCGACCTTGCCCTTCACCACGCCGGCCTTGGTCTGCGTCATCCGCCCGGTCATCCTCGCGACGCCGAAGTCGAGCAGCTTCACCGAGCCGTCGAACGTGACCATGATGTTCGCCGGCGAGACATCGCGATGGATGATCTCGAGTGACTTGCGGTCCGGACCGACGCGCGTGTGGGCGTGATGCAACGCCGCGGTCACGCCGGCCGCGATCGTCATCACGTGCTGCAAGGGAATCGGCTCGCGCTTCACCACCGCGCGATGCATCAGGCTCTGCACGGTCTCGCCGTGCACGTACTCCATCGTGTAGAAGTACGAGCCGCCGATCATCCCGACGTCGTGAAGCTGCGCGATGTTCGGGTGGCGAAGGTTCGCCTGGAGTCGCGCCTCGTCGAGGAACATCGCGATCATCTGCGGATCGTCGCGGAACGACGGCAGGATCCGCTTGAGCACGACGTGTCGCTCGACGCCTGCCACTGCCGTGACGCGCGCGAGAAAGATCTCCGCCATCCCGCCGCTCGCCAACTGCGCCAGGATCTCGTAGTTATTCGTCGTGCCGCCCAGACCGGGCATTTCGTTGCGAAAGGGTACCGCACCCTCCGTGCATGGTCATCTCGGCGACGATGCGCTGTGCCTCACATGTCCCATCGGCGATGCCAGCGCTGCACCACGCGCAGCCCCGAAGGTCAGCAAACTTGACCTCGATCTCGGCTTGCGGATCGGATTTTGTCTGACCTCACAGGGCGCTCCAAGCCCAGTTCAGCGCGCGCCGAGCAGGCGATCGATCCCGGCCGCTCCGTCGAGCTGACCGTGGTGTGCCACCTCCACCGCGAGCGGCCCGATCGCCGTCGAGAACCGCAGCTTCGCCTTGAGCTGGTAGTCGCGCGAGCCACGCGCCAGGGCGGTCCCGACCTCGATCGCATCGCGCGCCTCGATCGTCAGCGACGTCACCACCGGCGCCATGCCCTTCGCGGGAATCGTCTGCGACAGCTCTACCGTGCCGGTCACCGCACGCGTGCCACCGATCGAGAGCTCCCAGTCGATCCCCTGCAACGGGACGCCGATCGGATTTGGATTCGTGACGTCGAACCGCAGTTGACCGGTCACCCCGGTGAACCCCGCCGACGACACCGAGACGCCGCGCACATCTGCTTTGGGACGCTCGATCGACCGCAGGAAGATCGAGCACCCACTCAGGATCACCAGCATCAACAACCAACGCATGCCTCTCTCATCGAGCAAGCGCGGTGCCAGGGGTAAGTGCTCGATGCGACTACCGCGATCGTGAACGGCCGGCCACGCGTGTGGTGGTGGGTTTTCCCGGTTTCGCGGCAGCGGTTGCCAGCATCAGCTCGCGATGCCGTTTGGCGAGCGGGGCGAACGTGGTCTTGCCCTTGGGATGCTTGGCCAGGCGCGCGAACGCCTTCATCGCCTCACCGGTGCGCACGGCGAACAGAACGGCGCCCCAGCGCTCCCGATCCGCGGCGTTCGGTGCGGTGGAGAGCGCCGCCTCGAGGACTTTCACGCCGTCGGGCGTCCCGAGGTGGGCGAGCGCGGTGGCGAGATCGGCGGCGGTGATCGCGTCGTTGACGGTGGAGCCGAGGAGCTCGATCGCGGCGGCGGCCGGAGCCACCGAGACGAAGTACGCGAGCGCTGGCGTGTACCCGCGCTTGCGCTGCTTCGCGAGCCCGATCGCCGCCTTCGCACCCGCCTTCGCCCACGCGCGCTCGTCCGGAAATGCGAACGGCAGCAGGATCTGGAGCGCCGATTCGTTCGGGTTGCCGGTTGCCGTCGCGAGCAGCGCTTGGTCGGCGATGCCATGCGCCTCGTCGTAGATCGGCTCGACTGCCTCCGAGAGCAGCGCCCGCAGCAGCGCCCACGCGTCGGCGTAGCCGGCCGGCCAATCGACCGACAGCTTCCGCGTCTCGAGGATCCACAGCCCGAGATCGACGCCTTGTCGGCGATAGCCGAACTCGAGTGCCGAGCACAGCAGGCCGTGACACCGGATCAGCGTGCGCAGCGCGAACGGGATCCCACCGGCCGCGATCCAGTACGGCACCGCCGCGTGGAGCGGGCACATCTGCAGCGTCACCGTCGCCGCCTCGAGCTCGAGGTCGAGCGGAGCCTCGGCGTTCGGCTTCTTGCCGCGGGCGATCACCTTCTCGACGATCGGCTTCCACGCCGGCGGGTTGTTGTCGAACGCGAGCTTGACCCGCGCCAGCGCGCGCTTGTCCTTCCAGTACTCCGCCGCCGCCTTGCGCGCTTTCACGGGATCGATCGGCGAGGTCACGTCGAAGCTCCGCAGCGTCTCCGCGACGAACGCGGGATTGCGCCGTGCGCGCGACGAATAGACGAGCGCGCCGAGCTCGGGAGTCCATGCGATGGTCATGACTGCTTCACCTTCGTCGGGTGCGCCCGCGATGCGTGCACTTGGAGGCGAAGCTCCGGCGTCCACTCGATCACAGCGCGACCAGCTGTAGCACGTCGGGGATCTCGATCTCTGGATCCGGGGGCCCACCCTCCGTGACCTCGTAGAGCTCGTCGAGGAACGCGCGCACCAGCGCGCCGTCGATCGCG
>JANNBP010000221.1:0-23389 GCA_031385555.1 Deltaproteobacteria bacterium | reverse complement strand
CCGCCGGTGCGATGGCTCGACAACGACGCTGGGACGGGCTTCTCGAGAACGAGCGCGAGCCATGGCGCGAGAAATGGGCGGACAGTCCGTGCGTGCGCTGCTTTCGCGTCCTTGCGCGACCTGCCTCTGCCTATCCCCCATGACGAGCTCGTTATGACGACGGTCAGAACGGACCTTGTTCTAACGACGGTCATGACGGGGACGGATCGAGGGCGGAGCAGAGAGGTTCCTCGCAAGGCGACGATCGCGGAGATCGGCCACGAGACCCGCCCTGGGCGTGGGATCGAGGACTCAGTCGAAGCCGGGAGCGCGAAACCGGGTACGGGTCGCAACGAAAGGACTCAGCACGCGTCCACGGCCGGTCACGAGCGAGAGGAACGCTTGCGCCTCGTGATCGCGAACAGCACGAACGCGAGGGCGCCGAACGACGCGCCGCTACCGCCCGTCGCACAACCAGCCGGCTCCTCGGGCGTCTCACCCGGAAGCTCGGGACCGTCGGTGATCCGCGTGACGCGCACGGCGTCGAACACGATCTGGACGTCTCCGCTGCCCGGCTCGCCGGTGTTGTCGCCGGCGTGGATGTACTGATCGCCACCTGCCGCGAGCTCGAACTCGCCGATTGACTGCCAGCCATCGACTGCAGACTGATCGATCACGACCTCGGTCTCGATTCCATGTGCACGCACGCGATAGCGCGCCTGCTTCGACTGCGCGTACGCGGCGGGCGTCGACACCTCGAGCTGATAGCGCCCGGCCTCGGCGAGGTCGAGCGTCCAGTGGCCGAAGTTGGTCTCCGCCGGGTGATCCGTCGTGTGCGTCCACACCAGATCGCCGAGCTCGCCGGCATCGGTGGGCCGGCGCAGGAACTCCGACGGGCCACCGCTCGAGAAGCACGCGTCGCCATCGTCGATCGTTCCACCCTCGGCGGAGAGCGGCGTGCACTCGGCCGGCTGCGCGGTGAGCTGGAGCAGTTGCTCGCGCGTGCCGTTGAACCGATTCGTATCGACGTCGCCGGCGATTCCGTCGACCCGACCCGACGCCGTGTACTGCCAGATCGCCCAGTCGGTCCACGGCGGCGAGATGTTCGGGCACGCCGCACTCGAGTACTGCGCGTGCCACAGCGGTGAGCCGGGGAACTCCGCGGCCCCGACGGAGTCGCGCCAGAAGTAGAAGCCCGTGTAGATGATCGGCGTCATCCCGGTCGCTGCCTTGACGCGATCGATCCAGATGCCGACCTGCGCGGCGACGGCGGCGGGACCGAGCCCCCCGGCCGCCTCGACGTCGATCACCGGCGGCAGATCGGTCGCCTCGAGCGTGCCGAGCTTGTCGAGGAACAGATCGGCCTGTGCGATCGCGTCCTGGTTCGGACGGAAGAACTGATAGGCGCCGCGCAAGACCCCCGCGGCCTTCGTGCCCGCCCAGTTCTGCTCGAACTTGGTGTCGATCGTTCCGAGCCCATCGGAGATCCGGACGAACGCGAACTCGACGCCGTCGCTCTTCGCGGCGGTCCAGTCGATGTTCCCCTGGTAGTAGGAGACATCCACACCTTTCACCGTCGGGCCCGAGCCACAGACGGTTGCGGCGGACTCGAGCTGGTCGGTGTTAGTGAAGGGTTCTTCTGCCGTGCAGCTCGCGAGGAGTGCAGCCGCAGCAAGAACACAGTCCCCCCGGACGTGTTTCATCGTGCGCGAGAAGAGCACGATCGAGGCCGAAACCGGAACTCGATCGTTCGCGCCATTTGGCTGGGTTAGGTAGGTCCGAGCGATGCGAACGAGCGTTCGCCTGCACACGACGGTGCTCAGTGCTCGTGGTGGTGCGCAACCTGGAGTTCGCTCGGGCGCTCCTCATGCGGCAGCGCGCAGCGATGGATCTCGATCGTCAGGTGCGCGATCGGCAGCGCGTCGAGCACGTGCTTCCGATAGAACTCGACGTCGCGCGGCGACGACGTCACCAGCGAGACGATGCAGCTCCGACGGCCTGGGCCCAATTCCCACACATGTAGGTCGGCGACCTGAACGTCGTCGATCGCCTCGAGTTGTTTACGGACGACCTGCTCGTGCGCGGGCGACGACACCACGTCGAGCAACTGCCGGCTCGCCTGCCGGCACAGCCCCCACGCCCACCAGATGATCACGACCCCGGCGACCACGCCCATCAGCTTGTCGAGGTACCAGAGGTTGTTGTTCCAGGCGCCGATCGCGAGCGCGGCGATCGCGAGCAGCGACGTCATCGCATCCGCGAGGATGTGGATGTACGCCGCGCGCATGTTGAAGTCGATCGTGCCGGCCTGCGGCTTGTCGGAGTGATCGTGATGGTCGTGAGGGTCGTGAGGGTCATGACCGTGACCGTGCGAGTGGTTGTGCCCGTACGAGTGACCGGTGCCGAGTACGAACGCGCACGCCGCATTGACGACCAAGCCGAGGATCGCGACCGGCAGCGCCTCGCGGTAGTCCGGCATCTCTGCCTCGACGAGATGCTCGATGCCTTCCTTCGCGACCAGGACCGCGACGATCACGAGCACGATCGCACTCGCGAACCCGGCGAGCGCATAGACCTTGCCGGTGCCGAAGCTGAACGAGTCGTTGCCCGCGTGGCGGCGCGCGTACCAGTACGCCACCAGCGTCAGCCCGAGCGCACCGACGTGGGTGCCCATGTGCCAGCCATCAGCCTGGAGCGCCACCGAGTCGGAGAGCAGACCGACGACGATCTCGCCGACCATCATCACCAGCGACAGCAGGACGACGACCAGCGTCCGCTTCTCGCCCGAGCGGTTGAACTGCGTCTCGTCGACATGGTGCGCGTGTGCGGCGGCGTCGTGGTGGTGAGCGCTGGACATGTGCGATCGGCGCAGTCTAGCCCTATCATCGAAGCGTGCCCAAGCACCCGGTGACGATGGCGGTTCGAGCCTTGCGCTCCGGCAACGTCGAGTTCGAACCCCACCTTTATCCTTGGGAGGCCCACGGCGGTACGGCAGCCTCCGCCGCCGCGTTCGGCGTCGACGAGCACGTCGTCATCAAGACGCTGATCTGGCAGACGGAGGACAGGTCTCCCCTGTGCGTACTGATGCACGGCGACCAGGAGGTCTCGGCCAAGAACCTCGCGCGCGCGATGGGCGTCAAGGCGGTCGCACCCTGCCCGCCCGACGTCGCCGATCGCCACTCCGGCTACCAGATCGGCGGCACCTCCCCGTTCGGGCTCAAGCGTCAGATGCCGATCTTCGTCGAGAGATCCATCCTCGAGCTACCTCGGATCTTCATCAACGGCGGCGCACGCGGCTTCCTCGTCAGCCTGGCTCCCGCGGACCTCATCCGCGTGCTGTCACCGATCCCGGTCGACGCTGCTCAGTGAGGAGTCCAACAGCACGATGCGCAGGCCAGGTCGCCCTGGTCCGCGCGTGTGGTGAAGGGGTGCTTACCCGCCGATGCGGGGCTGGCGGGACGTCACTTCGTCTTCGTCCTCGTCCTCGTCGCGATTCTCGTGGAGCTCGTCCTCGCGAACATCATCCGTCTTCGAGGGCTTGACCTCGTTCTCCTCGTCGCGACCGCTCTGCGGCCGACTGCCGAGGTCGTTGTCCTCGTCGGCACCTTCCTGCTCGCTCTTCGGATACTTGGTCGGGTCGATCTTGGTCTTGTTCTCCGGCATGGCTATTCCTCCTGACCCGAATCGGTGCAGCTTCCGGGCCGGCTCGGTGATCGGTAATCTCGCGGTTTCATCGACGAGGAACGCGCGCTCACGTCACGACGCTCAGGGCCCCGCGACGGGATGACAGCGCCCGCAGCGCAGCGTCGGATCTCGCAGGATCTTTCGCATGGCGGGGACGACCTCGGTCTTCATGAACTCGACGTCGGCCGGCTCGTGCGCCGACAGATCCTCGAGGTCGAGTACCGCGAGCTCCTGGTTCGGCATCTTCCAGTCGGCTTCGGCGTGGCAGGTCTTGCAGGTCATCGTCGAGAATTTCGGATCGTGGCGCTGGAACAGCGGCGTCATCACCGGCATGACGTGGGTCTTCATCAGCGCGATCCGATGGTCGTGATCGAGGTTCGCGAACGCGGTATCCGGCAGCGTTTCGGTTGCCGGTGGAGGTGCCTGATGACGCGCCGTCGAGGACCCACAGGCGATCGCCGCCAGGGCGGCCCACGCGAGCTTCATTGCCTCGGGGTATATCGCGGGAAGGGTTGACTTGGGCTCTCGCCCTGACGTATCGCTGCGTCCCGGCTCTCAGGAGAAATCATCATGGATTTGCGTGGTTGGCTCAAAGTCTTTCTCCTCGTCGTCCTCACCGCGTGCGGTGGCAAGAAGGAAGGCGATGGCGGCGGAGGTGCGGGGGACCCGATCAAGATCGGCCACTTCGCGTCGATGACGGGCGCCCAGGCGACGTTCGGCATCTCGACCGACCGGGCGATCAAGCTCGCCATCAAGGAGCGCAACGCAAAGGGCGGCGTCAAGGGTCGCAAGATCGAGCTCAAGACGATCGACGACGCCGGCAAGCAGTCGGAAGCGTCGACCGCGGTGACCCGCCTGATCAACGATTTCGGTGCCGTCGCCATCCTCGGCGAGGTCGCCTCGTCGCTGTCGATGGCCGGCGGGCCGGTCGCGCAGAAGGCGAAGATCCCGATGATCTCGCCGTCGTCGACCAACCCCGATGTCACGTCGATCGGCGACTACATCTCGCGCGTCTGCTTCCTCGACGATTTCCAGGGCTGGGTCGTCGCGAAGTTCGCCTCCGAAACCCTCAAGGCCAAGAAGGCCGCCATCCTCTACGACCAGGGCCAGGCGTACTCGTCGGGCCTCGCGAAGTTCTTCGAGCAGGCGTGGACCGAGATGGGCAACACGATCACGGTCAAGGCCGCGTACACCGGCGGCAACCTCGAGATCAGCTCGCAGCTCCAGCAGCTCGTCGGAAGTGAATCCGATGTGATCTTCCTCCCCGGCTACTACTCCGACGCCGCCACGATCATTCGCAAGGCGCGCGAGGCCGGCGTCAAGGCCGTGTTCATCGGCGGCGACGGCTGGGACTCCGAGGAGCTCTCGAAGATCGCGGGCACGGCGCTCGACGGCAACTACTTCGCGAACCACTACTCGCCGCTCGAGGATCGCGCCGAGGTGAAGAACTTCGTCGAGAACTACAAGGCCGAGTACAAGGCCGAGCCCGACGGTCTCGCCGCGCTCGGCTACGACGCCGCGCTGCTGCTGTTCGATGCGATGGAGCGCGCGAAGTCGCTGGAAGGCCCGGACCTCCGCGACGCGATCAACGCGACGAAGAACTTCCAGGGCGTGACCGGCAAGTTCTCGATCGACGCGAAGCGCAACGCCAAGAAGTCGGCCGTGATCATCGGGATCAAGGACGGCAAGCAGACGATCGCCGCGCGAGTGGAAAAGAAATAACGGCTCTGAACGAGCACCGTGCTGGCTTTCCCCCCGCCCTCAAGCCTCGGTCTTTGGACGCGAAGGTCACCGTCGACGTGGACGGTTCACGTTCGCGTCAGGGTCACCGTTGTCTGACCTGCTCCAGACGCTGATCAACACGCTCGCCCTCGGCGGGCTGTATGCGTTGATCGCGCTCGGCTACACGCTCGTCTACGGCATCCTGCGCTTCATCAACTTCGCCCACTCCGACATCGTCGCGTGGGGCGGGTGGTTGGCCTTCACGGTCGCGAGCGCGCTTGGCTTCCTCGCGGACGCGCCCGGCTTCGCGATGCCCCTCGTCATGCTGATCACGATGGCGATCTGCGCGGCGATGGGTGTCACGATCGAGCTACTCGCGTATCGCCCGCTGCGCAAGGCACCGCGCCTCAACGTGCTGATCACCGCGATCGGCGTGTCGCTGTTCCTCCAGAACGTCGGGCTCCTCGACAAGCTGTTCGGCACCCGCCCGACGACGATCGTCCCGATG
Source organism: Deltaproteobacteria bacterium (assembly GCA_031385555.1). GTDB lineage: Bacteria > Myxococcota_A > Polyangia > Haliangiales > Haliangiaceae > JABFXX01. The sequence continues at coordinate 17,496 of JANNBP010000221.1, read as the reverse complement.
ATGCCGAACAGCACGCTGTTCGAGCTCGGCAGCGTGCCGGTCCGCCTCTACGACGTCCTGACGATCGTGCTCGCCCTCGTCCTCGCGTTCGGCCTCGAGCGCCTGGTCTATCGCACCAAGATGGGACGCGCGATGCGTGCCGTGTCGTACGACGAGCGGACCGCGGCGCTGATGGGCGTCAACGTCAACGTCGTCGTCAGCGTGACCTTCGCGCTGGGCTCGGCGCTCGCCGCGGCCGGTGGCATCCTGTTCGCGCTGCGCAACGATCTCCGGCTGACGGCGGACTCGACCTGGGTCTTGCTCGGGCTCAAGGCGTTCGTCGCCGCGGTCGTCGGCGGCATCGGCAACGTGCGTGGTGCCGCGGTGGGTGCGCTGCTGATCGCGTTCGTCGAGGTGTTCGTCCACTTCTACGTCGTCTGGATCGTGCGGAAGTTCTCTCCGGACACCGAGTGGGTCGGCAAGCTGCAGGACGTCTACGTGTTCGTGATCCTGATCGTCGTCCTGATGTGGAAGCCGAGCGGCCTGTTCGGAACATCGACGGTGGAGAAGGTATGAAATCTCTCCAGGACCGCGTCGCGGCGCACAAGCCGAACCCCGGGCTCGCGGCCGGTGCGAGCGTGGTCCCGTTCGTCGTCGCGATCCTGCTCGCGCTCGCGTTCGAGAAGCTGATCGGACCAGGTGTCGGCAAGACGTGGAGCAAGATCCTCGTCGACGTCGGCATCGCGATCGTGCTCGCGGGCTCGCTCAACGTCGTCAACGGCTATGCCGGTCAGTTCTCGCTGGGCCACGCGGGCTTCATGCTGGTCGGCGGCTATGCGGCGGCGTGGCTGACGTTCTACGGCCAGGTTCACTTCTTCGAGATCTGTCCGAACGGCGCCGAGCTCGACATCGGCTCCGGCAAGATGTGCGACCCGGCGACCATCCAGGTGACTGCCGAGTCCGTGCGCTGCGTGGTCGTCGACTGCTTCAGCGGCACCGGGACCACCGGCGGCTTCCTCGGCAACGGCCAGCTGTTGTTCCTCGCCGGCTGCATCCTGGGCGGCATCGTCGCGGCGCTGTTCGGCGTGCTCGTCGGCTTGCCGAGCCTGCGCCTGCGGGGCGATTACCTCGCGATCGTCACCCTCGGCTTCGGCGAGATCGTCCGTGTCGTCGGTCAGATCAGCGCGACCCAGCCCAAGGATGTCTACGAGGTCGAGGGCCGCAGCATGACCGAGCTGCTCAACAACCTCGGTTCGTCCGAAGGGTTCTCGCAGATCCCCGACTACGCGAGCTCGTCCTCGCCGTACGGCATGTTCTGGGTGTTCCTGTTCGCGTTCATCGTGCTGATCCTGATCTACCGGCTCAAGTACTCGAGCAAGGGTCGCTCGCTGCTCGCGATCCGCGAGAACGAGATCGCCGCCGAGGCGATGGGTGTCGATACGACGCGACAGAAGGTCGTGGCGTTCGTGTTCTCGGCCTTCTTCGCCGGCATCGGCGGCGCCCTCTACGCGCACCAGATCCAGACGATCGATCCGAAGGAGCTCGGCTTCCAGAAGTCGATCGATCTCGTGATCATCGTCGTGATCGGCGGCATGGGCTCGATCACCGGCATCGTGTTGGGCGCCGTGATCCTCGTCGTGCTGCCGGAGCTGTTCCGCGAGTTCTCCGAGTATCGGATGATCGTCTACGCGCTGGCGCTCGTCGTCGTGATGATCGCGCGGCCCCAGGGCATCATGGGCATCCAGGAGCTCTGGGAGCTGTCGTCGTGGCGCAAGCTCGTCGCGAAGTTGAAGGGTAAGCAGTGAGCAGCTACGCCCTGCATGCCGACAACCTGTCGCTGTCGTTCGGCGGCCTCAAGGCGGTCTGCGACTTCACGCTGGAGCTGCCGAAATGCGGGCTCTACGGGTTGATCGGTCCCAACGGCGCCGGCAAGACCACGGTGTTCAACCTGCTGACCGGCGTCTACAAGCCGGACGCCGGTGGCGTCTATCTCGAGAAGGCGCGGATCGACGGCAAGAAGCCTTCATTCATCGCGCGCGCCGGGATGGCGCGGACGTTCCAGAACATCCGGCTGTTCGGCGAGCTCTCGGTGATCGACAACGTCCGGACCGCGGCGGGCCTCCGCACCAAGTCCGGGCTGCTTCGCACGCTGCTCCGCACGCCGATGCACGTCGCCGAGGAGCGCGCGATCACCGAGCGTTGCCTCGAGCTCCTCGAGGTCCTCGGCATCACCGACCGCAAGGACGAGCAGAGTAAGTCGTTGCCGTACGGCGACCAGCGCCGCCTCGAGATCGCGCGCGCGCTCGCGACCGAGCCGCGCGTGCTGCTGCTCGACGAGCCGGTCGCCGGCATGAACACGCAAGAGAAGCACGAGATGCGTGGGCTGATCGAATCGCTCAAGGATACGTTCGACGTCTCGATCCTGCTGATCGAGCACGACATGGGGCTGGTGATGGACATCTGCGAGCACATCACCGTGATCGATCACGGCGTGACGATCGCGAAGGGCCTGCCGAAGGAGATCCAGTCGAACCCCGCGGTGATCGAGGCGTATCTCGGTGTGCCCGAAGAAAATGATCCGATGGCGGCGGATGCTCCGAAGCCGGAGGTCGCTGCCCCGTGAGCATGCTCGAGATCGACAACATCGACGTCCACTACGGTGGCATCCATGCGCTGCGCGGCGTCTCGCTGAAGGTCGAGCAAGGCGAGATCGTGACGCTGATCGGTGCGAACGGCGCCGGCAAGACCACGACGCTGCGCGCGATCAGCGGCCTGATCAAACCGTCCAAGGGCACGGTGAAGTTCAACGGCCAGGTGATCACCGGCACCGCCGCACACGTGATCGTCGGGCGCGGGCTGGTGATGGCGCCCGAGGGTCGCGGCATCTTCGCGAACATGACCGTCGAGGAGAACCTCGAGATCGGTGCGTTCCTGCGCAAGGACAAGGCCGGGATCGAGAAGGACAAGGCGCACGCGCTCGGGCTGTTCCCGCGACTAGAGGAGCGGCTCGCACAGAACGCCGGCACGCTGTCGGGTGGCGAGCAGCAGATGCTCGCGATCGCACGCGCCTTGATGTCGCGCCCGAAGCTGCTGCTCCTCGACGAGCCATCGCTCGGGCTCGCGCCGCAGATCGTCGCGCTGATCTTCAAGATCGTGCGCACGATCGCCGCCGAGGGCACCACCATCCTGCTGGTGGAGCAGAACGCGTTCCAGGCACTCGGAGTCGCCAAGCGCGCCTACGTGCTCGAGGTCGGCAAGATCGTGATCGAAGGCCCGGCGAAGGAGCTCGCCTCCGACGACAAGATCCGCAAGGCCTATCTCGGCATCCACGAGTAGCGTCAGATCGCGGCGAGCTGTGCGATTTGCACCGGCACCGAGGGCTGGAGCATCGCGAGCTGACGGAGGCGCTCCGTGGCGAAGGCGCCGGCGAGGCCCGCGTACGCGGGGTGGCGCGACAACGACGGCATCAGCTCGGTCGCTTCGCGCAACGCATGGCACCGGACGAGGTCGCGAAGGTGGTGTGCTCGCTCTCGCCACGAGCTCGTGCCGATCTGCAGCGTGACCAGCTTGGCAAGTGCGCCCTCCTGCGCGAGGTGAGCGGCGCGGGACTCGGAGACCAGCCGCGCGAGGCTCGGTTCATGCTCGAACGGCCCGAGCACGATGTCCTCGGCCTCGGCATGGGCGACCAGCCCGAGCCGCACGCCGTCGAGCGAAGCGCGCAACGCGTGGAGCGTGATCGTCGGGTCCAGGAGCTGCGTCAGCTCTGACTGGAGATCGACATGATCGCGATGGAGGAGCGACACCAACTCCGGCGGCATGTATCGAAATCGATACAACTGCGATGCCCGATGTGTCCGACGTGCTCGTGCGTACAAGTTGGCATCACATGCGATCGGGCTTACCGCCAATGGCGCATGATGAAGGCTTGGCAGGGGCAGGCCCGCACACACGTGCGAACGCGACCGTGCGCAGGTCTTTTGTGAGGCTGTGTGGAGCCGCGATATCTTGGCGAGCGTGAGCTTGTCCCGACGGTTTGGCCGGTTTGCCCGACGGTTCGCGAGCCCCTTGGTCGGGCTCGTCCTCGCGGTGCTCCTCGTCGGGCTCGCAGTGGTCGCGCCCGGCGATCCGACGAAGCTCGACGTCGATCGGGGGTTGTCCGAGCTCGGGCTTCCGCTCCCGCCATCGGCAGACGCGCCTCTCGGAACGGACCATCTCGGCCGGGACGTGCTCGCGCGGGTCGCCGACGGTGCCGGCACCTCCCTGAGCATCGCGGCGCTCGCGACCCTGCTGTCGCTGCTGATCGGTGCCGCGGTCGGGTTGGTGGCCGGCTACGTGGGCGGCTGGGTCGATCAGGTGCTGATGCGGCTCGTCGATCTCGTGCTCGCGTTCCCGTTCCTGCTGCTCGCGATCCTGCTCGCCGCGGTGCTGCGCGAGAGCGGGCTCGTGTCGTCGAGCACCCCCGTGGTGTTCACGCTCGCGATCGCGGGCTGGACCACGGCGGCACGCGTGATCCGGACCAAGGTGAGGATGCTCGCGACCAGCGAGTTCGTGGTGGCCGCGCGCGTGCTCGGGGCGAGCCCGCTGCGGATCATCGCGCGGCACCTTCTCCCGAACGTCGCCGGCGTGATCGTCGTCGTCGCCGTGCTCGGCTTCGCCCAGAACTTGTTGGCCGAGGCGACGCTCAGCTACCTGGGTCTCGGCCCTCCTCCGCCCGCCGCCACGTGGGGCCGCATGCTGTACGAAGGCCGCGCGTTCTACCGCACCGCGCCGCATCTCATCCTGGTGCCCGGGCTCGCGATCACGATCGCGGTGATCAGCTTTCACCTGCTCGCCGAGGGACTGCGTTCGATCGTGGATGCCAGCGAGGCGCGCGCATGAGGTGGCTGCTCGTCCTGGTGATCGCGTGCTCGCACGGCGATGCGCCACGCTGGAAGGAAGCCGGCGGGACCGCGCGCGCCGGGGGGACGCTGACGATCGCGTCGAAGGACGGCATCACCACGCTCGATCCCGCGATCGCCTACGACGAGACTTCGATGTCGACGCTGCACGCCGTCGTCGACGGGCTCGTGGGCTACGCCATGGATTCCACGGACCTGGTGCCGCGCCTCGCGGAGCGGTGGACGATCTCGACCGACGGCCTCGTCTACACGTTCACCCTGCGCGAGGCGACCTATGCCGACGGCAGCCCCATCGTCGCGCTCGACTTCAAGCGCAGCTTCGAGCGCACGCTCGCGAAGCCGGACTCTCCGTTTGGAGCGCACCTCGTCGGGATCCGAGGTGCGCAGGACATGATCGACGGCAAGGCGGCGCACTGCGCCGGCATCGTCGTCGAGACCAGCCGCACGCTCAGGCTCGAGCTCATCGCGCCGAACGCCGCGATGCTGTACGAGCTCGCGATGCCGTTCGCCTCCCCGCTGAACGAGGAGCGTGCTGCGGTCGCCGATCTGCGCCGCACGCCGCTCGCCTCGGGGCCCTACGAGGTGGTCGCGTGGGACGAGGGTCGCCGCATCGAGCTGGTGCGGCGCGCCAACTTCTACGACCCTTCCCGCCAGCGGATCGAGCGGATCGTGATGCTGGAGAACGTCGCGCGCGACCTGCAGTTCATGATGTTCGAGCGTGGCGAGCTGGATGCGGCGCAGCGGATCTCCGGATCGGATCAGCGCTGGCTCGAGCAGCAACCCGCGTGGGCGCCGCATGTTCACACCCGACCGCTGATGAACGCCTACGGCTCGCGGATGAACACGCGCGAGAAGCCGTTCGACGATCGCCGCGTGCGCCAGGCGATGAACTACGCCGTCGACAAGCACAAGATCTCCAAGCTCTTGAGGGGGACCGCGACCCCGTCCCACGGCGTACTCGCGCCCGGCGCGTTCGGTCGCGACGAAGGGCTCGCGCCCTACCCGCACGATCCTGCGAAGGCGCGCGCGTTGCTCGCCGAGGCCGGTTACCCCGATGGCTTTCCCCTCGACTACATCACGCTGGTCGATGAAGAGGCCGAGAACCTCGCCGCGTCGCTCAGGGCGGATCTCGCGGAGGTCGGAATCACGATGTCGATCACGCCGATCACGTTCTCGGCGTACAGCGATGCGGTGGGTAATCGCAACGGCCCGAAGTTCTCGCTGGGCGGGTGGGCCGGCGATTACCCGGATCCGCTGGGCCTGCTCGATCCCCTGTTTCACTCTCGCAACATCAGCGAGGTCAACGCCTCGAACTCGACGTTCTTCGCGAATCCCGAGCTCGACGCGATCCTCGACGCTGCACGTGGCGAGGTCGATCGCGAGAAGCGCGCGGCGCTCTATCGGCGCGCCGAGAAGCTCCTCTACGACGAGGCGCCGTGGATCTGGGGCTATCACCAGCTGGTCACCGAGGTCGTCCAGCCCTACGTGCGCGACTTCCGTCCGCATCCGGTGTGGGTCCGGGACTTCACGACGGCGTGGTTGGACCTCGGTCCGGACGGCGAACGGGTGAGGCGATGACCGAAGTCCAGCGCCCGCGTCTGGTGTTGCTGATCGCGCGCCGGCTCGGCTGGTCGGTGCTCGTGATCTGGTTCGTCGTCACGGCGACGTTCCTGATGACCATCGCACTCCCCGCGGATCCGGCGAAGACGATGCTCGGCCCGCGCGCCACACCCGAGAGCCTCGCGCGCGTCACCGAGCACTACTGCTTCGACGACACGATCGTTGTCCAGTACGGCTGCTGGCTCGACCACCTCGCGCACGGCGATCTCGGCGAGAGCTATCGTACGCGGCGCCCGGTCATCGACCTCCTCGCGGATCGTGTGTGGCCGACGCTGCAGCTCGCGGTCGCCGGCGTCGCGATCGCGGTCCTCGGAGGGATCGCGCTCGGCCTGTGGGCCGCGTCTCGAAGGAAACGCTGGCCGGATCGCGTGGTGACAGCCGCGATGCTGCTCCTCCAGAGCGCACCACCGTTCGTGATCGGCGCGGTGCTCCTCTACGTCGTCGCCTATCAGTGGGATCTGTTACCGCTCGGCGGGTATGGCGAAGGTGTGCTCGGCCGCACCGCACACCTGCTCCTTCCGGCCACGACGCTCGCGTTAGGCGGCCTCGCGTACTACGCGCGGATCGCCCGCAACGAGCTGGTCGACGTGCTCGCACAGGACTACGTGCGCACGGCGCGCAGCAAAGGTCTCCGCGAACGCGACGTGCTCCTGCGCCACGCCCTGCGCCCCGCACTGCCGCCGATCGTCACACTCGCCGGCATGGACCTGGGTGTGCTGGCGGGCGGCGCCGTGGTGATCGAGAGCGTGTTCGCGTGGCCGGGTCTCGGGCGCGAGCTCCTCCAGGCGATCCTCGACGTCGATCTGCCCGTGATTTTGGGCGTCGTGCTCGTCACCGCGATCGCCGTCGCTGTCGTGAACTTGCTCGTCGATCTGCTGCAGCTGTGGATCGATCCGCGCCTGCGTCGCTGAAGCGCTCTCCGAGATTTTCCCGCTGACTTCGGCGCGCTGAATGCACGGGTATCTGTGAGTGCACGGAAGAGACGCCAATCCATTCGTGCGCGATGCCGCAGTGCTGACTTAGGAGCCTAGCCATGCAGGTCCAAACCGAGCTGACGTTTTTTGGTCTCGATCACAACGAATCCGCCGAAGCGGCGGTCGCGCGCTGGGTCGCACGGCTGGAGCACATGCACCGCCGGCTGTTCAAGTGCGAGGTCGTGATCGGTCACCCGAGGAGCCGCCCCCGCGACTACCGCGTGCACGTGCAGCTCGAGGGTCAAGGTGTCGAGCTCGCGTCGAACGCAGAGCACGACGACATCTACCTCGCGATCGCCGACGCGTTTCGAGCCGCCCACCGCCAGCTCCGGACGACGACCGAGGTCCGCCTCGCGTCGTGATGCTGTAACAACTGGACCGAAAAGCCGTTACAGCCTGAATACATAGCCGGCTACATCAACTTCCGTAGCCAGGACAGGGCAGCGGAAGTAGCGGAAAGGCCCCGTGCGCAATTGGTGCAACGGTTGCCTCTGGGTCGAGGCATGAAGTACCTCGCCCTGATCCTCGCGCTCGCTGCCTGCGCGACCGATCAACCACCCGCGCCGGGTCACGGCCCGCAGTGCAACGACGGCCAAGCTGGAAAGTGCGATGGCGCCGGTGGATCGACCGATCCGTTCAAGGGCCTCGAGGGCGTCGAGAACCGCGAGTTCGAGTACATCGTGGTGGGCTCCGGCGCAGGTGGTGGTCCGCTCGCCGCGAACCTCGCGCGCGCCGGCCACTCGGTGCTGTTGCTCGAGGCGGGCAAGGAGACCGGTGGCAAGACCGAGTCGCAAGTCCCGGCGTTTCACCCGACCGCGACGGAGACCCCGGATCTCGCGTGGTGGTACTTCGTCGATCACTACAGCGACCACGCGCGCGCCAGCAAGGACTCGAAGATCACCGACGAGGGGATCCTGTATCCGCGCGGTGGCACGCTCGGCGGCTCGACCGCGGTCAACGCGTTGATCACCGTCGCGCCGAAGAACAGCGACTGGGATGGCATCGCCTCGCTGACGGGCGACGAGTCGTGGCGCGCGACCAGCATGCACAAGTACTACGACACGGTCACCAGGTGGCTCTCCACCGAGCGCCCGCAGCTTCCGGCGGACGCGCTGCTCGACGGCAGCTTGATGGCGATCCTGACGAGCGCGTTTCGCGTCTCGGGCGAGCTCGGGCTCGGCGGACCGAACGGGCTGTCGAGCAATCCGCTGGCGAACGTGTTCACGATCTTCGGCTTCCTCAAGCGCGACATCAACACCGAGACGATGGCAGGGCGTGCGCAGGGCGTGTTCCAGTTCCCGCTCGCGAGCAAGCACCACGTCCGCAACGGCACGCGCGAGTACCTGCTGGCGACGGCTCGCGATGCGCGCCGGTTCCCTCTCCGCATCAAGACGCAGGCGCTGGTGACCAAGGTCGACTTCGCGGATGCCGCCGACGAGCACGGCAACTGGAAGGCGACCGGCGTGGAGTTCCTCGACGGGGCATCGCTGTACGCGGCGGACCTGACGAGTGGCCAGGGCGCGGAGCCGAGGACGGTCCACGTGCGCGCGACCCGCGAAGTCATCCTGTCGGCCGGCGCGTTCAACACGCCGCAGTTGCTGATGCTGTCGGGCATCGGCGATCGCCAGGAGCTGGCGCAGCACGGGATCGACTTCAAGGTCGATCTGCCGGGCGTCGGCAAGAACCTGCAGGACCGCTACGAGGTCGGCGTGGTCACCGAGGTCTCGGATGACTTCCGCGCGCTCGAGCGCTGCAACTACAACGGCGATGCCAGCGACCCGTGCTTCCGCGACTGGCAAAGGGGCCGCGGCGCGTACACCAGCAACGGCGGCGTGGTCTCGATCCTCGCGAAGTCGTCGCCCAACAAGGCCGAGGCGGACCTCCACATCTTCGGCATCCCGGGCACGTTCAAGGGCTACAAGCCGGGCTACTCCGTCGAGGCAAACTCGGACAAGAACCACTTCACCTGGCTGATCCTCAAGGGCCACACCGACAACCGCGGCGGCACCGTGAAGCTCCGGTCGGCGAACCCGCGCGAGCGTCCGCAGATCAACTTCCACTACTTCGACGATGGCGATGTCGACCAGGGTCAGGACGTCAACGACCTGACCGCGGTGGTCAACGGCGTCGAGATCGTCCGCAAGATCACGACGAAGGCCGACCAGCTCGATCTGTTTACCTCGCACGAAGAAGTCTGGCCGGGATCGGCGACCAACGACCGCGCGAAGGTCGGCGAGTGGATCAAGCGCGAGGCGTGGGGCCATCACGCGTCGTGCAGCGCGCCGATCGGCGCCGACGGCGATGCGAAGGCCGTGCTCGATTCGAAGTTCCGCGTCCGTGGGACGAACGGGCTCCGTGTCGTCGATGCCTCGGTGTTCCCGCGCATCCCCGGCACATTCATCGTGTTGCCGATCTACATGGTCTCGGAGAAGGCGACCGACACGATCCTCGAGAGTCTCGGCGAGACCCGTAACCCGGCGATGTTCCCGTAGTAGTGTTGGGGCATGCGAATGGCAGCCCTGGTGCTGGGTCTCAGCTTGGTGGGATGCGGCAAGTCCGCGAGCGAGAAGCTGAAGGACGAGATCGCGGAGCAACAGGCGAAGGGCGGCTTGCCCGATCCGACGACGGCCCCGAAGGTCGTCAAGCAGGCCCCGGACGCGGTGAAGAAAGACAAGCCGCCGCCCGATCCGGAACCGACGACGCCCGAGGAGATCGAGACCGCCCGCAAGAAGGCGATGATCGACGGCCGCGACAAGGACGTGATCCGGTTCTGCGAGATGGGCAAGGTCGACGACAAGCCGGATCCGCAGGTGCTGCTCGGTTGCACGCTCGCCGCCTGTCGCGTCAACGAGGTCGACAAGGCGAAGGCCTGGGCGAAGGGCGTGGCGAAGAGCAAGCCGCTGTTCGAACAGGCAGTGAAGACCTGCATGGCGAACAAGGTCGTGCTGTGAGGCTCGCGCTGCTGCTCGTGGCTCTCGCGAGCGCGGCGCAGGCGCAACCGCAGCCTCCCTCGGTGAGGATCGGCGCACTCACCGTCACCGGCGGGCTGCCGCGCGACGTCGTGCGCCGGGTCCTCGGCAGCCAGCGCAGCAAGTTCCAGTACTGCTACGAGAAGCACCTGCACGTCGATCCCGCGGTGCAGGGCACCTTGAAGGTCGCGTTCGAGATCGTGTCGTCGGGCAAGGCCGCGAACGTCGGCACGCTCGGCATCGAGGGCGAGGTTGCCGCGTGCACCAAGCGCGTCTTCGAGTACGTCGAGTTTCCGAAGCCGAAGGATGGCAAGGGCGTCGCGGTGAAGTTCGAGCTGACGCTGAAGCCGTGAGCGACTTCGCCCTGCACGACCGGCTCGAGGCAGACACGCTCGCGGTGCTCGATCTCCCGTTGTGTCGTGTGCGACTGATGCGCGATGCGAACTACGCGTGGCTGGTACTGATCCCGCGACGAGCTGGGATGGAGATCGTGGATCTCGCGGCCGAGGATCAGCAGCAGCTGATGATCGAGATCGCGAAGACCTCGGCGGTACTACGAGCTGCGGTGCCGTGCGACAAGCTCAACGTCGCCGCGCTCGGCAACGTGGTGGCGCAGCTGCACGTCCACGTGATCGCGCGTCGCCACGATGATCCGGCGTGGCCGAAACCGGTCTGGGGCGCCGTCCCGGCCACGGCGTATGGCGAGGGAGACGCAGAAGCGCTCGCGCGACGGCTCGCCGCGGCACTCCGCGAATGACGCCTGCTCCGCTGCAGGTGCATCTGATCCTGATCGCATCGGCGCTGTGCTTCGCATCGCTGCCCGTCGTCGGTCGATTGGTCGTCGGCGACATCCCGCCCGGCGGGATCGTGATGGCGCGGATGACCGGCGGTGCCGTGGTGTTCGCGCTGATCGCGTGGCGGCGCGGGACGCTGACGGTCGCGCGCAAGGACCTGCCGCTGATCGCGGTCTGCGCCCTGATGGGCAACGTGATCAACCAGGAGATGTTCGTCCACGCGCTGGCGCACACCACCGCGACCAACGCCGTGGTGATCGGCTCGACGATCCCGGTGTTCACGCTGCTGGGCGCGTTGGTCCTCGGCCGCGAGACGATCCGGCTGAATCGCGCACTCGGCATGGCCTGCGCGTTCACCGGCGTGATGCTGCTGGTTGGCGCATCTCCCGACGGCCTCTCGCTGTCCAGCGATCACTTCGTCGGCAGCGTGCTGGTGTTGATCAACGCGCTGTCGTACGGGGTGTTCCTCGTCGTCGTGCGGCCGCTCGCCCGCAAGTACGATCCGTTCGCGCTGCTCGCGATCATGTTCACGATCGGGCTGCCCATCGCGATCCCGATCGGGCTCTACGAGCTCTCGAGCACGCCCGCGCTCGTCGCGGGAGACTACGGGTTCCTCGCGTTCTTGATCGCGGTCCCGACGGTGACGGCCTACGGGCTCACGCAGCTCGCGCTCAAGCGCGCCGAGTCGAGCCTGGTCGCCGCGTACATCTACCTGCAGCCGATCTTCGCGGCCGTGGGCGCGATGCTGGTGCTCGGTGAGGAGATCAACGGACGCACCGTGATCTGCGGCGCGATCGTGCTGTTCGGCGTCTGGCTCGCAGCGCGTAGTCCTGACGCACGCCCTACCAGACCCGCCGCGTAGGGCTCCTAGAGTCCTCCGTCTCGCGATGCTTCGGTTCGGACTTCTCGAGCTCGCACTCGACGAAACGAAGCCGTGGCTCGGAGCGTTGGCGCATTTTGGGGCTCCACCTGGCGATGCCTCGGTATTCCGGCAGCTATCCTCGGGTCGTGACGAGGCGCCGAATCGGGATGGTCGTCGCCATCGCAGTGATCGCGGTGGCGATCGTCTGGTGGCTTCGCCGCCCCGACGAAACCTCGAACGACCCTGACCAAGCGAGCGGCACGGCGAACACCGGCGGCAGCAGCAACCGCAAGCGTGCGAGCGGGTTGGCGTTCGCGCAACCGGACGCGACCGGGCGCACGATCGCGGGCGTCGTGGTGATGGATGGCGCGCCGGTTTCGGGCGCAACGGTGCGGCTGATCAGCCAGCGGACGATGTCCGGGCTCCCCGAGCCGCGCGTGATCTCCGATGCCGCCGGCCGCTTCGATTTCGGTCCGCAGCTCGCGACGCGGTACCTGGTCGTCGCCGAGAAGCCGGCGGTGACCGGCGCGACGCTCGCGGTGGATCTCCGGATTCCAGCGGCACAGCCGGCACCGGATCGGCTGCGGTTGGTGGTGCACGCGTGTGATGCCTCGATTCACGGCACGATTCGCGACTCGTCCGGTGGCGTGATCGCGAAGGCACGCGTCGAGCTCGCCTATGGCGGAGCCGGAGTCGATGCGGATGACGAGGGACGCTACGAGCTGTGCCTTCCCGTAGGCGACAACCAGATCATGCTGAGTGCCGACGGCTACGCCAGGGCCCAGGAGTCGATCCGCGCCTTCGGTCGAGTGCGCCGAGACTTCTCCCTGGTGCCCGAGGCGATCGTCGTGGGCCGCGTGGTACGCGCGGACGATCGGTCGCCCGTCGCCAACGCCTCGATCGAGCTCAGCAACGACGGCATGCCGCGGATCTCCCTGGAGGCAACGTCCGACGACGACGGCAGGTTTCGCATCACGGGTGTGACGCCTGGCAATCACAGGATCTTGGCGACCGGCGACCGCCGCGCGATGAAGCAACCCGTCAATGTGACGGCCGAGATCGGAAGAGAAGTCCCCGTGGTCCTGGTGCTCGAGGCTGCCTTCTCGATCTCCGGCAGAGTGGTCGAACGAGGTGGCGGTGTGGTCTCGGGGACACGCATCTACGCGACGTCGGACCTCGCAGAGGCACGGCCTCTCGAGGGGATCACGCAGCTCGATGGCCGGTTCGTCGTCGAGCCCGCGCCGCCCGGGAACCATCGCTTCTATCTCCCGACCCTCGCCGTCGGCCCCGTCCAGGTGACCGTCGGGACCCAGGACGTCGACGACGTGGTGATCGAGGTCGAACCGAGGGCCTCGATCACCGGGCGCGTCACTCTCGACGGCAAGCCCGTCGATGGCTGCAGCGTGTCATCGAGCCGCATGTACGAGACGACCGATGCCGACGGACGCTTCTCGCTGAGCGTGACGCCCGGGCCACAGCAGCTCGACGCGTCGTCGACACGCGTCGGCGCGTTCGCACGTGGGCCGACGTTCGAGCTCGCGAAGGGAGAGCACAAGGCCGTCGAGATCGAGCTAGATCAGGCCGGCTCGATCGCAGGTACGGTTGTCGATCAACATGGCGCACCGGTCGGCGGGGCGATGCTCGAGTTCTCGTTGCTGCGCGGCATCAACTTCGGAGCGGCCACGACCGCCGAAGACGGCAGCTTCCTCGTGCGCGCCCTCTCCGGCGGCGAGTACGGCTACGTCGTCAAGTCGGGGGATCGGTTGACGTATCCACCGCTCGAAGGAAAGCGCTTCCCTCCGATCGTGGTTCGTGACGGCAAGACCCATATCACCGGTGTGCGGATCGCCATTCGCTACGAGCGGCTCGCGATCACCGGGCGGGTCGTGTCGAGCAAGCACGAACCGATCCCCGACGTCGTCGTTCGCGCAGCTCCTCGCACGCACTCCTATCCGGCACCGACGGTCGTCACCGACGTCAATGGCAGGTTCGCGATTCGCGACCTGCCTGCAGGTGCGTACACGCTGCGCGCGAATTCGACGCGCGGAGACGAGAAGGTCGAGAACGTGCAGGCTGGTCGCGACGATGTCGTGATCCGCTTCCCCGAGCCAGGTGCGATCGAGGGCACGCTCGACGGCTTCGATCAGACTACGGAGATCGCCGCTGTTCGCACGGACGGAACGGCTCGCTATCGAACGACAGCCTCCGGAAATACGTTCAGTCTCCGGACCCTCGCTCCGGGCTCGTATCGTGTGGCTGCGTCTTCACCGAACGGAGTCGCGAATGAGACCGCGATGGTGAGCGCCGGCGGAGTCGCCAGGTTGACGCTTCGCAAGGTCGGCATGGGGGTCGTGGTCGCGACCGTCGTCGACGACACAGGTCGCCCGGTGCCGAAGCTACGTTGCTACCTGGACCGAGCCTACGTGTACGTGGACAGCGACGACGTCACCGACGGAGCGGGCCAGTTTCGCTTCGAGAAGGTGCTGGCAGGCACGAGCACGGTGGCTTGCTACGGTGACTCGGTCGTGGCGAGCGGCCAGGTCACCGTCGTCGCCGGACGGACCACACGCGTCGAGCTCGAGACCGAGAAGCGAGCGAAGCGGCCTGCTGGCTACGCGGGGTTCGAGCTCGGTTCCCATGTCGATGACATCGTGGTCAAGGCTGTGCTCGCTGGCGGTCCCGCGGAGCGAGCGGGCGTGCTCGTGGGCGACGTGGTGGTCAAGATCGACGACCGAGATCCGGAGCCGTACTGGCGGACGCTCGACGCTGCCGACGTTGGCACCAAGGTGAAGCTCACGCTCGAGCGTGCCGACAAGGAGCGCATCATCTACGTGACGATCGAGGCAGCGCCTGGAACACCGCCGTAGCTCACAGCGCTGCGTCGCTAGCGAGCACGTACTCCTTGGTGGTGTTGTGATCGCGCACCAGGAAGTAGATCCAACCATCCGAGCGGAAGTGGGGGTACAGCGCGTACTGACCCGCGCCCAGCGTGGTGACGCGGCGACGCACACCGGTGACCAGATCGACGACGATGATGTTCGAGCTGCCCTTCGCGAGGATCGCCTGGAACGCCGGGTCGGCTGCCGAGTCGAAGCCGAGGTCGGCGAAGTCGTTCGGCGTGACGTAGTGATGCGTCACCATGAAGCGTTCGTCGAACGAGATCGCCGCCTTCGCACCCTGTGTGCAGTAGCGCGCGACCTCGGTGGTGTGGACCTCGTACGAGGCACCGACCGGCGTCGTCGTGATCTTGCGCAGCACGTAGCCGAGCTGGCCATCGTGGTTGCCGAACCGGCTGATCGCCAGCTTCGTCGACGGTGACAGCACGCTATCGCCTTCGTACGGTGCCGCGGTGGAGACCGGCGGCTTGCCGACGTAGACCGTGCCGTCGAACACCATCGGCGTCAGCTTGATCTCGGCCGCCTGCGAGAACGCGGCGGTGGGATCCTTGGTGACCGCGCCGCTCGGGTTGTCACTGGTGAACTGGCTGTTGATCACGAAGTAGTCACCACCGCCGAGGCCCTGACCGAGGTGCTGGTAGAGCGAGACCTGGCCGATCGAGCTGCACTGCGGCTCGGAGAAGTTGATCGAATCGGGGTTCGAGGTGAGCAGGCTCATCTGGCAGAAGCCCGGGCCGATCGGCGTGCCCTGGAAGATCCAGGCGCGGTTATCGGGAAAGAAGCCCGGGTCGTACGCGGCCTGGACGCTGATCTCCTTGCCGGACTGCAGATCGGTGATCACCGAGCCCGCGCCGGTCGAGCCGTTGGCGACGAACCGCCCGTCGGGCGACGAGCGCGTCCAGTAGTAGGTGTTGAAGTCGAGCTCGTCGAGCACCCGCAGCGTGCCACCGTTCGCCCAGGTAGCGCCGTAGCTCTTGGTCTTCGCCTCGGGGAGCGTCTTGAGGCACTGCTTCGGATCGGTCGACGCGCCGCAGCCGAACATGGCGATCCCGGCGCTCCGGTTGATCGCTTCCCAGCCCTGGGTGTTCATCGCCGTGGCGTGAGTCGCGACCGCCGAGGAGATCGACGGCGTGCAGGACGTCGGACCGGTGTCGGCGGGCAGGTACTGCGCGGCCTTCGGCAGCCCGCGGATCACCCACTCGGCGACGATGTCGAACTCGGCCTGCGCGAGTCGCGGGTGGTTGCCCTTCGGCATCGACACGCGGTTCTTGAACCGGCCGTACTCGATCGCCCAGGTATCGGCGTTGGCGTCGTCGGCGAACGCCTGCTTGAACGTGTCCTGGAACCAGCCGAGGTGCGCGGCCGCGGCGTAGATGCCGGCCTTGCTCGGCGTGTAGATCGAGTCGGGCGCGGTCGGCATCAAGCGCAGGCACGCCACGATGTCCTTCGCGGAGCGCTGCGTGGTGCCCGGCGCGGTCCACGTGACGTCGACCTTGACGGTGGCCGGTTTGAAGCCCTTGACGGCGACGTAGAAGGTCGCGGGCCCGGCGGCGTTGAACTGGGCCGGCGTGCAGCTCTCGTTCGAGCTCCCCGAGTACGGGCGGCAGTCGTAGATCTGATCGCTCGCCGGCTCGCCGCGCTTGACGTAGAGGTCGGCATCGCCGGTGCCGGTCATCACGACCGCGATCGAGCCACCGGCGGCGACCTCGTACGGACCGTAGGTCACGACCTGCCCCTGGGTGAGCGACGCGTCGTAGGTGGTGGCCTGGGCCTGGCCTTCCGTCGCGGACAGGCAGTTCGCTTCCGCGATCTTGGTCTTGTCTTTCCAATCCTCGAGCGTGGCGAGGTTCGGAGCGTGGCACTCGGCGCACACCGTCGAGGGTGCGTCCTTGTGGAAGCCGATCAAGCGCGAGGCCTGGTCGGCGAGCTGATCGTCGGGGAGATCGACGGGGTTGCGGAGGCGGCCCGAGGGGTTGGCCTCGCCGCCGACCTGACCCGGGATGTCGGCGAGCTGGCAGTTTGCGCTGCCGCTGGCGCAGCTCTGGATGAAGTCGAGCGCCTTCTTGTACTCGCTGGTGTTCCACATCGCGTCCGACGTGAAGTTGGTATCGGGCGGCATCCAGTACTTGGTGTGCGACTCGCGAAACTTCTCGGTCGTCAGCGTGTTCCACGACGAGTCGGTGCCCTCGAGCCGCTCGAGCCAATCATCGGTCCAGCGACCGTCGCCCATGCGGTGGCACTTGAGGCAAGCGTTGGCCTCGGGCGAGACGATCTGCTTCGGCATCGTCCACGCGTTGCCCTTGAGGTTCACGATCGAGTACGGCGTGTCGAGCGCGCCGATCGCGAGATCCGGATCGACACCCATCTTCGGGACGATCGGACGACCCGCGGAGTCCTTGGCACCATCGATCCACGGCGTATGGATGAACGGGTCCGCGTCGTGGCAGCGCGCGCACGCGATGCCGGAGCCGAGTCCACCGTGCACGCCGGACCACAGGTTCTG
>JANNBP010000365.1:0-9093 GCA_031385555.1 Deltaproteobacteria bacterium | reverse complement strand
GCTGGATCGAGCCGGTGCTCCTCGACGGTGACGCCGGAGTCGGTGCTGCAGCCCTCTATGTGGCGGCGCAGGCCCTCGCTCGCTACTTCGCGTCTACCACCACCGTGCCGACCGTCAATGGTGGCGCGCTGCGCACCGTGGCTGCCGAGGCACTCGCCCTGGTTCGCGTGCATCGCAGGGCGTTGCTCGATGCCGACATCCAGGCCCTGCTCGTCGTCATCGACCCACTGCTGCGCAAGGTGGATCGCTGGGTCGGCTCGCGCTGGCTCGCCGCCGTCGAGCGGTGCTGCGGGATCGACGAGCGATCCCTGGGTGACGTCGCCGGGTTCTCCGCCAGATCGGCCACCGTCGCTGCGCGCATCCTCGGTCCGGAGGAGACGGCCGTGCTCGCCGCGTCCGTCGCGAGCCTGTCGCACGACAAGCCCGCCGGTTGGGATGCTGCGGTTGTCGACAAGCCGCTCGGCTCGCGCTCCACACCGGGCACACCGGTCCCCTCGAGTGGGCCGAGGCCACCGTCGCGCAGCTCACCGCGAAGACGATCGAGCTCGACGATGCGATCGATGCACTGCACAGCGCGTGCTATCTCGCCGAGGGTTCCACGGCCGTACCCTCCGCCCACCTCGCGAAGGTGCTCGCGGATGCGGGTCGAGTGACCGCCGCGCACGCCGTGCTCGCCACCGGCTTACCCGCCGCGACGAAAGCGCAGCGCACGGCCGCACTCGCCGCAGTCGCCGACGCGTGGAACCTCGACATCCCGCTGCAACCGGAGCGTGCCGCGAGCGAGCTGTTCGAGGCGCTGCAGAAGCGCGATCCGGTGCGCGCCGAAAAGCTCGGGCGCTGGGCCGTGACGTGCGAGCCCGACAACGTCGAGATCAATCGCAACCTCGGTCTCGCGCTCGCGCAACAGGGCAAGCTCGTCGACGCACTCCATCACCTGACGCGCGGCACCCGCGAGCAGGCCACGCAGATCCTCGCCGGCGTACTGTTCCAGCACGGCAAGCTCGCCGAGGCGCTCGCCGTCCTCGATCACGCCTCGCGCTGGTACACCAGCGCCGAGCAGTGGCTCGGGTTCGGAGGCATCGCCGATGCCACCGCCGATCGCGTGCGCACCGAGCGCGCCTATCGCCGCGCCTACGAGCTCGATCCGAGCGCGTTCGATCCCGCGCAGCTCGAGACCTACTCGCGTGCCTGTAGTGGTCTCGGCAAGCACGACGAAGGCGTCTCCCTCGCGCAGGAGGCGCTGGAGCGCAACAAGCACTCGGCGGTCGCCGCGCTCTATCGCACCACGCTCGAGCAAGCGAAGGAGCGCCACCCGACGACGTTCGTCGACTCGCCGCTGCCGGTGAAGTTGCGCGTGCCGGCGTACGTCGCGCTCGACAACGGTGACTTCGCCACCGCCGCTGCTGCCCTGACGGAGCGCGCCTGGGGCGTTCGCCGCGCGGCGCTCGTCGCGGCTCGGCACCGCACGCCCGCCGAGCGGTCCTTGACCGTCACCGCGCGAGCACGCGCCGCCGCGTCCTCGGTGCTGGCGATGTCGGTCGGCCTGATGGATCGCGATGCGATGGTGTGCCGGATGACGGCGCTCGCGATCCGCGAGCAGGCGATGTTCGCGCGCGATCCGTTGCCGCGGCTCGCCGATCAGCTCGCGCCTCCGCCGAAGGGCAAGTTCACCGACCGCGTGGTCGTGCCCAACAGCAAGATCGCGCGGATCTCCGACTACGTCTCGCTGCTGCGCGACCTCGCGTCGCTGTCGACGCGCGAGGCCTTGCAGCAGTTCGATCTCGACGACGCCGGCTACCTCGAGGTCGGCAAGGCCTGGGGTGCCGCGCTCGCCGCCGATCCCGCGCTCGCCGCCGAGATCGCGGCGGGACTCGCGAAGCGCTGACTGTCACCGACGGGACTCACCTGACAACGACCCGGGTGAGCGACGGCGCGAGGTTGCGCGCGGCACACGAGCTGCACCGAGAGTGCTCGTCGGACAGGGGGCGTCCCGGCTTCTCCTACCGGCATGGGGTGCATCGAGCCGCGTCACGTCGCGCGCGTCGCGGCTCGATGTTCTCCGCTCACGTCGACGTCATGCCGCCGTCGACGACGATCACGGTACCGGTCGTGAACGACGAGGCATCGGATAACAGATACACCGCAGTCCCTGCGATCTCGTCGGGCTGCGCGTGGCGCGCGAGCGGCGTCCGCTTGATCACGTGATCGCGCAGCATCGGGTTGGCGACGATCGCGGCGGCAAACTTGGTCTCGACGAGACCGGGCGCGATCGCATTCGCGCGGATGTTCTGCGCACCGAGCTCGAACGCGAGCGTCTGGGTCATCGAGATCACGGCCGCCTTGGTCGCGCCGTAGAAGCCCTGCATGGGCGCGGCGCGCAGCCCGGCGACACTCGCGATGTTGACGATCGAGCCACCACCGCCGCGCTTCTGCGCGTGCTTGACGAACGCGCGTGCGACGTAGAGATAGCCGCGCACGTTGACCTCGAGCGTCTTCTCCATCGCGCCATCGGGGATATCGATCAACGGCCCGAAGTACGGGTTGGTCGCCGCATTGTTGACCACGCCGTCGACGCGCCCGAACTTGTCGACCGCCTTCGCGATCAGCGCGTCGACCTCTTCGGCCTTGCCGGTGTGACACGCGATGGCGATCGCGCGATCCCCAGGCAAGCTCGCCACCACGCGATCGAGATCGGCTTGCTTGCGCGAGGCGAGCACGACGCTCGCTCCATGCCCGACGCACGACCGCGCGATCGCTTCTCCGATTCCGCGACTCGCTCCGGTGATGACGACGACCTTGTCCTTCAGCATGCGCGGACGCTATCGCCGCTACGTGTGCTTGGGAAGCGACCTTCCCCATGGTTCCTCGACGATCTTCCAGTGACCACAACGGATTACGGTGCAGGAATAGTGAGCGCCGCGACCGCATTGACACCACCGATGAGGAAACAATTGCTCGCGTGTGCGCTCCTTGCCATCACCACCTCGGCTGCCACGGCGGACGACAAGAAATACACGCTCGCTGATCTCAAGGCGTTGCTCTCCCAGAAGTCGTACAAGGAGGCGGTCGCGCATCTCGCCGACATCTCGCCGGCCGAACGCAACGCCGAGTGGCAGACGATCGCCGCAGATGCTTCGGCCGGCTACATCGCCGGTCTGAGCAACGATGATCTGTCCGCGAAGATCCTCGAGATCGAGCGGCTCGACGGTGAGTTCCCCCTCATCCTGAAGTCGCCGAAGTACAACAAGGCGCGGGCGGACATCGGGCTCAAGGGATTCGAGGCGTGCTTCTCGGAGCGCTACGCGTTCCAGGTCTGCAAGGACCACTTCGTCAAGTTCGTCGATGCCGACGTGACGAACCCCGATCTGACGTTCCGTGCAGCCAAGCTGATCCGCCGCAACGTCACGCCGTACTCCGCGGCCGCAGCGTTCTTCCAGAAGGCGATCACCGCCGCCGGTAAGACCGCCGGGGCGATCTGCAAGGACGAGGATCTCAAGCTCGTCGTGATCTCCGGCTTCAACGCACCTGCCGACTGGGAACAGAACAAGATCGTCCACAACATCGTCGTCAACACCTGCTGGAACGAGTTCAAGTCGGTCGTCCAGGACGAGTACAAGAAGGCCAGCGAGACCAGCTCGGAGCGCCGCAATACCTGCGCGATCCTCAAGGCGAAGAGCTCGCTGTCGGTGGATCAAACCCGCGCCTGCGAACGCGCGAAGAAGGACGACTAAGCCGCAGGCGCGTCGTCGTCGGGCAGCGGCACGCGACACGTCGCGAGCGTCTTGCGAACCAGCGCCCACACGGCGCCGGCGTCCGTGGTGATGTCGTCCCAGCGCCCGGGAAACCGGCCGCAGAACGACGTCTTGAGGATCTCCGGGAGCGCGCGCTTGCCGTCGTCGGCGAACAGCGGGTGCTTGAGATAGACGCAGGCCTCGTCGGTGGCGCGCACCGACAGCGTGCCCGGCAGATCCGCGGCTTGCCGGATCGCGTTGGCGACGGTGACGATGATGTCGAGGTTCGCGTTGCTGACCTCGGGATAGCGCTTCGTCAGGATCGCGATCTCGGCCAGCTGCGGCGGGTAGTCCATCTGCAGCGGTGCGAACCGATCCAGTTGCGCGGCGTCGATGCCGAACGTGCCGCTGAACTCGCGACCGCGATTGACGGCCGCGATGAACTGCACGTTTTCGGGGATCGGGACGAACGTGTTCTCGATCGGATGGAACACGCGACGGGTGGAGTCGAGCGCCGGCATCAGCGCGTTGCGTGCACTCTCCTGGCAGCGATTGAGCTCGTCGAGGAACACCAGGTAGCGCCGCTCCGGATGCTCGCCAGCGTCCTCGAGCGCGATCAGCACGTCGGTCTTGACGAAGTCGGTGACCGGCGCGCCGGACGACGACGCGCGGACCTGGATCGAGACCAGGAAGTCGCTCGCCTCGACGACGGCGCCACAGTTGAAGAACACGAACGTCATCCCGAGCGAATCGGCGATCGAGCGCGCGAGCACCGTCTTGCCGCAGCCCTGCGGACCATCGAGCAGGATGTTGAGCCCGCTCTCGAGCAGCACCTGCAGCTTCTTCGACACGATCGGGTCGAGCCACACACCCTCGATGCGGAACGGCGCACGCGACACGAACTCCACCTCGATCCGCCCGCGGTCATCTCGCTCGGTGTTGTGCACCGCGACCACGCGCACCAGGCACGGCACGCCGGCGACGATCCGATCGTCGTTCGACAGGATCACCTTCGGTGCGCGCCGCCCGTCGAGGTGGGTCGCGCGCAGCTTGAACGCCGACCCCTCGTGGTCGTTCGGCCAGAACGTGGCTTCGACGGTGCGTCCCGGGGTCAGCTCGTCGACAGTCCACTTCGAAGGCATCGACGCGAACGGTACTACAGACCCTCGTAGATGGTCGGGCTCCGAGTTGGGGACCGCGAAGCGACAAGTCGACCGACAGCTCTTGCTCGTGCAGTAGCACGACGAGCATGCGGCAGACGGCGAACCCAGTCACTCACAAGCGTTACTGCGCCAGGCTGCGACGGGCCAGGTCCGCGATCATGCGACCGAATCGCGCCACCGCCGCATCGGCTTGATCGTCGTCGAGGACCACGTGGTGCGGGAAGCACTCCTCCTCGAGCTTGCGCACGGCGACCTGCGCGCACACCACGCCCTTGCGACGGGTCAGCGTGGTGACCAGCCCGCGCAGCGCCGCGACCGAACACTCGGTGGGAAGCCCGTCGCTGATCATCACCAACACCTTGGCTCGCTTCTGCGACGCGGCGGCCACGTTCGCTGCGTGGACCAACGCGGCCGCGTCGTTGTTGCCGCCGCCGGCCTGGAGCCCGGTGATGCCACAGTCGTTCGCATCCCCGGCGTCGTAGATCGTGCTGTCGGTGAACCCGAAGAACCGCGCCTCGACACCGGGCAGCGGACGCACCGCCTCGGCGATCAGCATCGCGAACCGCCGTGCGCGATCGAGGTTGCCGCCGACGCTCATCGACCCCGAGCAATCGATCAGCGTGCCGAGAAATAGATCGGTGCGCCGCACCGGCTCGCGCGCCATCAGGATCCGGGGATCGTTCTTGGTCACCAGGGCGCGCAACCGCGTGCGATCGAGGGAGCGGCCCTGGACGCGTGCATGCTGTGGTTGCCAGCGCAGGCCGAGATCGTCGAGGAATGCGCGCAGTCGATGTGCGTGACGCGCGACCTGATTCGCGGTGTGACGATGCGCCTCCGGGTCGCCCTGGATCCGCTGCACGTGGGTGATCCGCTCGAACTCCTGGTCGGGGTTGACGTTGATGCACAACCGATCACGCCCACCCGCGGCGCTCGACTTGTTGCGGCGCGGGTCGAGGATGCGCTCGACCTCGCGCTGCAGCAGCTCGTCATCGAGACCGTTGAACACGTCGTCGTCGCGCTCACCGAACTCGAGGCCTTCCGAGCCGCCGAACACCCTCGCGATCGCGACGGCACCGCCGAACAGCTCCGCGACCTTCACCGTCAGGTCGTAGAGGCCCTGCATGTCGAGCTTGCGGACGCTGCCGCTGGCCGTACACAGAGCGAGCGCCTGCGCCACCAGCGGATCGCCGGTGCGATTGCCGAGCCCCATGCGCAGGGCACGTGCGAAGCGCGCGAGGGGATGACCCGCGCGCTCGAGCTCGGTGAGCACGGCGCCACGCCGGAGGCGGACCGAGGACTCGTCGAAGGCGACCTCCAACGGCGTCCCGATCAGCGCCGCCGCCGCGGAGCCACGCAGCGCTTCGAGCAGCGCCGCGACCCGGATCTCGTGCGCGCCGTGCTGGAACGCGAAGGCGTCGAGGCGCTTCAACCGATCGCCGTAGGCGCGATCGACCCCGCGCAGGTTGCGCTCGAGGTGCTCGTCGGCGATCAGGTTCAGCAAGTGGCCGAGGCCCTCCGCGTGCGCCCGCTTCCACAGCGCCTGTGGCGCCTCGCCTCGGTGATAGACGTGGTGGCCGAGCTCGTGGAGCAGCAGACCCTCGACGACGTCCTGGCCGTACGGTTCGCCGCGCAACATCGGCAGCGGTGACACGAAGATTCGATTCCCGTCGAGGAACGTGTGCCCGAGGTCGGTCTCCTTGCTGGTGAGATGGACGCGGAACAGCCGACCGGTGAGCTCGATGCCTCGACGAATGCCCCACGCGAACACCTCGGCGACGCGGGTCAACCGCTCGGCGCGCATGCTCTCGGTCGTGATCAGCTGCGACGCGTGTCGCCGCACCGCCGCGGTCGCCGCCTCTTCGAGGATCCGCATGGCCAGCGTGCCGAGCACCTCGGGCTCGAGCATCGAACGCAGCCCCATGACGACCTCCCACATCCGCTTCTCGCTGCACGCGTGATGTCCACCGATCAGTGCGGCGTCGAGGATCGCGGTGGCGACCAGCGGTGCGGTGCGCGGATCGAACACGGTCAGGTCGACCGCCGGCGCATCGACCAGCTCCTCGATCAGCAGCGGCAGACCGAGCTCGACGCGGTACTCGGAGAGCAACGTGCGTGCGATCAACCGGCGCATCTCGAGCGGGCGATTCGCGTCGACGGCGAGGAACCGCATCAACGCGTCACGGATCGTCATGCCCGCCGGCTGCGCGAGTAACAGCTCGATCGCCCGCTGGTACGCGTGGTGATGCGGGCAATCCGCGAGCTCGAGGGCGCAGCGCACAGGATCCACCGCCGCGACCAACGCGTCCCAGTCGGGGCGGCGGAACCAGGCGCCGGGAGCCTTGACCGCCGCGAGCGCTCGATCGTGATCGCCGAGGCCGAGGCAGACATGGAACTGCCACTGCGGCTTGAGCTCGCCACGCGTCGCGAGATCGCGGGCGGCAAAGCGCGCCGAGCTGTCCCACAGGCCGATGCTCGCGAGGATCGGCACCGGCTGCGGGATCGCGTCGAGCTCGCGCAACAGCTGCGCGAGCCGCATCTGCCCGAGCTCGCCGTGGACGAGCAGGACGAGCACGGCTTCCTGGACGACCGCCGCGCGCGGATCGCTGCACCAGCGCACCAGCTCGCCGAGCTCGCGGCAGGCGCGGATCCCTTCGATCAGCTCTGCCGTCGGCGCGGCGGTGTCGAGGCGCGGCGGTGGCTCGGGCATCCCGTCGAGCCTGATCAGCCGGGCGAGGTACTCGCGGGTCTCCGCATCCGCATCGCCGGTGCGATCGAGGATAGTCGTCCGGACTGCGGACAAGCCGACCGCCTTGCCCTCGACGAGCGCGACCAGGATCCGCGCCGCGGACCGGCCGATCGACCGATCGACACGCGAGGCGCAATACCGCGCGAGATCGACCGTGCCCTCGCGCGCCAACCGCGGTGGATCGCGATAGCGCCAGAACATCACCGCCTCGGCGATGCCGGCCCATAGCGTCTCCGCCGCGAGCAAGCCCGGGAGTGCGGTCGCCGCCATCACCGCTGCGAGCACGCCACCGGCCCCGTCGATCCAGCGGGTCAACGCGATCGTGTGCGCCTCCCAGCGAAACAGGCGTGCGTGCGCGAGCGGCGGCAGCTCCGCGTGCTCGTTCCACCGGGTGGCCTCGCGATCGAGCGCCTTCGCGAACGCCTTCGTGGTCTCGGCGAACCGGTCGAGCTCGCGGGCGACGTATTCGATCGGATCGGCACAGCCGAGCAACGCCGCGCATAGCACCGGGCTTGGATGCGCGTGGCGTTCGCGCGCGGCCGACACCAGCCCCGTGACGGGAGACCAGACCAGCGCCGCGGGCAGCTCCGGTTCGGCACACGTCGCGATCCGATGACGCGCGGTCTCGTCGAGCGAGCTCACGCGGTGCGGTGCTTCGACGATGATCTCCACGGCAGTCACGGCCAGCATCCGCGCGGCCCACGCCCGCAGCTCGGGATGTTCGCGACTCGCGATCGCTTGTGCGAGGGAGACCTCGCGATCGCGCGGCAGCGCATCCAGCCCATCGCAGATCGCGACCAGCGCGAGCACGGCGGCATCGTCGACGGCTGCGATCGCCGCGGCGAGCAGCTTGTCGGGCAGTCCGCGACACAGCGCACGGGCGATGGTGGGCTTGTCCTTCAGCGTCGCGCTCAGGATCGCGGTCGCACCCAGCCGATCGATCCGCGGTGCGAACGCGGCGATCACCGCGATCAAGCGCTCCTCGACGAGCGCGGTCCCCCGGGCAAACTCGATGAACACCTCGGCACGACGGCGCCGCGAGATCTGATCGACGAACGCGAACAGCCGCTTGTCGCGCAGCACGTCGAGCGCGCGGGCTGCCAGCGCGAGATAGCGCGGCACGTCGAGCTGCTCGACCCGCGCGAGCCAGGCGAGCTCGAGCGCCGGCATCTCCGAGGGCAACCGCAGGATCTCTTCCCACCCGCGATCGCTCGCGATCAACCTGTCGACGATCACGCCTTCGCCGAGCGTGCGCGCGAGCTTGGTCAGCCGCACCCCGCATAGCCCGACCACCGCGGCGGCGAGCGCGAGGTCGCCGGCGACGAACGGCAACGCGAGCAGGCGATCGATCTGTGCCTTCGGCAACTTGACCGGCCACTGGTAGCGAAACAGACCGCGCACCGCGGCATCTGCGAGCAGGCGGGTTCCGAGCCCGCGCAGGCATGCGGCCTCG
>JANNBP010000353.1:0-8025 GCA_031385555.1 Deltaproteobacteria bacterium | reverse complement strand
TCGTCGGGGAGGCGATCGTCGGGGAGGCGATCGTGAGCGGTGCGCACGGCGTGTCGATCAAACGCGCGGCGCGCTGACCTAACGTAGCTCGGCGATCGCCGCGGGCCAGTCGACCTGCGTCGCGAGCTTGCCCTCGGCGCGATCGGCCTTACCGCCACCGCGACCGCCATACGTCGCGGACAGCTGCTTGAACAGCGCTCCGCAGTCGAGGGTGGAGCCGGCGGCACGGAACAGCACGACCTGCATGCCGTCGTCGAGCCTGACCGCGAGCAACGCGTCGCGCCCCGCGGTGACGAGCTTGCCGCCGACGCTGCGCATCAACTCTGGATCACCCGGAATCTCGGCGACCACGCGGCTGGTGCCGGTGAAGCCCGCGAGCAGCGCATCGGCGAGCCGGCCGCGCATCTGGGTGATCGTCGCGTCGGCGGTGACGGCATCGCGGCGCAGCTTGTCGACGGCCGCGGGCACTTCGGCCGGGCCGCACGAGAACTGGGTCGCGAGCCCGCGCAGGATCTGATCGCGGGTGAACAGGTCGGCGCGCCCGCGACGCGCGGCGGTGAACGTCACGCGCGTCATCCCCTTGTAGCGCTCGGCGGCCTGGATGCGGATCGCGCCGAGCTGCGACGTCCGCGCGCAGTGGGTGCCACCGCACGGCGAGAAGTCGAAGTCGCCGATCGCGACGACGCGGATGTCTGCCGTCACCTTCGGATCGCGGCGCAGCTTGATCGCGGCGAGCTCCGCGGTGTCGGGGAACCACTGGCGGATCGCGAGATCGTCGTCGATCAGGTCGTTCGCGAGATCCTCTGCAGCGGCGAGCTCCGCTTCCGGGATGCGATCGCGCGCGACATCGATCGTCAGCGCAGACTCGCCGAGGCGAGCGGAGGCCGTCGGTGCGGTGGCGCGCTCGAGGAGCGTGCCCGACAGCAGGTGCTGCGCGGTGTGCTGCGCCATGTGCTGGCGGCGGCGCGCCCAGTCGAGCTCGCCGGTGAGGGTCGAGCCCACGGCCGGTGCGTCGCCTTCGAACAGGTGGACGATCGCCCCCTCGTGCTCCTGCGTGTCGCGCACGGTCGCGCCGCCGAGCGTGCCGCGATCGCCGAGCTGTCCACCCGCCTCGGGGTAGAACGCCGTGCGGTCGAGGACGATGGCAGGCTTGCCATCGAGCGCGGTGATCGCGGTGACAGTCGCGTCGAAGCGGCGGAGATACGCGTCGTCGTGATAGAGGCGGGTGGTCATGGCGCGGGTTGGGACCCTACCGTGAACACCGGCGAGTCGCATCAGCCGTCGCGACGCCAGGCGATCATAGCGATCATGACGATCATGACGATCATGACGATCATGACGATCATGACGATCATGACGATCATGACGATCATGACGATCATGACGATCATGACGATCATGACGATCATGGTGCGACGGGAGCGCCGACGGTGATCACGTACGAGTCACATCCGCCGGGTCCACGGTCGCCGCCGATCCGGCCCTTGACCGGGCAGGCTCCGTCGCGCTCGTCGGTGCGCAGGATCCTCGCGCCGACCGACTTCAGTGCCTCGAGCACCTCCGGGTCGGGCAGCGTGACCTTGCCGTACATCTTCGGACCCGAGGAGACCAAGGCGATCGACGGCTTCACCGCATCGAGGAACGCGCGCCGGCTCGAGGTCTTGGAGCCGTGGTGACCGACCTGGAGGATGTCGGCGCGGATCTCCTTCGGGTGGTGATCGATCAGGAAGGCCTCGACGTCGCCGACGTCTGCACTGGGATCCTTGCGCGGTCCGGACTCGGCGTCACCGACGAGCAGGAGCTTGGTGCCGCCGAGCTCGACCGCGATCACGACCGAGTTCTGGTTGGGATCCTTGAGCTGCTTGCCCTCGGCGTGGAGGATCGTGAACTTCGCACCCTCGCCGAGCGAGATGGCGTCGCCCTCGGAGAATCGCACCCAGTCGGCGATCGTCACGTCGAGACCTTTGACGCGCACGCGCTTGTCGGAGGGCACGTCGACGGCGGTGTGGTAGCGCGTGCCCTTCGAGCGGCTGATGCCGGAGAGCAGCTCGCGATAGAACACCGTCTCGTTGACCCGGCCGGAGTCCCAGAACTGCTTGATGTCGTAGCAGTGGACTATCAGATCGAGCGCGGACGCGTGATCCAAGTGGGGGTGACTGAGCACGACGTGATCGATCGCAACGCGCGTCTTCGGTGCCGGGCCACCTTCGACGCACGAGTCATCGCCCGACGGACCGAGCGTCGCGGCGAGGTAGGCGGCGACACGCAGGGGACGCTCCTCCTTGTCGTTGGTGCCGGCGTCGTAGAGCAGGGCGAAGTCGGCGCCGCGGATCAGCACGGCGAGACCGGTGCCGACGTCGATCAGGTGGATCTGAAAGGTGCCGGGCGCGGGAGCCGCCGGGAGGTCCTTCGTCGTCTCGACGCGCGCGATCGCGATGCCGGGTGCGACCGGCTCGGCTTGCTTCGGCTCGCCGGGCTCGCGCGGGCCCGTGGGTTGGCGGGGCGTGGTGGGCGCCGGCTTCGGCGAGGGACAACCAGCGAGGACAGCGACGAGGACAAGCCAGCGCATCACCGGCATCGTCTCACGGCCTTCAACCACCGGTGCGTCGGGGACGACAGTCCGACGCCGATCACGGGATGGCTCAATTCGACACGCTTGCTACTTCGGCGGGCGACCGAGGACGGGCGCGTCGTCGAGCACGACATCGGGATCGCCGAGCTTGATGTGGAAGCGGTACGGCGCGTCGGCGTGGTCGCACCACAAGGTGACGAGCTCGGCTGCGATCGCGAGCCGGCTCGGCGTGCCGTGCGTCAGCGCCAAGGGAATCGCGATCGATCCGAGGCGCTGTCCATCCGGGATGCGAAAGCGCTCGAACTGCCACGCCCGCCGGCGCTCCTCGCGGATCGAGGCAATCTCGGCACGCCCGGGTACGAACGCGAGCAGACCCGCGCGCTCGACGACGAACAGCTGCTTGCCGGTGCCGCGGTCCGAGACGGCGAGCCCACCTTTGATCGGCGCGACGACGTACGCGCGCGGCTCCTCGCGCGCGGGTGCTGTCGTGTCGATCGCGGACAGATCGATCACGGTGGTGTTCGGCTGCGCCCCGAGGCGGCCGAGCAGGAACATCGCCGTCTGGCCTTCCTCACCACCGTGCGTGCCTGCCTCGCGCAACGGTTCGAGCAACGCCGGCGACAGCAGCGACGGAAGCCGCACGATCGCGCCAAGTGCCGCGACGCGCACCGCGGAGTCCTCGTCGGAGACGAGCCCGACGATGCGTTGTTCGATCGCAGGGAGATAGCCGCGCCGGCCGGTGCCGATCGTCCGCGTTGCCGCCGCACGAACCGGCGCCTCGCCATCGTGGAGCGCCGCGAGGAGCGCTTCGTCGTCGAGCTGGAAGCGCAGCGCGTGGATACCCGCGATCGCTGCAGCACGAATCGTTCCCTCGCGCACGGTGACGAACCCCTGCAGCGCTTCCGCCACCTTCGCACGTGCCTTGTCGACCGCGGGCTGACAGATCGCGATCGCCTCACGCCGCAACGCCTCGCGATCCGCCGCCGTTCCAACACCAGTCGCGTCGTTCGCGGCTTCGACGCCACCACTGGCGATCGTCGTCGCGAGCTCGCTCGCATGAGTGCCGATCGACGCCTGCGGAATGGCGCGCACGCCGAGCACGCGCTTCGCCAGGTCGGGGTCCGCGAGCAGCGCCTTCGCATCGAGCTTCAGCCCCGCCGCGATCGCCCGCGCGATCACGCGTGGCGCCGGCGCGAGCGTCTCGACGAGCTCTGCGGGTGACATCGTCATCGCGACCTCGGGTGCCGGCGCGGCTCCACGCTTGTCGCCCACCGGCTCGAGCAGCGCACGCAGCAGCTCGCGCAGCCAGCTGTACGCACGCCCCGGATCTTGGGCGCTCATCGCCATCTGCGTCGCGGCCCAACCGACAACTTTCTTCGCCGTGCCCGGCTTGTGGAAGCTGACCAGTGGCTGCGCGCGCTCGATCGCGTCGACGATGATCTGCCGATCTCCCGTCGGATCACCGGCCTCGTCGAGGGCGAACAAGGCTGCGTGGAGGAATGGAGCAGCCGCTGTCATTCGTGTGGATAACGACACGATTTGACGTTCGCGTCCAGAACCGCTGCGATCTCGCGCGTCTGGAGGGGTAGATCCTGTCCCCGATCAACGAGCGGGCTCAGGGGCTGCGCTTCTTCTTGGTGGTCGACGGCTTCTTGGTGGTCTTCTTGGTGGCCGGCTTCTTGGCATCCGACCCTTCGGGCTTCCTCGTGCGTGGCTCGTTAGCGGCCCGTGCGGATCGAAGCGCGTCGCCCGAGTCGCTCGGCAGCACGGCCTCCAGCGTGTCGAGAGCCTGGACCCAGCTGGGATCTTCCGTGGATTCGATCCGGGTACACAGCCACGCTGCGTGGTGCAGCGCTTCGTCGAGCGGGGCGAGGTCGAGCGGGAAGCGCGGGCGACGAGATGGGATCCACGGCCGACCGAACACCGCCTCGAGCAGCAACTGGGCCCCGAAACTCCTAAGTCCTGCGTCGAAGTCGAGCTGCGCGAGCTGCGCGGCGGCCGCTAGCCGCCTCGCCTCGATCGGCGATTCGCCGGTGCCGGCGGCAGCCTCGATCGCGGCGCGCGCGTGGGTCGCGACCTCATCCCACTCGAGATGATCGAGCGCGTCGTATGCGAGATCGGTGAGCACGCGGTAGCGGTCCTCGGGACCGGTCGGTAGCTCGACGCCGGTCATCGCATCGCGCAACCAGCCCTCGAACTTGGTGACGGCCTGCTGAGAGATGTGGTTGGACGAGAACAGCTCCGGCGCGACCGTGGCGGCGAGCTCGCACCAGCCACGCAGATCGCGGTGGGCGAGCAGCGCCTGGACGAGCAGCGGGGACGGAGCGAGGAGTGGGCCCTTCGTGACCTGGTAGGCGACCGTCTCGAGGATCGGACGCCAGGACTCGAGGTCACCGGCGGAGAGTGAGTCCAACCGGACCGCATCCGGGGTCTCGACCAGTGCGGGCTCGGCCACGAAGACCTGGGCGAACGCTTCGACGCGGCTGGTGTTCGGCTTCGGCAACCTCCCGATGGCGTGAGGATGGGGGATCACGACGACGCGCACCGATGACTCGCCCTCGAGCGCGTCGTACGCCGGTACCTCGCCATGTGCCTTGGGGCCCCAGATCGCGTGCTCCTCGAACGTGATCGTCGCGCCGCGATCGTCGAACACGCGGGCGAGCGCAGCGCTGCCGGCCTGGATGGCCTCGAGGAACGCCTGGCACCGCCGGAGGGACTGATCGCTGTCGCGAACATCGAGCTGGCGCGGCGGTAGGTAGATCGCGACCTCGGTCGGCGTACAGCGCAACGGCATCGGTTGAACCGTACCAGGGCTCGCGTCAGTGGATCACGCGTTCGACGGCACCGTCGGGCACCCAGCCACTCG
This sequence comes from Deltaproteobacteria bacterium, assembly GCA_031385555.1. GTDB lineage: Bacteria > Myxococcota_A > Polyangia > Haliangiales > Haliangiaceae > JABFXX01. Next base: position 2,587 of record JANNBP010000353.1, on the reverse strand, counting down.
CGCCACTCGACAGCGAGATCCGCGTCCACTGCTCGCGGCGCTCGAGGATGGTGACCTCGGCGCCACGTGGGAGCGGCTCCACCAACGCCGCCGGGGCGCCGGCGGAGTCCGCAGCACGCATCGTCACGCTGTCGATCACCACGGCATCGTCGCCGTGGCGATCCTCGAGCACGACGGAGGCCAGCATCGCGACCCACACCACGAGTGCGAGGAGGCTGACCGCGAACAGGCCACCGCGCCGCTTGCGCGTGCCCCAGGGCACGACGAGCAGCACGGCGAGCGCGAAGGCGAACGCCCCGACGATCAGGCGCCGGGCACGCGGCCAGCGATGGAAGAACAGCAACGTGTCGGTGGCACCGGCGGCGACCTTCGGTTGCATGCGCTCGGGCAGCCGACCGCGCAGCCACGCGAGGTTGTGCCTCGCCCGCGCGTTGCTCGGATCGAGGGCGAGCGCGCGACGGTAGGCGAGGGTGGCGAGGCCGACTTCGCCGGCACCGAGCGCGGCGTTGCCCCAATCGGCGAGCAGCTCGGGGCGATCGGGAAGCGCTCGTGCGGCATCGCCGAGCGACGCGGCCGCGCGTGCGAACGCAGCCTTGCGACCCGTGGCATCGCCGGTCTGCTCCATCGCGTACTGATAGGCGGAACGACCGTCGGCGAGCGCATCGGCGTGCGCTTCGCCCCCGATCAGAGCACCGACGATCACGATCGCAGCCGCGGCCTTGCCCGGACCGCGCGACTTGCGCTCGTCGCCGAGCCAGCGCCGCAGCAGCCCCGCCGCATCGGAGCGGAGGTCTGCGCTGAGCGGCTTGCCCGCCGCATCGGGCGCGAAGGCTTCGGTCTCGACCTTCGCGAGCAGGCCCTTGTCGTCGAGCTCGCGACCCAGCACGCGCGCGAGCTCGCGCATCGCCGCGACCAGCGGACCCGCGACCTCACGCGCCGGGCTGTTCGCTGCCTTGTCGAGCTGGGCTTCGACCACCTTGCGTGCCGTGCGCACCTCACCGGCTTCCTCGCGCGACTCGGCGGTGCGGAGCTGCCAGCTGCGGAACCCGAAGATGCCGAGCGGAAGCGCGTAGAGCAGCCCGACGACCAGCCACGACACCGTACCGCCGAGTGGCGTGTCCTCGGCGGCACCCACACTCGACAGCGCGAGGTCGGCGTTGACGAGCGACGAGGTGTCCTCGACCTGCTTGGTCGTCCGCTTCGCCCCGACCACGACATCCTGCGCCCCGACGACACTGCCGCCCTTGACGGACAGCGCGATCGGCTGGCTCGCGATCGTTTGATACCTCTGCGCTTTGGGATCGAAGTACGCGAAGGTGATCGCCGGGATCTCCGTCGCCGGTCCCGTGACCTGTGCGACCACCTTGAACGTCTTGGTCTTGCCGTCGTCGGCGAGCTCGCCGGTCGGCGGCTCGGCGGGTGCGGTGAACTTGTCCTTGGGCAGCCGGCCCGGGCCGTCGAGCTTGCCGAGCGCGAGCGTGTCGAGGCGCTGGTCGCTCTTGATCGTGACCTCGAGGTCGACGGGCTCGCCGAGCGAGACGACCGAGCGCGATGCGCGTACGTCGATCGAGAACTGCTCGCCGACCGCACCCGCGAACGCCGGCGGCCGGTCGCTCTCGGGCAACGGTTTGACCACCAACGATCGCGGCACGTCGACCGCGCGCAGGAGCCTCGTCTCGGCGCGACCGAAGAAGTCGCGACGGCCGACCTGTAGCCCCGCGACCACCGACGTGGCGGGGATGTCGAGCTTGCCGCCCTGCGGTGCACTGCGGGGAGCCACGTACAGCGTCGCGGTGAGGCGCGTGTACTCGACGCCGTCGACGGTAGCGGTATCGACGTCGAACGGCACGTCGAGCTCCTTCGCTCCGACGGTGATCTTGAGGGCGCGACGATTGCTCTGCGGTGGGGGTGCGCTGACCGTGAGCGTGTCGAGCTTGGCGAACGGCACCGAGAACTGGGGATCCTCGGGCTGCGCGCGGAACAGCCACGCGATCTTGACCGGCACCGTCTCACCGACGAACACCGCGCGGTCGGGCAGCACGAGCTGCACCTTCATGTCATTCGTCGTCGGGATGGTCTCGACGGTGATGTCGGCCTGCTTCGTGGTGACCGACTGGCTGCCCTGCTTGATCGTGACGGGACCGAGCTTGAGCGTGCCCGCGGTCTGCGGCACGACGCGCCACGACATCACCCACGTGGTGCGCGAATCGACGGTCTGCCGGCCGTTGACGATCGTGATCGAGCGCGACCCACTGGGCTGCACGCCGAGCGGCGTCACCGTGGCACCCGGGAGGTCGAGCTTCGGCTGATCCGGCGCCGGGGAGTCCTCGAAGCCGTCGATCTGGAGCTGCAGCGTGAACGGCAGCTCCACGTGCGGGCGCTCGCGAAGCGAGAACTTCGCGGTCTGCGCTTCGGCGATTCCGCAGACAGCGAGCAGCACGATCACGACGAACGCGCGCACCATCCTGGACACCCCCAAAGTGCTTGCTCGCCTGGCGGCTCGCTGGCGTCGCCTCTCAGCTCGCTGGCGCACCTCGAGGGGCCTGGCCCCCCCCAAAGTGCTTGCTCGCCTGGCGGCTCGCTGGCG
>JANNBP010000348.1:0-22033 GCA_031385555.1 Deltaproteobacteria bacterium | reverse complement strand
GAGTACAGCGGCACGCTGGTGTTCGTGTCGCACGACCGCCAGTTCCTGCGCGCGCTCGCGAACAAGGTCCTCGAGCTGACCACCGGCGGCGCGCCGCGGATCTACGGCGGCAACTACGACGAGTACGTCAGCTCCACCGGTCGCGAAGCGCCGGGCATGCGTCCGCTGGCCTGATCGTATTCGGGGTCCCGGCTCGAGGACGAGCCACCCCGATCCACATCCTTCGCCTGGGCGAGGATCGACGCAGGCGAACGCTGCGGTTAGCAGCCGTACGCGACGAGGAACCCGAACAGCGTCGCGGCGGCGACGCCGATCACCGCCCACAGCGCACTGCGCGACGCGTTGCTCGACTTCGTGGTGAGCTCGTCGAGGGCGCGCCACAACCCGGTCATCGACTTCCACTTACCGTCGGCCGCACGCGCAAGGATCCGCGTCAGATCCGGTGGCAGCGAGCGTTCGCCGAGAGCCGCTCGCAGCGCCGTCGCGAGCGCTCGCTGATCCTGATCGCCACGCTCGCGCGAGGCGCGCACACCGTCGGCGACGATCTGGATCCACTGCATGGTGAGACCTTACGCCCCGAGCGCACGCGCGCGGGCGGTGAGCACGTGCGACACGATGTCGTCGACGCCGACGGCCTTGGTGACCTGGGCGAACACGGTGGGACCGGTCCCGCGCATCTTCTTCGCGTCGCGGTCCATCACGCCGAGATCCGCGCCGACATGCGGTGCGAGATCGGTCTTGTTGATCACGAGCAGGTCGCTCTGCGTGATGCCCGGGCCACCCTTGCGCGGGACCTTGTCGCCGCCGGCGACGTCGATCACGTAGATCGTATAGTCGACGAGCTCGCGGCTGTACTGCGCGGCGAGGTTGTCCCCGCCACTCTCGACGATCAACAGCTCGGGCTTCGTGACCATCAGATCCTCGAGCGCCATCAGGTTTGGCGAGATGTCCTCGCGGATCGCGGCGTGGGGACAGCCGCCGGTCTCGACGGCGCGGATCTGCGCGATCGGCAGCGCCTCGTTGCGGGTCAGAAACTCGGCGTCCTCGCGCGTGAAGATGTCGTTGGTCACCACGCCGAGCTTGAGGCGATCGCGCAGCGCGCGGCACAGCGCGAGCACGAGCGCGGTCTTGCCACTGCCCACCGGGCCGCCGATCCCGACGGTGAAGGCACGCGCCACAAAGTCGCGACGCAGCGGCGAGTCACGCTCGTCGAACCGACCCGCGTGGTCCCAGTGCTCGTGGTGGTGGTGGTGAGGATCTTCGACGTCGTGGCCCATGGGACTCCTAGCTCTGGAACAACCGCGAATACAGGCGGTCCTGCGTGGTCTGGATCAGCTCGACGATCGGAGACGGCTGGGCCACCTCCTCGAGGGCGTGCGAACGTGCGAGCGCCGCGTCGAGCGCGGGATGCAACCGCAGGTGCAGCGCCTGTGCCTCGGTCGGTCCGAGCACGCCGAGCCGCACGCCGGCACCGAGCGCACCGCGGATCCCGAGGTGGAGGAACGTCGCGAGGGCGTCGTCGCGCCCGATCTCCAGCGTCCGGGTCACGAAGCCGTAGACCGGCGCGAGGTGACTCGCCGTCCCGCGTGCCTCGATCAGCGCCGGCTTCGCGAACGCGCGGGCCGCGACATCGAGCAGCGCCCTGCCCTGCGCCAGGCTGGCTCGCTTCGCGACATGACTCCACGTGATGGCGTCCGCGAGCTCGTCGATTTCGTGGAGACGCTCCGGTGCGTCGTGCACCGCGGCGACCAGCGGCAGCGATCCACGGGCGAGCTGATCGATCAGCTCAGCGACGAACCGCTCGACGTCGGCGCGAGTCGCGACCTCGCCCGCTTGCACGCACGCCTCGAGCCCCGCCGAGTGGGCGAAGCCGCCCGTCGGAAACGCCGAGTCGGCGAGCTGGAGGACGATCCAGTGCATCAGAACAGCGAATAGCGCTGGGTGAGCGGCAACGTCTTCGCCGGTTCGCAGGTCAGGACCACCCCGTCGGCGCGGACCTCGTAGGTCTCGGGATCGATCTCCATCTTCGGCAGCGCATCGTTGAGCTTCATCTGCTTCTTGCCGATGCCGCGGCAGTTGCGCACGATCGACAGCTGCTTGTGCAGCCCGAGCGCATGCACGTGACCTTCATGGAAGGCGCGCTCCGAGATGAAGGCGAGCGACGTGCGGCCGATCGCGCGACCGCGTGCACCGAACATCGGGCGCATCATCATCGGCTCGGGCGTCGGGATCGACGCGTTCGCATCACCCATCTGCGCCCACGCGACGAAGCCGCCCTTGAGCACCATCTCGGGGCGGCTGCCGAAGAACGCCGGCTTCCACACCACCAGGTCGGCGAGCTTGCCGAGCTCGATCGACCCGATGTCGTGCGACATGCCGTGCGCGATCGCCGGGTTGACCGTGTACTTCGCGATGTAGCGCCGGATGCGATTGTTGTCGTTGTCGCCGCGCTCCGACGGCAGCCGCCCGCGTTGCTCGCGCATCTTGTGCGCGGTCTGCCAGGTTCGCGTGATCACCTCGCCGACGCGCCCCATCGCCTGCGAGTCGCTCGAGATGATCGACAGCGCGCCGAGGTCGTGGAGGATGTCCTCCGCCGCGATGGTCTCGCCGCGGATCCGGCTCTCCGCGAACGCGACGTCCTCGGGAATCTCGCGGTCGAGGTGGTGACACACCATCAGCATGTCGAGGTGCTCGTCGAGCGTGTTCACCGTGTACGGGCGCGTCGGGTTCGTCGAGCTCGGAATCACGTTCGGCTCGCCGCACACGCGCATGATGTCGGGGGCGTGTCCGCCGCCTGCCCCCTCGGTGTGATAGGTGTGGATCGTTCGCCCCTTGAACGCGGCGATCGTGTCGTCGACGTAGCCCGATTCGTTGAGCGTGTCGGTGTGGATCGTGACCTGGATGTCTTCCTCTTCCGCGACGGAGAGGCAGCAGTCGATCGCGCGCGGCGTCGTCCCCCAGTCCTCGTGCAGCTTGAGACCGATCGCGCCGGCGCGGATCTGATCGATCAGCCCCGCCGACAGCGACGTGTTGCCCTTGCCGGTCAGCCCGATATTCAACGGCAGCGTGTCGGTCGCCTGCAGCATCAGCTCGATGTGTCGCGCGCCCGGCGTGCACGTCGTCGCGTTGGTGCCTGTCGTCGGGCCGGTGCCACCGCCGACGAACGTGGTGATGCCGCTCGCGATCGCCTCGTCAGCGAGCTGCGGGCAGATGAAGTGGATGTGCGTGTCGATGCCGCCCGCGGTGACGATCAGGCCCTCACCCGCGATCGCCTCGGTGGTGACGCCGACGATCATCCGCGGATCGACGCCGATCATCACCGCCGGGTTGCCGGCCTTGCCCAGCCCGACGATGCGCCCACGCTTGATGCCGATGTCGGCCTTGTAGATGCCGGTCCAGTCGATGATCAGCGCGTTCGTGATCACCAGATCGAGCGCCTCGGAGTCATCCGCACCGGCAAACTGTCCCATCCGATCGCGCAGCACCTTGCCGCCGCCGAACTTGCACTCGTCGCCGTAGTGGTTGAAGTCGCGCTCGACCTCGGCGTAGAGGCCGGTGTCGCCGAGGCGCACGCGATCGCCCACCGTCGGGCCGTAGAGATCCGCGTACGTCTTGCGATCGATGCGATGGCTCACGAGTCACCTCGCTCGTGCGGTGCCTGCGCGAAGTCCTCGCGGCGCCGCCCCGGGATCAGCCGCACCGTCTTCTGCTCGCCGGGCTCGAACCGAACCGCGGCGCCGGCCGGGATGTCGAGCCGCATGCCGTGGAGATCGGGGCGATCGAAGATCAACGCGCGGTTGGTCTCGACGAAGTGGCAGTGACTACCGACCTGGATCGGCCGATCGCCGGTGTTGGTGACGACCACCTCTCGGGTAGGTCGCCCTTCGTTGAGCTCGATCTCGCCGAGCCCGACGAGGATCTCGCCCGGCGACAGCGGGACGGGATCCTGCGCGAACACCGAGCGCTCCGGCACGGGCAGGAAGCTGCCGTAGAGCGCGAGCGGGAGATCCCCGTGATCCGCGACGATCGGGTGATGCACGGTGACCAGCTTGGTGCCGTCGGGGAACGTGCCCTCGACCTGCACCTCCGTGATCAGCTCGGGCACGCCATCCATCACCTGATAGCGGCCGAGCAGCGTGCGCCCGAGATCCATCAGCTCCGCGACCGCGCGCCCGTCGCGGATCAGCTCCAGGAGCTGGGTCGCGATCAGCGCGATCGCCTCGGGATAGTTCAGGCGCAGACCACGCGCGAGGCGCTTCTGCGCGAGGAACCCGGCGTTGTGAAGAACGAGCTTGTCGATGTCGCGCGGGGCGAGCCTCACGACGTCTGAGTATCAGATCGCGACGCCGTGAGGGTCAGTCGCACGCCTACCACCTTCGCGACCATGGGTCCTCTCCGAGCTCCGCACAGGCCGGACGTAGGAGGTCGCGCAAGGTCGCGACGACGCTCTCGATCTGGTCACCCGCGAGGCGCAGGATCGCGCCGTTGCCGAGCGGGCTCCCCGCGACCACGACGGACGCGCGCTTGCTCACGGCACCGAGCTCGAGCGCCGCACGACCGAGCGCACCGACGCGCGGCCCGATCAACACGGCGGTTCCCATCGCGGCGAACCGCGTCATCTTCTGCGCGATGTCGCCGTCGAGCACCACGCGATCGTGAAGCACCTTGCGTCCCGCCACCGAGATCGCGAGCGTCGCGTCGAACCGCGTGCACGCCCAACGCTCGCCATGCGCGATCCGTCCCGCGGTCACGACATCCGACAGCACCAACGAGCCCTCGGGGTCGAGCGCGATCCGGGTGACCTGCGTGTAGCTCGCATCGCGATACGGCACGATCGGATCGGGCACCACGAGCGCGCAGCCATCACCGTGCACGCGCACGGCGAGCCTCTGCGACGAGGTGCCCTTGTAGACCTTCGACGACGCCTGCGTGGTGACCAGGCCGGTCGCACCCGCCTCGATCACGACGTCGAGCGCGACGTGATCCCCATCGACCAAGCCTCCACCGAGGCTGCTCGTCACGATCCACGCCGCGTTGCCGGCCGCGCGAGGATGCAGCAAGCGAAGCGGACCCGCGGCCCGCGATCGCAGGACATCACTTCGCAGTGGTCCTCGACGAATCACGGCTGTGGCGAGCACGGCGCGACTCTAGTCGATCATTTCGGCGCGGCGGGCTCGGGCGCCCAGCGCTTGCAGAACGCGAGCATTTCACCCTCGTGGCCCTCGGTCGTATCGGGGACCGAACCCCAATCCTCGCACTCGCGTTCGGGCGCGGGCGGCTTCCGCACCAGGGTCTTGACCATGCCCTTCTCCCCGTTCGCGAACGTCACCTCCTTCTCGCCCACCTCGAGGTGCTTGCCCGCGCGCTGGAGCATCTCGAGCTCGCGCCGCTTCTCCTCGACGGCGCGATCTTCCTTCGTCACGATCGTGAGCTGGGGTGCCATCCGCACGGTGTGTACGACGAAGGCAACCCCACCGAGCACGACCGCCGCGGCGATCGCGCGTGCCGGCAGCGGCATCCGCGTGCCACTCATCAAGTACTCCGCGCGTGCACGCGCCATGTACCAGAGTGCAAACACCACGGCGCCCGGCGCCACCGTCATCACGACGCCGCGCCAGTCGTCGCCGCTGTAGAGGCCGTACGCGGTGAACGCGACGAACAACCAGCCCGTCCAGAACAACCCCTGCGCGATGCGTTCCCAGCGGTCCTCGGCACCCATCGAGATCCAACGTACCGCCGGTCGCCCCCATTCCGCGATGTAGGTCATGCCGGCAATCCCGCGAAACCTGAGGGATGATGGGGCATGCGGGTGATCGTGGTGCTGCTCCTGCTCACGGCGACCGCCCGCGCCGACGGCCCCCGACTCGAGTCGCCGAGCGCGATCGCGATCGATGCCGCGACCGGCGACGTGGTGTTCGCGCGGCGCGCCGACGAGGTTCGCCCGATCGCGTCGATGACGAAGCTGTTCGTCGCGCTCGTGCTGCGCGCGCACAAGCTCGATCTCTCGAAGACCACGCTGATCACCCACGATGATGCGGTCGCGGGCGTGGGCGGCGCACCGACGATGCTGCTCGAGGGGCAGCGGTTCAAGAACGCGGACCTGCTGTACGCGATGATGCTGTCGTCGGACAACCGCACGCCGACGGCGCTCGCGCGCTCGGTCGGCCTGTCACCCGACGACTTGCTCGTCGCGATGCGCAAACGCGCACGGGACCTCGGCCTGTCGAGCACCAAGCTCGCCGACGTCACCGGCCTCACCGGCAACGAGTCGTCCGCGCGCGACATGGCCCTCGCGTTGCGCGAGGCGATCCGCGATCCGGTGCTGCGCGCGGCGATGACCACGAAACGCGCACACGTCGCTTCTGAATCGAACGACGTGAGCGGCGACTACACCAGCACGGTTCCGGCGCTGTGGACCAAGCACCAGATCCTCGGCGGCAAGACCGGCTGGACCGAGGCCGCCGGCTACTGCCAGGTCGTCGCGGTCAAGCTCGGCACGCGCTGGTGATGGCGTTCCTGGGTGCGCGCACGAACGCGAGGTACGACGACTTCGTCGCCCTCGTCGATTTCATTTCTTCGCAGGGCCCTGATCGAGCGCCCGCTTCGCCGCGTCGAGCATCGGCTGCGCGTTGACCGGCGCCTTCGTCGCGTGCTTCATCCAGACGTCGGGCAGCACCGCGCCATAGCGTGCGACCCGCGTGAACTCCGCGGCGAACGTCTTCGCATCCTTCCCCGCGACGTGCTCCTCCATCTGGAACGCGATCAGGTGACCGAGCACGTAGTTGAACAGGTAGAGCGGCGACGCGATCGTGTGCGAGTAGATGCCGAGGATCGAGGTCTGCCCCGTGCCACCGAGCACCGGTGCGTAGTACTTGTCCCAGACGGCGCGCGCGATCTTGCCCGTTGCTTCACGCAGCTCGCCTGCCGTCGCGTTCGGGTGCTCGTAGAGCCAGTGCCAGACGTCGATCTCGACGAGCGAGCAACCCGCGATCTCCCAGGTGTTCCACAGGTGATCGAGCACCTCGAGGCGCTCCGCTTCGCCCTTCTGCTTCTTGCGTCCCAGCAACTCGAGGTTGCGCGCCTGGAACAGGAACGCGAGTGCCTCGGTGAACGCGGTGTTCGGCGTGCCCGCGAGCAGCGTGTAGTCGACTTCGTAGAGCGACAGGTACTGCTCGACGTTATGCCCGAGCTCGTGGACCGCGATGTTGTAGCCCTTGTAGTCCATGCCTTTGTCACCGACCCGGGTGCGCAGGTGCGGCTTGTCGGTGCGGCGCTTCGCCTCCATCGCGTGACCCGCGCCGCGCGACGGATCGACGGCGATGTTCGCCGACAGCGTCTTGGCCTGCGCGTCGGTGAACCCGAGGCCCTGGAGGATCCTCGGCATGTCCTTCGCGAACGCGCCCGCGGTCGGGTAGCGCTTGCGCGTCTCCTTGTCGAGCTCCGCCTCGGGGACGTCGCCGCCGCCGAACTCGTACCAGATGTCCTGCGGCTCGAGCGGACGACCGAGCTTGGTCTTCACCTCTCCCGCGGCACGCGCGATCAGCGGACTCTCGAGCACGGCGAGGAGCAACGCGCGCACACGTGCCTCGGGCATCTCGGCCCCCTCGAACGCCCGCGCGATGTGGGTCGGCGCGATCGGCGAGTACGGGTCCGCCTTGCGATACGTCGCGAAGTGATCGAGCACCACCTGGAACCGCGCATCGGGCTCGCGATCCGTCGACGGCGTCGCCGGCTTGTCCTTGGGCGCGTTCGCTTCGACCTCGCTCGCCGGTGCCGCGACCACCGTGTTCGCGAACGGGTTCCAGTCGAGCTTCGGGTTGTCGATCACCGCTTTCGGGATCGTCTGCGTCACGATCCGCTCCATCACCTTCACGATCGCGCGCTGCTTGCCGAGGCCGATCGTCATATCGGGACTAGGTCCCGAACCCTTGTCGGCGTAGTTCGCCTTGAGCTCGTCGCGCAGGTTCCAGTGACTGATCAGGCGCTTCCCCGACGGGAACAACCGCGCACCCTTGTCATCGACGACGTGGTGCATCCACAGGTTGTAACCGGCGATGTACGCGTCGGCGGCGGCCGCGGCGGCGCTGATCTGCGCGGAGATGTTGCCGGGGATCCGGGTATCGAACCGGCCGGTCAGCTTCGACTCGGCCCACTGCCGGCGCGTCCAGCCATCGCCGTCCTTGAGCTTGCTCTCGAGGGTGGTGAGTGGAAAGTTGAGCAGCGCGGCGAACGCGACCTTCGCGTTGAACAGATCCTCGGTGACGTGCGCGCCGGGATCGAACGCCGCGAGCAGCGAGTCGACCGGCAACTGCGGCCCGGTGTCGACCTCGGTGTCCCAGCGCAGCGAGCGGCCGAGCTCGAGGCCGTGACCGTCGACTTGCTCGAGCTGCTTCTGCAGCCGATCGAACAACGCGTCGATCGCCTTCGGCTCGGACAAGAAGTGCTCGACGACGAACGTGCCGAGATCGCCGTCCTCGGCGCGCCACAGCACGGCCACCTGCGAGACGCCACGCTCGATCCGCGCGCTCTGCGCCTGGCCGTGCTTCGCGAGGAGAAGCTTCTTCGCGCTCGCGATCTGCTCGGGCATCACGGCGACCGGCGACGCCGGCTTGGGTGCCGCCGCGGGCAGCTCGGCCACCGGTGTAGGCGGCTCTACAGGTCCGTTTGTCGGATCGACGGGAGCCGGAACAGTCGGTGGTTTCGAGGGACCGCTACACGCGGCGAACAGGACGAGGGCAACCAGCTTGCGCACGCGCGGACCATAGAACGGGACGGCCTGGGGTTTCCATGGCGATGGTAGGCTCCATGCGTGCGGGATGATGGTGCCACCGACGAGACGCTCGCCGCGCCATCGTCGACCAACCCGAAGCTCGCGCACGGCACGACGCGCGGCAGCGATCCCACGGTCAGTGCCAACGTCGCGCAGGAGACGCGCGCGGCGTCGCCGAGCCTGTCGCAGACGGTGGTCGCCGGGCACGACTCGCTGCCGGTCGTCGACCGCGCGAACTATCAGATCCTCCGCGAGCTCGCGCGCGGCGGCATGGGGCGCATCCTCGAGGCCCGCGATCTCCGTCTCGATCGGCCGATCGCGATCAAGGAAGTGCTGCACGACGACGCGGGTGCACGCGCCCGCTTCGATCGCGAGGTCCGGATCACCGCCGGCCTGCAGCATCCCGCGATCGTCCACGTCACCGAGGCCGGTCAGTGGCCGGATGGGCAGCCGTTCTTCGCGATGAAGCTGATCCGCGGCAAGCCGCTCGACGTGCGGATCGCCGAAGCGACATCGTTGGCCGATCGACTCTCGCTGTTACCCGCGGTGATCGCGGTGACCGATGCGCTCGCGTATGCGCATACCAAGTCCGTCATCCATCGCGACCTCAAGCCGGCGAACGTGCTGGTCGGCGATTTCGGCGAGACCGTGGTGATCGATTGGGGCATCGCGAAGGATCTGTCGGAGATCGAGGAGCTCGTGTCGCTGACGCAGGCCGTGGTGCCCCCAACGACGCACCGGCTCGCGGCGAATTCGGGTGGCGCCGAGACCGTCGAGGGCTCGGTGATGGGCACGCCGTCGTACATGCCACCCGAGCAGGCGAACGGCGACCGCGTCGACGCCCGCGCCGATGTCTACGCGCTCGGCGCGATGCTCTATCAGGTGCTCGCCGGGGTGCCTCCCTTCATCGGGCGCACGACGGAGGAGGTCCTCGCGAAGGTCCTGGACGGGGCGCCTGCACCGCTCGCGACGATCGTCCCCGATGCGCCGATCGATCTGATCGCCGTCGTCGAGAAGGCGATGGCGCGCGCACCCGCCGATCGCTTCCCGACGGCGAACGAGATGGTCGCCGAGCTCAAGCGCTACCAGCAGGGCATGCTGGTCAAGAGCCACGACTACACGACGTGGCAGTTGACCAAGCGGTGGGTCCACCGCAACCGCGGGGCGGTGATCGTCGGGAGCGTCGCGTTCCTGGCGCTCGTCGCTTTCAGCGGCTTCGGGCTGTGGCGCATCCTCGTCGAGCGCCGTCACACCGAGGTCGAAGCGATCGAGAAGCGCACCCAGGCCGACGCCCGCACGATCGCCGAGGCCAAGCAGGTGATGGCCACGGATCCCACCGAGGCACTCGCGATCCTCAAGCGCCTCTCGCCCAACACCTCGCAGCTGCGCGCCGCGCGCATGATCGCCTCCGAGGCTGCGGCAGCCGGCGTCGCTCACGTGATGACCGCCGCGGGTCAGGTCCAAGGCCTGGCGTTTTCTCCGGACGGGCACTGGCTCGCCTCGTTCGAGCACCGCCCCACGGGCGATCCCGGCGACACCGTGCGGATCTGGGATCTGACGACCTGGACGGGCCGACCGATCGGCGGGGCACCCGAGCTGATCGCGCTCGGCTTCACGGGAGACGCTGTTCATGCCGTCGATCGCCAGGGTCGGATCTGGGAATGGCCGGCCACGGCACTCACGCCCGTGACGCCTCGGCTCGTACGCTCGATCGGTGGCGAATGGCAGCTGGCGCAGTGGTCGCCGGATGGCACCCGCGTCGTGGTGTTCTCGCACATCAGGCAGGGCGAGCCAGCCGAGGACCTCGTTCGGGTCGTCGATCTGAAGACCGACGATCGCCTCGTCGGCCCCTACCGCCAGCCGACCTGGACCGCCGACGGGCGCGCCATCCTGGTCCACGACCGCAGGGCCAACGTCGTGCTCAGGTTCGACCTCGCGACCGGCGAGCAGACCACCGTCTTCGAGAACGCCCCATCCCCCCACTTCGCGAGCGATGGTGGCAAGCACACGTGGGTCGCGCGCGATACCAAGTCATTCGCAACCGGCGCGCAGGAGTACCTCCGCCACGTCGAGACGAAGATGCGGGTCCGGATCGGCAAGGAGATGACGCAGCTCGCGACGCTACCCAACGGTCGCGTGGTCGGGGCGACGTTGGATCAGCAAGGGGTTCCGACGGAGGAGACCTTGCGCCGGCATGACCACGGTCAGTTCGCGCCGTTCGATCCGGGGCAGATGTCGAGCGGCGATCACTCGTTGATCGTCAGCGATGGCTGGCCCGGCAGCGTGACGCGGCTCTACGGACACTCCGCCGCGGTCGACGAGATCGTGGTGTCACGCGCCGGTACCATCGCCTCCGGTGATCGCCGCGGCATGATCCGGGTGTGGACGCTGCCGACGGTCGCTCGCGATCATGGCGACAATCGCACCACGTCGTCGTTCGCTGTGCTGGGAGACGGTCGCGAGCTGATCCTCACGCGGCGCGGCCCTCGTCTCGAGGTTCGGAATCTGCTGTCCAACACCACGCGTCTCCTCTCGGTCACCGACGTCGCCGCCGGCATCCCCCGCGATCCGACGATGCGGACGGACAGCATCTCGCGCGTGGGAGAGCGCCTCATCCGCGAGACGATGGACGGCCCCGACGACGAGGTGGTCGAGCTGGCTGTCGCCGCCGACGGCCGCCACGTCGCCACCGTCGATGCAGCCGAGCACGTCGTGGTCTGGGATCTGGTGGCCAACCGCGGCACGCTGCTCGCCGATCGCGTGAAGCACGTCGCGATCAATCACGATGGAACACGGATCACGACCTCGCGTGAGGTCGTCGGCCAAGCGCGGCGCTTGATCGAGGAATGGAACGTCGCCACCGGCAAGCCCAGCAACCTCGGCGAGATGACCCCGACCATCATGGCCTACGGTCCCGACGACCGCCTCGCGATCGCGACGGACATGGCGACGGCGTTCGTGTTCCACAACCACAAGGCCGTCGAATACGACGTGTCAGAAGGGAAGAACTACCGCTCGTTGGCATTCTCTCCGGACGGCAAGCAGCTGTTCCTCGGTGCCGACAACTGGGTGATCTCGACGGTCGAGCTGTCGACCGGGGCGATTCGTCAATTTCACGGCCACCAGGGCACGGTCGTGACGCTACTCGTCGATCGCGACAGCAAGCGCCTGTTCTCGGCGGCCGCCGACCACACGGTGCGCGTGTGGAACCTCGAGAGCGGTACCGCAACGGTGTTGCGCGGTCACACGGGGTTGGTGACGTCGATCGTCGAAAGCGAGGACAACACCCTGCTGACCTCCTCGCTCGATGGCACGGCGTGGTTGTGGGATCTCGAGAGCCTGCAGAGCCGGCCGCTGCGAGGTCACGAGGATCGCGTGCTCGTCGCCGGGCATCTCCGCGGCGGTCAACGCATCGTCGTGACCGACCTCGCCCACCAGGTCGCCGAGTACGCTGACAATCTTCCGCGGGACGAGGCGCTCCTCCGGTCGTGGCTCGCCGCCACCACCAACGTGGAATGACGCGGTGAGACGCCCGCAATCAGGATCTTGCGTCACGGGGCAGATGGACCCATGTTGGCTGGCACTCTCGAATCGAGAGCCCTAGGAGTCACGAATTGGATATTCGCAACGTCGGGGGCACGCCGGGTGGAGCACGTACGTTCCTGCTCGGCATCGTGATGGTCATCATCGGTGGCTATCTGCTGTTCAACCAGGTTCAGGTGACCAGCGGGCACGGCTTCTGGAACTTCGGGGTTGGCGGATATGGCACGAGCTTCGGGATCACGCTGATCCCGATGTTGATCGGCATCGCGATCCTGTTCGCGAACGGCAAGTCGATGGTCGGCCGGGTGCTCACCGGTGGCGGACTCCTGATGATCGTGGTCGGCATCATCGCCAACCTCGACATCCACTTCCGTCAGACCTCGCTGCTCAACACGATCATCATGCTGACCTGCTTGGTCGGCGGCATCGGCCTGGTCGTGCGCTCGGTGATGCCGATGCGGCAGCAGCAGCAGCAGCCCGAGAAGCCTGCGACCGACGAAGGCTGATCACTCCTCGTCGGAGGTGACCGGCTTCTTCTTCTTTTTCTTCTTCTTCGGTGGGTCGTCGGTTGCTTCGTCGACCGCGGGCTTCTTCTTCTTTTTCTTCTTCGGCGGATCCTCCGCGGTGTCGCCGTCCGACTTCTTGGGTTTCTTCTTCAACTTCTTCTCGGGAGGCTTCTCCTCGGTAGCGACCTCCGGCGGCGTTTCCTTGGGCGCGGGTGGCAGCACCTTCTTGAACGGGGCACCGGCGCCGGCTTGATCGAACGCGAGCGACTCGTGGAGCGCGATCATCGTCCACCCGCTCTCGCCCTTCTCGAACACCGCGAACGCGCGCAGCGGAATCGGGTCCTGTGACTCCGACGCCAGCGTGATCGGCGCGGTCACCCACGCGAGCTGACCATCGCGCGTCACCCGCGACACGATCTCACCCGAGGCCACAGCACGGGTCTTCGCTTCGAGCCGGAGCTTCCACAGCTTCTTGATCTCCTTCTTGCCACGCGTGACCTCACCGGCGGCTGGGCCGACGACGATCGCGTCGGTGCGCGCACCGAGATCCGCACCCCAGCTCTCCTGATCGAGGAGGCCCTTCTTGAACTTGTCGACGGCGCCGCTCGCCTCGGGCGCGAGCTTGCCCTTGGCCGTTGCACCGGGCGGCACCACGCCCTCTTTGGCCGTCTCCTGCTTGATCGCACCACGCGACGGCGTGTGCGCGATCACCGCGGCCTCGACCTGCCACAGATCATCCGCGTTCGACAGGATCGCGGTGACCGCGTGCGGCTCGCCGTCGACGGTGATCACGTCGAACGCCCAGGCGGAGCGCCCGCCTTGCGACGCCACGACATCGAGCGAGCTCGACTTGAGCGACAGCTTCTTCTTCGCCTTCGGATCGATCAGCTTGCCGAGCGCGACCAGCGTGTCCTCGCGATTTGCCGCCGCATCCTCGCGGCGCGGACCGAACACGACGAGCGAATCGTCGAGCAGCGAGAACAGGCTGTCCTTGCTGCCGCGCCCGAGCGTCTCGAGCAGCTCGCTCGCGAGGCTCTTCGCTTCTTTCTCGGCCTGCTTCTCGTCGATCGCGGGACCGACCGGGGCCTTCGGCTTCGCCTTGCCACCACCGCCACCGCCGCAGGCAGCGACGATCGCGGCGAGGGCGAGCAGACGCATCACCGCGCCCGCTTGACGATGCTCGGGATGCGAGGGAGCCGTGCGGCGGGGATCGACAACATGCCCGGCGACGTCTTGTCGTCCTCGGCCGGGCGAACAGGCGGAGGCGGCGCGATGAACGGGCGCTGCGTCGTGCGAGCCGGCACCGGCGTGGCGCTCGGGAACCGCGTCCGCACCACGGGCTCGATCGTCTGGTTGGTGACGCGGGGCAGTCTCGGCACCGGGATCACGGTGGTCGGCGACGGCGCGCGAACGAACACGCGCGGATGCGGCGTGTCCTTCGCCGGAAGCTTCGCGGCCGGCTTCGCCGCCTGGTGCAGGCGAACGATGCGAACCACTTCGCTCATCGGGTTCGTCTGATCGTTGTAGTCGATGATGCCGAGCGGCTCGGTCTTCGGCCACTCGCCCGAGCCGATCGGATCTGCGTTCCCGGCGGCACGGGGACTGGGCATCGGCAACGTCTTGGCTTCGATGAACTTCGGCTGGCTGGCAGCCGGCGGCACGGTGTCCGCGCGCATCCGGCGCGACGGCCGCGCGATCACATCCTCGACTGTCCGAGCGCGCGCGAGTGCGATCTCCCATTCCCACTCATCTTCCTCCGGCTCGGCGATCGGTGCCACCGCGACGAAGGGACGGGTGATGGGGGGTGCAGGGGGGAACTTCGACGGCAGCGGCCGGGCCACCGAGGTGGGGGATGCGAGGGGGACGGCCACGGCCACGGCGCGTGGCGCGGGGATCAGGGGAGAGATCGTGCTGGCGGCGACCGGCGGCGAGACCCGAATCGCGTTAGCGGACGTGGCAACCGGACTGGCCACGGCTCTGACCGCTGCCGGCATCTCGAAGCGGGCGAGCTCGGCGGCCGCGAGGTCCCGATCACGCCAGCCGACGATTTTTCCACCCATGCCGTCGTCCAGCACCTCGGGACGCAGCGACATGATTCGACCTTCGGGCGTCAGGATCAGCCCGTACTTGGACAGTCGTACGAAGCCCCAACGCTTCATCAGGTTCTCGATGGCCGCCATACCGCCAACGATTGCAGCTCATGCGCCAGCGAAGATCGGGGCTCGTGAACCCCGATCGTTTCCCAAGTTGCTGATCTTAGATGACGAGTCGCCCATAGCCGTTTGCTACCGGGGGAATAGTCCACCCGGGTCGGTTGGCCTCACGAGGTGATGCGGACGACCGCGATGTCGATCCAGGCGGCTTCGTACGGGCCGAGATCCCGTAGCTCGACCCCGAGCCCGGCCGGCTCGCCCTGCGTGTTCCCCTCCTTGACGACCCGGCGGACCACGCCGTCGACCACGAGGGCCGGGCCGCCGTCGATCAGGATCGTCAGCTTGCACGGGGTCCCGATGGGGTCGAGGATCTGCGTCCGCACGAACACGCCGCTGCGGCTGAGATCGCTGGTGTTCGCTTCGATCTCGAGAGCGTCGGAGACGTAGACCAGCCGCAGCTCTCGATCGATCCGGTCGTGGCGGCGACGCTCGAGCGGGATCGTCAACGGCGGCACGGTCGGCGCCGCGGCGACGCGACCCGAATCGAAATCCGTCATCCGCGGGACCTGCTTGGTGGGTGCGCGACTCGCCGGCTCGTCGCCCTTGAGCTCGCGCAACGGGTTCGGCACGGTCGTGCTCACGCTGGCGGAGTTGCGCCGCGTCGGGCGATCGTCATCCTCGCGGCGCTCGCCGAGCACCAGCGTCGACGGCTGCAGCTCGTCATCGTCCGAAACGCGGACAGTCAGGGTGCGACTGCCAACGACGAGCGTGTCGCCGTCGGTGATCCGCTGTGGCTTGCGCAACGTGCGCCCGTTGAACAGCGTGCCGTTGCTGCTCCCGATGTCCTCGACGAACATCTCGGCGGCGCGGATCACGAACCGCAGGTGGCGACGCGACACCGACGGATCGTTGAACCGCAGCGCGCACCCGACGTCGCGACCGACCAGCGTCTCACCGCGCGGTAGCTCGATGCTGTCGCCGAGATACTCGATGTAGAGCCGCCGTTCCACCGCCGTGCACTATGGCAGAACGCTATCGGCCGAGAAAGCGCGGGGGCCGACCCTCGGCGAACGCGGCGAGCCCTTCGTCGCGATCCTCGCTGAACAGCGTGACGTCGTAGTGCTGCCGCTCGACATCGAGCCCTTGTTCGAGGGGCATCGCGTGCGCCTTCTCGATCGCCGACTTCGCCTGCTGCACCGACATCGGCGCGCATGCCGCGAGCTCGGCGAGCAGCCCCTCGACGGCAGCCGTCAGCTTGTCGCGTGGCACGACCTGCGTGACCAGGCCGATCTCGAACGCGCGCGCCGCGCTGATCCGCCGCCCGAGCAAGATCAGCTCCTTCGCCCGCGCCTCTCCGACCAGGCGCGGCAGGTACTGCGTTCCACCGGCGCCCGGCATGATGCCGAGCTTCACCTCGGTCAGGCCGACCTCGGCGCCGTCGACGATGATGCGGAAGTCGCACGCCATCGCGAGCTCGAGTCCGCCGCCGTACGCCGAGCCGTTCATCACCGCGATCGTCGGCTTGCGGAGGAAGCCCCAGCTGCTGATCGCGCTCGAGATCGCAGAGATGTAGGGACCCGCCTCGGCCGCCGTCACGCCCTTGCGCTCCTTGAGATCCGCGCCTGCGCAGAACGCCTTGTCGCCCGTACCAGTGATCAACGCGACGTGGACGTCGTTGTCTTGCTCGATCTCCGTGGCGATCTCTTGTAGTTGCTGGTTGACGTCGCGCGACAGCGCGTTGCGAACCTCGGGGCGGTTCAGGGTCACCCAGCAAACCGAGCCACGCTTCTCGACGACGATCTCCAGCATGCGGCGGAAGGTATCTTCTTATTGGGGCTCGGGCGCCACCCCCCGCCCCAAACCCCTATCCAACCCCCTATCCAAACCCCTTATCCACCGAGCTCGGCCCGCCGGCGCGCACGCGCCTGCTTGCCGACGTGCGCCATGAGGTACTTCGACGGTAGTTCGTGACCGACGAACGTGGCGGCGGTGCGCGACGCTTCGGTCAGCTTGTCGAGATCGATGCCGGTCTCGACCCCCATCGCGTGCAGCATCGCGACGATGTCCTCGGTGGCGAGGTTGCCCGAGGCGCCGGGAGCGTAGGGACAACCACCGAGCCCACCGGCGGCGGCATCGATCGTGGTGACACCCATCGTCAACGAGACGAGGCAGTTCGCGACCGCGGTGCCCTGGGTGTCGTGGAAGTGCACCGCCACGCTGTCGACCGGATGTTTCGCGAACACGCGGCCGAGCACGTCCTCGACCTGCTGCGGATTCGCGACGCCGATCGTGTCGCCGAGCGAGACCTGGTAGACACCCAGGTCGCGCAGCTGACCGACGAGCTCGACGGCCTTCTCCGGATCGACGTCGCCTTCGTACGGGCAGCCGTAGACCGTCGACACGTACGCGCGCACCGGGACGTTCGCCTTGCGCGCCTGGGGGATCACGTCGTCGAACGCGGCGAGCGTGTCGGCGATCGACTTGTTGACGTTCTTCTTGTTGTGGGTCTCGGAGGCGCTGAGGAACACCGCGATCTCCTTCATCCCCGCGGCGAGCGCGGTCTCGAGCCCGCGCCGGTTCGGCACCAGCGCACTCATCCGCACGTTGGCTGGACGATGCACGCCGCGCGCGACCTCGCTCGCATCGGCGAGCTGCGGGATCCATTTCGGCGAGACGAAGGACGTGATCTCGATATCGCGGATGCCGGCGCCGACCAGCGCGTCGATGAACTTGATCTTGTCGGCCGTCGGAACCTGACGCGCCTCGTTCTGCAGTCCATCGCGTGGACCGACCTCGTAGATGTTGACGCGGGGCGGAAGCTTCATCCGACCCTCGCACCATAGGACGCGAACAGCTCGTCGACCAGGGCAGGGGTCAGCTCGGCGAGGGTGTCGATCACCCAATGCGCGCCCGACTGGTCCCAGCCCCCGAAGTTTCCTGCCCGCGCGGTCACCACCACGCAGCCGGCTGCCCTGCCCGCGGCGATCCCGTTGACCGAATCCTCGATGACCAGGCAGTGCTCGGGGCGTAGGCCCAGCTTCTCCATGGCCAGGTGATAGCCATCGGGGTGGGGCTTGCTCCGCGGGACATCCTCGGCCGCGAACATCACCTCGAAGTTGGCCTCGGGCCCGATCCGAGGCAGCACCTGCATGACCTCGATCCGCGAGCTGCCGGTGACGAGAGCACGGGGATGTGCCTGGGTCCAGGCGAGGAGCTCACGCGCGCCGGGGAGCACGGTGATACCGTGATCGTCGAACACCTCGTCACGCATCCTCGAGGTCGCGAGGACGATCTCGTCCCGCGTCCAGGTCATCTGCGGATAGCGCTCGCGCAGCGAGTCGTAGATCGCGACCCACGAGCGACCGATGATGAAGTCCTTGTCGGACTGCTCGACGCGGATGCCCTGCCCTTTCTCCAGGGCGCGGGCCATCGCTTCCGCGGTCTCGCGCTCGGAGTCGACGAGCGTACCGTCTAGATCGAACAGGAACCCGTAGGACACGGGCGCAATCTAGCGCAGCTCGGAGCGAGCCGGGACTTAGAAGGACGTCCAGTTGCCGGCATCGCACGCGACGCTACCCACGCCGGTGTCGTCGATGAACTGCGCGTAGCTGACGCACATCTCGAAGCCAAAATCGAGGACGCGCCCGGTGTCGTTGTTCCACTCGCAGTGGACCTTGAGCTGATCGCCCTGGTCGATCACCAGCGGCGCATCTGGATCGAGGCGCATCTCCGGCGGATGGAACGCGTACGACTCGTCCCACAGCGTGTCGAACAGCCGGTTCGGCGTGCCGCTCTTGATCAGATCGACGGTGATGTGCGTGCCCCACTGGTGCATGTGCGGGATCACGAACCACAGCTTGTACTGGCGATCGACGTTGCAGGTGGTCTCGAACGTCGACACGCCCTCGGCGACCTTGATGCTGGTGTCGAGGAACGCGAGCGACCCCGACGGGATGTGCAGGGCGCCGGGCTCGGCGAAGTTGACGTTGATCGCCGACTGTCCCTGGAGCACCTCGTCGGAGGTGTTGAGGTAGTGCGAGTTGACGACGAGCTGCGCACCCTTCGGCGCGCGATACACGAGATCACCGGGCGCCGAGTTGAGCTCGCCCTCGGCACCGTTGCCGGTGAGGAAGCGGAAGCTCGCCATGTCGGTGTCGGTGCACTTGCGCTGCGTGCCCGGCGGCTGCGTCAGCGTCGTGTAGTAGAGGACCGTGTGGTGGCCGGGTGGCTCGGTCTGGAAGCCCGCCGTCGACTTGATGTCGGTCTCCTCGGTGAGGAACTTGTCGCTCCACAGGCAGTACTCGTTGTCGGTCCCCGGCTCGATGCCGTCGACGATCGGCGTGATCACCTGGAGGCCGTTGTCCGGAGGGGGCGGAACTTCGAAACCCTCGACGAGCTCGGGGCCGGTGGGTCCATCCGACGTACCGCAACCGATCAACAAGACGACGCCAGCAGCAAGTCGCTTCATGTGTTCCCCCTCAGAGACAAACGCTCGGCGTGCAGCCGCACTGGTTGTTCGCGTTGCAGGTGCAGGAGGTCTCGGTACCGCACTGGTCGGTCGATCCCATCGTGCAGGTCTTGGTGCAGAAGTGCGTGTTCGGATCGCCGAGGCTCGAGCAGAACGGCAGCCCGACATCGTTGCAGTCCGCGAGGTCATCGCAGAACTTGCCGATCGAGAGCTCGTTGCCTTCGTCGCCCGGGAAGCCGCAGTCGGATTCGAAGGGTTGGGTGTCCGGGGCAGGGCCGTCGGGAGCCGCCGACTCGCCGCCGCCGCATGCGACCAGCGCACTACCCAGCATGATGATGGTCCTGTTCAGCACGCCGACCCTCCTCCGTGCGTACGATTGCGCCCCTGCTTTTGGTGAGTCAACAACGGAGCTTGTCGCAATACGTAAAACTTCGACGGTCGGCCGGGTTCGTGCGAGCACGTGCGCGAATTGCGTCAACACAGGGGGGACGGGCGACACGTTTTGCGCAACGCGGCAAAGATCTTCGGTTCCTGCCATGTAACCGCGGCATGACCGCCGTGCACGGTGTCCATGTCATGTTGAGAAGTCCCATGCGAGCAGTCCTCATTTCCCTTGGCTTGATGGCGTGCGCAGGGCGCGCCAAACAGTCGGTCAACCTCTACGAGGCCGGCGACTACGCCGCGGCCGCGCGGTCCGCCGACGAAGGGTTGGCGTCGCATCCGGGGGATCACGGGCTGTGGCAGATGCGCGTGCGGTCGGCGCTCGCGCTCGGCGATGCCGAGGGGGTCTCGCGATCGTATGCGTCGTACGTCGGGCAGCGCGATGGCGACGATGCCGAGCTCCTCCAGGACCTCGCGATCGCGACGCTGTCGCAGGCGCTATCGTCGCCCTCGGCGAAGCTCAAGATCGCCGCGATCAACGCGGTCGCGGCGGCGGAGATCCAAGCGCTCGCCGACGCGGTGGCCGAGCGGCTCGGTGACGACGACGATCGCGTGGCGGCGTCCGCCGCGGTCGCGGTGATCAACGGGTATCCGAATGCCCGCCCCGCGGCGGGTCAGCTGCTGCACAGCCCCGATCCGGAAGCGCGCCGGATCATCGTCGACGGTGTGGGCAAGAAGGTCGGCGCGTCGGCGCTGATCGATCTGCAGAAGCTCGCGGGGAGCGATCCCGATGCACGCGTCCGCCGCAGCGCGATCCGCTGGCTCGGTCAGCTCAAGGCCAAGGAGGCCGGCGACGTGCTCGAACGCCAGCTCCGCCACACCGACGAGGGTGTGCGTGCGGCGGCCGCGCTCGCGCTCGCGCGGATCGGCCAAGGCGATCTCGCGGGCCTCGCGAAGCGTGCCCTCGCCGACAAGGCACTCGCGGTCCGGCTCGCCGGCATCGAGCTATTGCTCGCGGCGAAGCGGACCGATGACTTGATCCAGCTCGCCGACGATCCGGACCCGATCCTCGCAGCCGAGGCCGCGTTCGCCGCGCGCCGCCAGGATCTCGCGGTCAAGGCGCTCGATCGCGCGGTGGGTGCCGAGGGGTGGTCGATCCGTGCCGGGGCCGCGAACATGGCGACCCGTGCAGCGGGCAAGCCGTCGGGCATGCAGCTCGCGAACAAGCTGCTCGCCGATCCGGATCCGCGGGTCCGCCTCGCCGCGGCACGCGTCCTCGTGCATGGTGGCGATCGCGCGGCAGCGATCGCCATCTTCGCCGCCGCGCTGACCGGCGATTCGGCGCTCGGTGCCGCCACCGATCTCGCCGAGCTCGGCGACGCGCGTGGCCTCAAGACGCTCGATGCGATGGTGCGCGATGGCAAGTCCACGCCGGATCAGCGGGCGGCGGCGGCGATGGCGCATCGCTCGGCGCGCAAGGTCACGCCGGGGCTGGTCGCCGCGCTCGCCGACAGCAACGGTGTGGTGCGTGTCGAGGCCGCGACGGTGCTGGTGATGCTGGCGAAGCCGGAACGCTGAGGTCGCAGGTGATGCCGACGGCTTCGCCCGCTGTCGAGAGAAGCCGCTCCTGAGGATCCGGGCAGCGATGAGGAGAAGGTGATCGCGGATGGCTTCGATTGCATCGATGCCGTAGCTCGATGGCAGGTCTTTTTATTTTGTCGTCCGGGTTCGAGGGTAGCGAGAAAGTCGTTGCTGTGAAGCTCGTGCCTCGGGTGGTCGCTCTCGCCCTGCGGGTCAGCTAGCGCGTGGGCCGTGCCGAGCGCCATCGGCGTGGTGGCACGACGAGCCACCGCCGCGGAGTTGGATCACCTTCGATCGCATGCGCACTGCTCGCGCTCGTCACGGCCCGCGCGCACTGACCCGCGACGGGCGAGAGAGCGCCCACCCTCGGCCACCCCGAGGAGCTTGGGTTCCTGGTCGCGATCGACGCGAGAGATCGCGAACAGGTCATCGCACTCCCCGAACCGCGATAACGGGGACCGGTCTCGGGTTACAGAGAGGCGGTCTCTGTACTCGGGGGTTCGTGGATGTCGCTGATCTCGGTCCTGTGTGGGACTGAGTCTCCTTCGTCGACGAGTGACCGAAGGAGAACGTTGGCGACCTCGACGTGTCGCCGAACGCGCTCGGGTCGGGCACGTCTTCGCTATGTCGG
>JANNBP010000338.1:0-1640 GCA_031385555.1 Deltaproteobacteria bacterium | reverse complement strand
CCAGCTTGGACGTCGCGGACGCCGGCGCACTTCCGCTCGTGCTCCTCACCGGCGCCCAGCTGATCGAGGAGGCCGCCCGGCCGAATCCAGGAGACGTCGTGCTCGTGACCGGTGCGATGGGGAGCGTCGGACGAGTCGCGGTGTTCGCCGCGAAGGCACGAGGTGCCAAGGTGTGGGCGGGGGTCCGGCACGCGCAGATCAGCGCCGCAGCGCAGCTCGGAGCAGACGGGGTCGTCGATCTCGACGATGCCGCCGCGATCGACAAACTGCCGCCGCTCGACTGCATCGCCGATACCGTCGGTGGCCCTGCGGTTGCGAAGTTGCTCGGCAAGATGAAGCCGGGCGGGTGCATCGGCAGTGTGGTCGGGGAGCCCGAAGGCGCGAAGGCGCGCGGCCTCGTCGTTCACGCGATGATGGCGCATCCCGATGCCAAGCGGTTGGGAGAGCTCGGGCGCGCTGTCGCGGAAGGCAGGCTCGTCATTCCAATCGTGAAGCGGCTGCCGCTGTCCGAGGCGCGCGAAGCGCAGACGCTCGCCGAGCATCATCCTGGCGGGAAGGTGCTCCTGACCGGCGCTCTTCGCGTCACAGAATCCGCTCGGTCACGCGATCAGGTGAGCTCTACACACGGCCCCCTTCGCGTGACGTAGCGCAGGATTCAGGCGTCGCGAGAGCGCGACGAACGCTCGTGGCCGTGGGAGCGATCACCGGGACGGACCTCGAGAGGGCGCGCCCACTGCTGCACGATGGAAGGCTCACATGACGATCAATGACATTGGCCCGACGCCGTAAGCGTTCATCGAACAGGCGACGAAGCAAAACACGAACTATCGCTCCGTGGCTTGGAGCGGGCGCTACCTGCAGGTGACGTTGATGTCGATCCCCGTCGGGAAAGACCTT
This sequence comes from Deltaproteobacteria bacterium, assembly GCA_031385555.1. Classification (GTDB taxonomy): domain Bacteria; phylum Myxococcota_A; class Polyangia; order Haliangiales; family Haliangiaceae; genus JABFXX01. Next base: position 743 of record JANNBP010000338.1, on the reverse strand, counting down.
GGCCTCGAAGCGCATCCGGAGACAGATCAGTTCCTGCGGCTCGACGCGGGCCGTGGTCGGGGACAACCTGTCGTTCGAACAGGAAGCGGCAACGTGCAGGCGACGGCGGCAGCGGCCGCCGCTGACAAGGACGACGAGCCAGCGACCTGGTCGGTGCAGTCGCAGCATGCGCCCGACAAACACGGTTGAGCGCACCAACCGTACGAGGACCTGCCTTTGCGCGTGCGAACGCATGGCTCGGCCTTGCGGTTGTGGCGTGCGTCGAGGACGCGGATCGCAAGCCCGTGCGCGCCAACGTGGCGATCGCCGACGCTAACTGAGCGAATCACTGGCTGGGTCGAAGGCGGAGGCTGATCCGTGCGGCGCGCTCCATGCAACCAGAAAGGCACCATGAGTTACCAGTCCATCAATCCGAGCGACGGCAAGACGATCAAGAAGTTCGACGAGGTGACCGACGCGCAGCTCGAGAAAGCGACCGCCACCGCCGCCGCGTGCTTCGAGCAGTGGCGTAGGCGGAGCTACGCGGAGCGCGCCGCGATCGTCAACAAGGCGGCCGAGCTCATGGCCGCAGACGTCGACAAGTTCGCACGCCTCGCGACGCTCGAGATGGGCAAGCGGATCAGCGAGGCCCGGGGCGAGGTCACGTTCAGTAGCCACATCCTCGCCTACTACGCGAAGAACGCGGAGAAGTTCCTCGCACCGGTCGTGCTCCACCCGAGCGTGGGCGAGGCGCACATGGAGAG
>JANNBP010000335.1:0-7381 GCA_031385555.1 Deltaproteobacteria bacterium | reverse complement strand
ATTAGGCAGGGTCAACTCCTCGGAGGCTCACCCATGAAGATCAAGCACCTCATCCTCGGCGCTTCACTCCTCGGCGCACCCGCGTGTGGCGGCGAGGACAACCCGGGCCCGCTCGGAAACATCGACTCCCTCGTCGTGCTCCAGCGACCAGCCCGCAACGATATGGGCGACATCTTCCAGTACACGTCGTACATCCCGAAAACGCCCTCCGGTGCGAACGCACGGCTTGTAAAGCTGACGCCGCCCACCGCGGACGGTAAGCAGGAAACGCTGTTTCCGTCGGCCGAGCTGCTCGCCGGTCCGGACGCGGCGATGTTCACGGACACCGACATCTCGAGCTACGACATCTCGTTCGACGCGAACGAGATCGTGATCTCGGCTCGCACGGCGATGACCTCGCACTACGGGCTCTACATCCTCACGCTGTCGACCGGTCAGGTCGATGCCGTCCCGACGGACCCGGGTCGCGACTACGTCAATCCGATCTGGCTCCCCGGCAACAAGATCATGTTCACCACCAACAACCCGGTGGAGGAGCTCGATGCGGGTGGTGCGGCGGTCACCCCGCGCCAGCACGTCGACGAGTACGAGCGTGGCACCACGCTGCAGGTCGGGCGCATCAACCGCGATGGCACCGGCGAAGAGCTCGGCGCTCGCAACCTGTCGCACCGCACCTTTCCGTCGCTCGCCTCCGACGGTCGCATCATCTTCACGCAGTGGGATCACCTTGGCCCGGAGAACGCCGGCCACCTGATGTTCCTCGACGCCGACCTCACCAACATGCGCGAAGCCTTCGGTAAGGAAGGGACTGGCGCGTCGAACTCGACGATCAAGCCGCAGGAGATTGCTCCGGGCCGCTTCGTCGCGATCGCGACTGCCCGCAACCGCACGATCCAGTCGGGTGCGCTGATCGACATCCGCCTCGGCACCGTGGTCACCGACGAGGACGGCAACGTCTCCGCCGGCGACAAGCCGACCGAAGCACGTGCGACGTATCACCTGCTCACCCCCGACGTCCCGCGCGGCAACGAGCCGTCGGCGGACACCGTCGGTCGCTACTACGACGCGTTCCCGCTCAACGCGAAGGACAAGCCGGACCTCGTCGTGTCGTGGGCGAACGGGCCGGTCGAGTCGAGCGTGCTCGGGTCCGCCGGCATCTCGGCGAACTTCGGCGTCTACGTGCTCGACACCGAGCGCGGCACGCGCCTCCCCGTCATCGACGACCCCGAGATGTGGGACATCTTCGCGCGCCCGCTCCAGAGCCGCACGGCACCCCCGATCATCGCCTCGGCGATCGACACCAACCTCGGCAACTCCGCGCTGATCGGTTCGCTCAACGCCTACGACACCACGATCGCGCAGTTCGCCCAGGGCCAGATCTTCGGCGTCCGCATCATGGAAGGCTTCTCGTCGGAAGAAGGCTTCCCCGAGATGTTCGGCACCACGATGTTTGAGGGCCAGGCCAACCTCGGCGTCGCGCCGCTCGCGAACGACGGCTCGTGGGTCGCGAAGGTGCCGGCGAACGTGCCGCTCCACCTCCAGGCCGTCGACAAGTTCGGTATGTCGATCCAGAACGAGCCCGTGTGGTTCTCGGCTCGCAAGGGCGAGTCCCGCCTCTGTGGTGGTTGCCACGAGGATCGCGCCGGCACCACGAACGTCAACCCCGGTCAGCTGCAAGCGTTCTCGATCGGTCCGATCGACGCCCAGTCCACCAAGTCGCGCGACCAGCGCCAGTCGCTGACGTTCGGTCGCGACACGGTTCGCGGCGTCGCGTGGGACAAGGCACTGCAACCGGTGTTCAACGCGAACTGCGTCGAGTGCCACAGCGCGACCAGCCCGGCCATCGCTGGCCTCGAGGGCTACACCATCACCGACCCGGCGACGGGCGACGCGATCACGGTCAAGTTCGACCTCTCGGGCACGATGCTCAACCTGCAGAGCGGCAGCATCGACCTCGGCTCGTGGCCGGCCTCGTACATCACGATGGCGGGCCCCGACATGGAAGCCATCGAGGAAGGCAACCTGGTCATCAGCGGCAACTTCAAGATCTACATGAACCCGCAGGACTCGCGCGGCTCGGCCGTCATCAAGAAGCTGAACCCGGTGGTCCAGTTCCCCGCGCAGACCGGCGACCGCGCCTTCACGGGTCAGGGTCACATGGTCGAGCTCGGTCGTACGGACATCACGGCGGACCAGATGTACCTCTTTGTTCTCGCGGCTGACATGGGCGTCAACTTCTATGCCCGCGAGAACAACCCGGGTCTCAACGTCTACTAACCCACCCAGCAAGGAGAACAACCATGAAGAACTTCAAGCTCAAGCTCGCTGCGGTGGCCTTCCTGATCGGTACCGCGGTCACCCCCGCATTCGCTGGTAAGGGCGGCAGCGCCGCGCAGATCCGCGACGCGATCCGGTCGACCTCGACCGACGCGATCATCGCCGAGATCGAACAGGCCGAGTCGCTGATCTGCGGCGAATGCGCCACGATGATCGTCGGCCTCACCGACCACAACGACTACCGCGTGCGCGACGTCGCCGCCTGGTGGATCGCGCGGCGGCCGAGCCTCGCCGGTCAGCTCGCCACCACGTTCAAGCAGGACCTGGTCTCGGGCTCCTCCGTTCAGGTCCGCAACGCGGCCGACTTCTTCGGATCGTCCTCGACCTTCACCTCGCTGCCGCAGCTGCGTCAGGCGATCAAGCGCTCGGATCTCACCGTCGACGCCAAGCTCTCGATCATTCGCGCGGTCGACCGGCTCGGTAACCTCGGTGGCAACGAAGTGCTGACCCACGCGATGACCGATGCCGACGCCACCGTGCGGTGGAACGCGGTGAAGGCCTGGCGCGACATCCGTGGCCAGAAGGACCTCGCTCCGGTGGCCTCGCTGCTCCGCGATCCCGACGCGCGCGTGCGTGCCGAGGCCGCGACGGTCGTCGGTGGCTTCCGGCTCCAGAGTGCCACCTCGGTGCTCGAGACGCTGGTGACCGCGGATGCCAACCCGATGGTGCGTAAGAACGCTGCATGGGCGCTCGGTCGCATCGGTGCGAGCTCGTCGCGCGCGGCCCTGACCACCGCGAGCACCGACACCAGCAGCTTCGTTCGCCTCACCGCGAAGGCAGCGCTTGCTTCGCTTCGCTAACTCTCCCGACGAGCAGCGCAGCTGCGAGTTTCTGTAAACATGACAAAACGCCGCGCTCTTCATCGAGTGCGGCGTTTTCGTTTCGAGGTACGATGATCATCATGGAGCTGCGCAGGGAACTCCTTGTGCCCCTTTTCTGTCTCGCTGCTTGCGGCGATTCACCTGAAGGGCGCACCTACTTCGAGCGCAACATTCAGCCGATCCTGACGGAGAAATGCTCCGGCAGTACGTCTGGCTGTCACGCGATCACGCGCGACCCGGTGACCGGGGAGGTCGATCCTTTCGCGATCGCCGCCGGCAACCTCGACGTCACGACGTTCGAGAATGTGCAGAAGCGACGCGACGTGCTGACCCCATTCGGCGCTTATCCGTATCCGCTGCTGCTGATCAAGTCGGTCGGTCCCGACAAGTTGCAGTTCGGTTACTCGACGGGCGCGAACGGGCTCGCCGACTTCAAGCCGCTCACGATCCAGCACTCGGGCGGTAACTTGATCGAGGTCGGCTCCGACGCGTACTTCACGCTGCAGAGCTGGCTCGATAACGGCGCGACGGAGAACGGCCTCCGTCCTGCGACGCCGCCGATCAAAGGCAGTGGCGACTGCACGCCGACCATCCCGGCTGGCTTCGACGTCGCCGCGGCGAAGGCGCAGCCCGGGTTCGCCGGGTTCAAGGAGAACGTCCAGCGCATCCTGTCGGGGCACAGCTGCGGCGCAGGCAGCTGCCACGGCGCGCCGCAGAGCGACTTCTTCCTGACCTGCGGCGATGACGACGATCAGATCGCGTTCAACTTCACGCAGGCGCACGCGTTCGTCCACGACACCGGCACACCGGCCGCGCCCGAAGTGCTCGACTCGCAGCTGCTCCGCGTGCCCCTCGCCGCCGGCGCGGGTGGTCGCGGCCACACGGGTGGCGATCAGTTCCCGTCGACCGACGATCTCGAGTTCAAGACGATCCAGACCTGGGCTGAATCGGTCGGCAACCTCGACTACTCCGGCGGCGATCCGCTCAAGCAGTTCTTCGCCGAGCACGTGCAGCCGATCTTCGTGCAGCGCGGCTGTCAGTTTCAGGCGTGCCACAGCCCGCAGGCCACCAACGACTTCAAGTTGCGCTCGGGCTCGGTCGGGTTCTTCTCCGCGATCGCGCTGGAGAAGAACTACGAGCTGTTCCGTAACGAGTTCATGGCGGTCGAGTTCCCGGATGCGCGGCGCGGCCGTGCGGTCGCGAAGGCGATCCTCGATGACGACGATGCACGCGTCCCCGACGGCGTGCTCGGCATCATCCACCGCGGCGGTGCGGTGCTCGAGACGCAGGGCCCGCTCGGCTCGGATCCCGCGTTGTGTCCGCCCGGCGGCTTCGATCCCGCGGTCACCCAGACCACGCCGTTCTGCGTGATCCAGGAGTGGCTGCGTCGCGAGCGCGCCGCGATCCCCGGCGACGTCACCGACTTCGGCACCACCGGTGCGAAGGTCGTGTTCGTCAATCGTCCTGCGAACAGCGCGAACGCAGGTCGTCTCGAGTTCGATACGTTCCGCGGTGGCGCGACCCTGCTGGCCGTCGACGTCGCGTTCGATGCGCTCGGCGGCGTCACGGGCTCCGTCGATATCGGTGGCGCGACCAACCTGTCGAACGGCTGTCCGGGGCTCGGTGGCGGCGGCGACATCCAGTCGCCGAACGTCGCGAACGACGGCGATCGCGTGGTGTTCGCAGCGCGTGCGACCACGAACGAGCCGCTCGGCATCTTCGTCGTCCAGATCTCGAACGGCACTTGCCAGAAGATCTCCACCGCCGCCGCGGATTCGAACGGCCTCAAGGTGCATGACTTCGATCCGGTGTTCTCGCCCGACGGGCTGAACGTCGTGTTCGCGTCGACCCGCGGCAAGGCCGGCGCCCTCAAGTCGCGCAAGCGGCTGCTCCCGCAGTCCGATCTGTGGCGCGCCCCGATCTCCGGGCTCACTGCGAACCTCGGCACCGCGGAGCAGATGACGTTCCTCTCCAACGCGGAGCTCGGCCCGTCGTTCATGCGCGAAGGTCGCGTCACGATGACCACCGAGAAGGCGAGCACCGGCTTCTATCAGCTCGCCGGTCGCCGCATCAACTGGGACCTCACCGACTACCACCCATTGCTCGCGCAGCGCAAAGAGTCGGCGTTCGTCGATCCGACGTTCGCGGACCTGGCCACGCTCAACCCATCGATCGGCTACTCGTCCGCCACCGATATCCAGGAGGCCTCCGATGGTGACTTCCTGCTGATCCTGACCGACGTCGATCCCACTACCGGCACGCCCGCGATGCCCGGCGCTGCCGGTGCGCTGGGCATCTTCAACCGCTCGATCGGACCGTTCGAGGAGGGTCGCGAGGACGTCGGCTACCTCAAGGCGTTGCGCATCCTCGACGGCGCCGACGGCCGGTCGCCCAACGGTGGTGGCTATCGCCGCCCGCGCGCACTGCCCGACGGCCGCATCATGGTGGCCTTCGCCGCCACTGCGAGCGCCGGCAACTTCACGATCGTGATGGTCGATCCGCGTACGCAGGCCCGCACGGCGCTCCTCACCGGTGGTGCCGGTGGCGACGCCCAGGTCGACGCCGTGCTCGCCTACAAGCACCCGCCGCGGCAGCTCTACGGGAACCGCCGTCAGCTCGTGTTCGGCGGCAAGAACAACGGCGAGAACGGCGCGATCCTTCATCTCCCCGACGCACCGATGACGTTCACGATGCTCGTCGCGAACTTGCGCCGTGGTCGCCCGGTCGAGCAGTTCGACGCGGCGCGCTTCCTCGCCATCTACTCCGAGGGCACGTGCCCGACGAGCAACTGCACCGCACCCGGTGGACTGTTCGAGTCCCGTGCGCTCCTCGGTCGCGTTCCCCTCGAGTCCGATGGCTCCGCGAAGGTGTTCGTGCCGAGCGGGCAGGGTGTCGTGATGGAGCTCCAAGACGACGACGGCAACCAGGTCGCGATCATGGGTGAGGAGCATCAGTTCGGTCCCGGCGAGGAGGTCTCGATGGGCGTCTCGCGCACGCTGTTCGATGGCGTCTGCGGCGGTTGCCACGGATCGATCTCCGCCCGCGAGCTCGACGTCGCCGTCACACCAGACGCGCTCACCGGTGCCTCCGCCTCGCGAAGCCTCGGTCCGCCGGCTCGCAACCTCCAGTAGTCACCGGCAACTGCAACACCCCTCCCGAAATGGCTGCGACTGCGCAGTCACCTGGCAACTGCCATCCGACGCCCCTTCGGGGAGAGCTTCTACGCGACACTGGCAACCGCCGTCGTGCACACCCGTGCGCAACGCCCCTCCGGGGGAGAGGTAACTGCGTGAACGCTGGCAACCGCCGTCGTGCACACCCGTGCGCAACGCCCCTCCGGGGGAGAGGTAACTACGTGACAGTGCGCAACGCCCCTTCGGGGGAGCGGTAACTACGCGCCACGGCGTGACCTTGGAAAGGCGGACGTCCGGGACACCGGACGCCGAAACGGAAAACGCCACCTCGTGGTGGCGTCGCGAGGACCCGACCCGAGGTGGTTCAGTTCTTCTTCGGCTTGCCGCCGTTGGCGTTGATCACCGAGTCGATGGCGTTGTTGTTCGCCTTGACGTCCGGCTTGTCCTTGCCGTCGGTGTCGATCACCGCCTTGATCACCGGCGAGGTGTCCGGCTTCTTGTCGGCCTTCTCGGCGCGGAGCGCGAGCAGCTGCTTCTTGGTCTTCGGCTCCTCGATCGCGAGGATCAGCGCCGTGTAGGTCTTGAGCTTGTCGAGCGCCCGGACTTCGAACTCGTCCGAGTACCAAGTGATCGTGCCACCGTCGATGTCACCGGGACCGTACTTGCCCTGCATGACCTGCGAGAACGTCTCGAAGTTGCGCTTGTCCTCGGGGAGGATCGAGACGTCGACGGAGATCGCCATCTTCCACAGCTTGCCGTCGGCGAAGAAGAAGAACCGGCGCTGGTTCTTGCCGTCCTTGTTCTCCCAGCGGTCGAGCATCGCTTCGTTCGTCTTGTGGGCGAACTCGCCTTCGATGATCGAGACGTCCCAGCCACCGATGTTCTTGCCGTTGAACTCGACGTAGCTCTTCTGGACATCGCCCATCTCGCGGCGCTTCTCCGCGCGGAGCTTGTCCTTCTTGGTGATGTCCTCGGTCGACTTGATCTTCTCCTCGAAGCGCTCGTCGATCTGCTTCGCGAGCACCTTGTGTACATCGTCCTTCGACATCCCTAACTTGAAGCCGCCGTACAGCTCGGCGAGCGCCTTCT
>JANNBP010000212.1:0-3111 GCA_031385555.1 Deltaproteobacteria bacterium | reverse complement strand
CGGGTGGTCGACGTGGCCTCGCCGGCGGTCGCCGCGCAGCTCGAGGGGCTCAAGCTCTCCGAGGTCACCGACAAGGATGTCCTGATCGTGGTCTCGAAGCTGAAGAAGTACATCAAGGACCGCTCGGGCATGAACTGCTCCGACGGCGTCGCCGACATGCTGTCGGAGCACGTCCGCGCGCTGTGCGACGACGCGATCCGCATGGCCGCCCGCGACGAGCGCAAGACGGTGCTCGATCGCGACGTGCTCCGCCCGCGCCGCTGACGAACGGCTGTCCCGTGCGGCAGCCGGATCGGCTATGGCTGCAGCTCCTTCCGATCATCGGCTCGCGAAGCGCTCGCCTGTACGGAACACACGGCCTCGCAAGCTCGGCTAGGGCGGCCGACGTGCGCGTGCCGTCGCGATCCAGTGGCCGCGGTGCTCGCGCCAGGTCGCCTCGATCGAGGCGGGCAGCCCGGTCGTCACGGTGGCGTAGAGCTCGCCGACGTCGAGCTCGACCTCGGTGAAGCCGACGTAGCGCAGGACGATCGGATCGACCGCCTTGTAGATCGCTTCCTTGATCGCGAACCGCAGCGTCACGGCGCGCGGATCGGCCGGCAACGCGGTGCGCTCCGCCGCGGTCAGGATGCGCCTGGCGATGTCCTGTTTCGACGGTGCGGCGTGCTCGAGATCGACGCCGACCCATCCTGCCCCGGCGGGCGCGACGATCGCGATCGCGGTGCCCTGCTTGTGACTCACCGAGCCGGTGAACCCTGCAGGCATCGCCGGTGCGTTGCGGTGATTCGCCACGATCGCGGTCCGGCGATCGACTCCGAAACCGTCGAGCGCGAGATGCAGCGCGGTGCGACCCGCGACGAAGTCTCGGCGCGTGGTGGGTAGTAGCTTCGCGCGGGCGAGCGCCTGCTCGGCTTCGGGGAGCGCCTCGATCGCCGCCTCGTCGTCGTCGGCGTCGAGATCGACGAGCACGCACCGACCGTGCGGCGTATCGAGGTGCTCGACGCGCACGCCTAGGGCGACTTCGGCCGCGTGACCATCAGGTGCGGGCGCTTGTTCGCATCGGGGTATCCGAACCGGAACGACAGCGGGCGCTTCGGCTGCGTCTTCCACAGCGCGATGAACTCCTTGCGCTTGTTTTTCGGATCGATCGTGAACAGCGGCGCCGTGAACTCGCCGTAGGTGATCTGCTCGTAGCCGGCTGGACCGGCGTAGCTCGGCGGGATGCCCGACGCGTCGGAGACCATCCAAGCGATCGATCCGAGCAGGTAGTTCCGGATCTCGGTGAAGTCGTCGTACCAGAGCAGGAAGCTCGCGGCCTTCGTCATCACCGAGACCTTCCCCTTCTTCTTGAGGTGCTGGAGGACGCGGTTGTCGCCGCGCAGGTGCTCGTCGTCGAGGTTCTGCACGATGTGGCGATAGACGCGGGTCGCCGCCTTGCCATTCTTGTCATCGATCGACTTGCGCGGGCGGTACTGGACCTCGACGTTGCCGTACGCCGAGTCGTGCGCGTACCAGTAGTGCGTGATCTTCTTCGGCGGCGTCTTGCCGCGCTTGGTGGCGGCATACTCGGCCGCGCGCGACTCGAGCTCGGTGCCGGTCAGGTACTGGATGCTGCCGTCGGGCAGCACGTCGAAGTAGCGCATCGACACCGGCTCCATGTCGTGGAGCGCGAGGCCGGCAAACGCCATCATCAGCGTTCCGGGGAACGAGTTGTCGCGCGACGCCTTCTGCAGGTTCATCGTCGCCGAGTACGCGGATGCGTAGAGGTTGCGGATGAAGCTCGAGACCTGGTCGAGATCGCCGGCGAGCGTGCCCATGCGGATCGTGTCGATCTGGCGCGCGTCGCCGGCGGCCTCGAGCGAGATCGTCGTGATCTCGGTGGCGTCGGGGAACGCGACCAGCGCACTCGACAGATCGCCGCCACCGAACGGATAGATCACCGTCTTCGGTGCGGATGCCGGCCGGAGCTCGCCGAGGAACTGCTTGGCCGGATCGGCCCACCGCTTCTTGTGGCGGCCGTACAGCTCCTTCATCTCCTTGCAGTGGCGCTCGATCGACTTGTTGTTCTCGAACCGACCGGGCGCCGCGTCGTCGCTCCCGCACGCCGCGATCCGCCACAGCACGCGGCCCTGCGCCACGAACTCACCGGTCTTGTTCTCCGCGGTCAGCGGAACGGGTGGCAACGGCTTCGGATCGACCTTCGGCTTGTCGGTCTTCTCGGTCTTCGTGGCGGGCTTCTCATCCTTCGGCTCGTCGGCGATCACGAGCGAGGAACATGCGAACACCATCAGGCCCGCGACACGGGGGATCCACATGGAAGGCCGGTTCATCGCACGAACGGACGCTGCAAGACCACGGTTTGTTCTCTCCACTGTCTGCCAGCGTTCGGGGTCCATCAGAGAAGGTGGTGGAACGGTCACCACATGAGCCCTTAACCCACTGGAATCACGCGCCTAAGATCGTGGCACAGACCGTGGATTTACGGCTGACATGACCCGCTTACTCGCGCTGCTGTTCGTGACCTGCGCTGTGGCCTGCTCCCGCCCCTCGGTGATGGTGCAGCGGCCGGCCGACAAGCAGGTCGACACCGCCGTCACCGAGATGTGGTCGCAGGAGATCGCGAAGACGGCGCGTGATGGCGACTGGATCCTCACCCGCTCCTACGTGCTGGTCGGCGACGTGCTCTCGACCGTCGTGCCCGGCGAGTCGCTGTCGCACGCATCGATCTACGACGCGAAGACCGGCACGGTGATCGAGGCGGTGAGTGAAGGCATCCGGGAGATCCCGCTGTCGAAGCTGGTCGGTCGCAACCACTACGTGATCGTCGTGCGGCCCGCGCACATGACGGCGGCCGATCAGACGGAGGCGGTCGCGCGTGCGCGCACCAAGCTCGGCGGCAAGTTCGACATCTCCGGCATGTTCGGCCTCGATCACGAGGACGCGTTCTACTGCAGCGAGCTCGTCTACTGGGCATCGCAGACCGAGGCGCGTAGCGGCCGGCGCGAGCGGATCATCACCCCGTCGGAGCTGATGAAGTATGGCGAGGTGATCTACTGGAGCGGCAAGCGCGACGACGCGCAGGTGATGGCACTCGCCGCCCATCGCGAGTGACGA
>JANNBP010000241.1:0-7724 GCA_031385555.1 Deltaproteobacteria bacterium | reverse complement strand
GCGCTGGAAGCCCTGGCCGCTCGCGGCGAACGCCTCGGAAGCCACGCCGGTGACGTTGATCAGCCGGCTGTCGTAGTCGGCGATCGCGGACACCAGATCGGTCGCGGCAGTGACGTCGGTCGACAGCGTCGAGACGTCGGTCCCCTGCGAGGTCCGGGTCAGGTTCGTGATCGCCTGCGCGCGACGCTGCGCTCCGACGGTGCCCAGCTGGGTGACGTCGAAGCTCACCACGTCACCGACGACGAGCGGCGGGGTCGTGGTCGCCGGATCGACGGTGACAAACAACCCGGGACCGGTCTGCAGCCGCTGGATCGTGAAGCCGGCAGGATCGTTCGTCGCGCTGCCGAGCTGTGGCTTGAGGTAGGTGACGACGACGGAGCGGATCGGGAGCGCGAGCCCGGTGCCGTCGGTCGTGCCCTTGGCATCGGCGATGCCGTCGTTGAACGGTGCATCCACGCCGGGACCATCAGGATCCTGGCCGTCGGGCGTCGGGGCATCCGGATCGGCAGACCCATCGACCGCGCCGTCGGGGGAGGGGCCGATCGCACTGCCACCTGCCGCACACGCGAACACGAACATCAACAACGAGGTCCACGCGAAACGCATGCGGCGTCGTACCCCAACGAGACGCTCGTGCGGTCTTCACTTGCGTGGCGGGCGCGAAACACTTCCCCGGGTAGATGAAAATTGGGTAAGCCAATGCACAGCGCGCAGAGCGACGCGCGCTCAGAGGCGTTACGGAGCGAGGACGGGTGCTGCAGCCTTGTCGCGCTTCGTCGTACCGCGACCGAGTTGACCGTGCTCGTTGTCTCCCCAGCAGGCGACGGTGCGATCCGCGCGCAGCGCGCAGCCGAAGCCATAGCCGAACGCGTCGCGACCGCGGCCGATGCCGACATCGATCGCGACGCCGATGCTCTTGATCGGGTGCGCTTGCAGCTTCGTGGTCGCCCACGACTTCGGGATCGCTTGATCCGGAAGGCCCTGCTCGTCGGACAGGAAGCAGTCGACCGAGCCCGCGACATCGACGGTGCAGATCGGCGAGTCGCCGGCGACGATCGCCTTGGTCGCACGCTTCCCGGGCCACGTGATCTGCTTGTCGGGTGCGCGGGTCCAGAAGTCGTCGATCAGCGAGAACCAGCAGCGGGCCTCGCCGGAGAGCGAGCGAACACACGCGTACATCTCGCCGAGCGAGATCGAGACCGGGACGAACGCATCGCCGAACGCGGCGGGCGAGGGTGCGATGCCCTTGCGCCAGCACACGAGCGACTTCGCCGTCGTCGCGCAGATCTTGCCGTGACCGAGCGCGAGGGACGTGGCCCCGGCGAGCTTGGTGATCTCGAGCTTCGGTGCGGCGATCGCCTTCGCGCCGATCGGGATCGCCTGGAAGTGCGTCCAGCAGCGAACCTCGTCGGCGTAGGCGACGCACGCCTCGCGAAACCCGACGGCGAGCGCGCGTGGTTTGCCGGGACCGAGCGGCACGTCGACGGGCGTGCCGAGCCCGGCCCCCTTCAACTCGATGCTGCCGCTGGTTCCCCCCACGCCGACCTTGAGATCGCCGCCGGCACTCCCCCAGCACCACACGCGATCGTCGCTGGTGATCGCGCAGGTGTGTTGCGCGCCGGCCGCGACGCTGCGGACCGTCGGCAAGCCGCCGACGAGGTGCGGGCGATCGACCGACGTGGGCCTCGACGTGCCCTGCCGATCGGCGCCGACCTGTCCGGCGGCGTTGTCACCCCAGCAGACCACGCCACTCGTGGCGTTGACCGCGCAGACATGGCCTTGGCCGACGGAGAGCTGGGTGATGTCGCGCAGCGGCGGAGCGGCCGACGCGGTGTGGACGATGGCAACCAACGCGACGACGAGCCAGCGAGACATGGTGTGTTGTAACGCGCGAGGCGGCCGACCGGCGCACGTGGAGTTGTTTCGCCTTGATGACCAGCGGCCAAAGCAGAGCCCGCCTGGGTCGATCCATGGTGTGCCCGACGCCGGGATATTCGAACAACGTCGCGTCGAAGCTGCGCCGAGCGGCACGAGACGCCCTCGACGGTGAGCGCGCTGTCGTGCTCGCGGGTGAGACCGAGCTGGATGCGCGGCTCGTCGCGGCTGCAGGCCAGGGCGAACAGCAAGCACCACTTCACCACGCGAACACGCGCCGGGCATTTGCGGTCGTCAGCTCGGCGATCACCTTCGAGTCCTCACCGCGCGCCGCCGCGAGCCCCGCGATCACCGACGGCAGGAACGCCGGCTCGGAGCGACCACCGCGATGGCCCTCGGGGGCTTGATCCGGTGCGTCGGTCTCGACCAGCAGCAGCTCCGCGGGGATCAGCCGCGCCGCGAGGGCGGGCTTGCGCGCGTTCGTATAGCTGATCGGGCCTGCGAACGAGAACGCCATCCCGAGGTCGCGATAGACGTTCACCAGATCCGCTCCACCCGAGTAGCTGTGCAGCACGCCACCGGCACACTTCTCCTCGCGCAGGATCCTGGGCGCGAGATCGTGCGCGTGGAAGACATGCACGATCACGGGCTTGCCGAGCGCGCGCGCGACACGGAGGTGGGTGCGAAAGATCGCCTCCTGGAGCTCCTTGTGGCCGGTGTTGCCGTCGAGACCGCACTCGCCGATCGCGATCGCGCTCGACTCCGCGAGCCGCTGTTCGAGGCCGTCCAGCTCGCCGTCGTCGAGCTCCGGCACGATCTGGGGATGTACGCCGATCGCCCAGCGCAGCGCGGGATGGCTCGCCACCAGCGCTCGCAGCGCGTCCCAGGTGCGCGGCCGGATCGCCGGGATCAGCATCCCCGACACGCCGGCGGCCACCGCCCGCTCGATCGCGGAAGCGCGGTCGCCGTCGAAGGCGGGCACGTCGAGGTGGCAGTGCGTGTCGATCACGAAACTCCAACCCTATCCCCTGCTCGCGTAGGATTCCACGGTGCGGTTCTGGCAGCGCTGGCTGACGTGGTTCGACAGCAGCGAGTCGCTGCTGGCCCGCTGGATCCGCGCCGGTCGCGAGGCGCTGTTCGGCGAGATGCCGGCGCTCGCCGGGGGCACCGCGCTGTTCGCGATCTTTGCCGTGGTCCCTACGATCGCGGCGGTCGTCGCGATCTACGGCGTGGTCGCCGATCCGGTCGAGATCCAGGGCCACCTGCGCGGCCTCGAGACCGTGCTTCCTCCCAACCTGCTGGCGTTCCTCAGCGACCAGCTCGAGCGGCAGACGCAGCGGTCGAGCCGCGATCTCGGCTTCGCGCTCGTGGTCAGCGTGATCGCGGCCGTGTTCTCGGCGCGCGGAGCCGCTCGCGCGATGCTCGATGCGCTCAACCGCGCCTATCGCGTCCGCGAGCGCCGCGAGTGGTTGCACAAGACCCTCGTCACCATCGCGGTCTCTGCCGGCACGCTGCTCGGCCTGATGCTGATGTTCATCGTCGTCGTCGCGCTGCCCGCCGTGTTCTCGGTGATGGGCTTCGACACCGACTACGGCATCGTCAAGTGGGCGCGCTGGCCCGGCCTGATGTGCGTGATGCTGGCGGCGCTGATGCTGCTGTATCGCTACGGCCCATCGCCGCGGACGATCACCGTGCGCCATCTGTGGCCGGGCGCGCTACTCGCCACGGTGCTCCTCGTCGTGGTCTCGCTGGCGCTCTCCCTGTGGGTCGATCGCGTCACCGACTACAACGTCTGGTACGGCGCGTTCGGCACCACCATCGTCGTGATGCTGTGGTTCTACCTGTCGACGATCGCGATCGTGATCGGCGGCTTCGTCAACGCGGAGCTCGAGCGTCACGCCGGTGCACCCGAGCCCGATCGCTCGATGTACTAGCTCGCCCCGCAGAACATTCACGCGATCCGTGCGTCCAAGAGGCCATGCGTCTTTCTGCGTTCGCCTTGGTGGTCGTGATCTCGTGTGGATCTCGCCCGCCGGCTCCATCACCGAATCAAACCCCGACTCGAACACCTATGATGGTGAAGCCGCCGCCGCCGCCGCCGCCGCCGCCGACGGAACCGGCCTGCCGGACCGATACCGATTGTCCGGACACGTACAGGTGCCAGTGTCCCGCCGCCGGTGAAGCTGGTCCCGACGGTCAGACCGTGTGCGGTGGCCCGTACGATTGCTACCCGCCGGGCTCGGGCCCGCGGCCGATGCCCTGATGCTGGGTGCCTGAGCCACAGCGCTTTACAAGCTTCGTACGACGACGCGCCACCCACTCAGAGCGAGTGGGTGGCGAGGAACGCGGCCATCTCCGGCCACGCGACAGCGAGGAACGCGAACTCGTCGGGATACGCCGCGGTGATCGACGGCTTGGTCTGACTCGCGAACGCGCGCACGATCTGTAGCGGACGCGTGACATCACCGGTCGCACTGCTCTCGTACTCCGACCAGTGTTCGTCGAACAGCTTCACGGCGACCTCGGCGCGACCGTCGCGACACGCGATCACCGCCTCCGTGAACGCCTTACCGGTGGCGTAGCTCGAGTGCGTGCGTACGGATCGCATCCCTGCCTCGGCGACGGCGTGGCGGGCGGGTTCGAGCTCGCCGAGCAGCGCGAGGCACAGCCCGCGGTCGAGCGCGCAGATGCTGTCCAGCTTGTTCGCCTCGAGCCCGCGCAGGTGATGCTTCTCGAGCCTCGCGTAGAGCTCGAGCGCCTTGCGCAGCTCGCCACGGCGGAGCGTCACCCACGCAGTGCTCTGCCACGTCGCCGCGATCACCACGCCCGGGACGGTGAGTCCCCGGCTCCAGCGCCCCCAGTGCAGGATCGCCCGGTCGTACTCTCCGCGCGACAGCATCTCCATCGCCTCCACCGAACCCACGTTGAACGCCTTCGCGTGGATCCGGGCGAACGCGGCGTACCCGACGATCCACCCGACGACCACGACGCCGGTGGCGATCGCCGCCTGGCTCGTGGTCACCAGCTCGAGCGTGGTCGCGAGGCCGACGACCAGGCCGATCGAGATCGCGACGATCAGCGGCAGCGGCTTCATCGGGCCGACTCTAGACCAACGAGCGCGCCGAAAATACAAACGCCGCCCGAAGGCGGCGTCCTGGTCACGCGCGGCGCGACCAAAACTTTCTCTCGGGACAGCGGTCCCGAACCCTTACATGCGGCTGCCGAAGAACTTCGCAGGCGCGAGCGGGGCCGGGGTGCCGGCGTAGCTCAGCTCACCGGTGTACGTGCCGGTCTGGATGTCGTCCATCTTGCCGTCCGCGTTCTTGTCGACCGCGCGGGCCGTGCCCGTCAGGTTGAACTGGAGCGCCGCGGCGTCCATGTTGTCGAGCGCCTTGTAGAGCGCGTTGCCCGCGGCGGCGAGGCCGCTGTTGCACGCCGACTCGAACGTCGACGGCGAACCGATGTCGATCGCCTCGAAGACGTACTGGCCAACGGCCTGGCAGTTGACGAGGTTCTTGAGGACGTCGCCCAGGTTCGAGGCCGACGGGTCGTACATCGGGATCAACGCCTGGTCGATCGCGAGCCGCAGGACCTGGCCGTACTTCATCGGGACCAGGTGCTGGCCGATCGAGAGCTGGCCGCTCGCCGCCATCGTGACCGAGAGGTTGTCGACCGTGGTGGGCTGGATGTTGTAGTCGGCGAACGGGAAGTCCATGTCGACGTTGTCGATCTTGAAGTGGAGGCCGTCGACCGTCTTGATCGCCTTGCCACCGGCGTCGATCACGAGGACCTCGGTGGTCCCGAAGTTCTTGGTGATCTGACCGAAGCCATCACCCATCTCGACGAGCTTCGAGAGGAAGTCGGGGGCGATATCGAACAGGCGGTCGTTGAGGTAGCCGGAGACGAACGCCGTCGAGCCCGACAGGAAGTTCTTGATCGAACCATCCGGCAGCGCCTTGATCAGCTCGTCGAGGATGAACTTGGTCGGGTCATCCGGGTCGTCGGTCGCGTTGATGAAGTAGTTCGCGATGGTGCCCGGGGTGCCCGGTGCGTTGGTCGCGATGTCGAACGTGCTGTTCATCCGGAACGAGCCATCGATGCTCTTCGGCGGCGGTGCGTCCGGGTCCGACGGGTCCGAGGGATCCGACGGGTCCGAGGGGTCGTCGCCCTGGGCGTCAGCAGCGCAACCGGTGGTGGCAAGGAGGCCGAGGAGGAAGGTCATCGAGAGGTTGCGCATGGTCATCATTTTCGTTTCTCCGTCGAGGATTGGTGACCAACCACTGTGCAGCGCATGTGCCATGCGAGATCGGCGAGCCTCCGCGTGATCGATCAGCGCGTTAGCCGATCGGAATCGCAGCACCGGCAACTTCGCTAGTCGGGTCTCCGCGATTCCGCTGGAGACGGTTAGCCACGCTAAGCCCGTGATGTTCGGAATTCAGTCAGCAGTCACCTCGATCGCGCCACGCCGAAACGAGGAATGGCGACGAGCCGTGAAGCTCGTCGCCATCCGAAAATAAAACCGGCCGGGCAGAATTGCCCGGCCGGCCAGCCATCCTCGACGAGCTCACCCTCGTCGAAAAAACATTACATGCGCGCGCCGAAGAACGTCGCGCCCGCGAGCGGGGCCGGGTTGCCGGCGTAGGTTGCCGTGCCTGCCCAGGCTCCGGTCTGGATCTTGTCGATCGCGCCGTTCTGGTCGGTGTCGAGCGCCTTCGCGGTGCCCTCGAGGCCGAGGTCGAGCGCCGAGCCGTCGAGGCCGGCGATCTTCGCGTAGATGGCATCCGCCGCCTTCTGGAGGCCGAGGTTGCATGCCGTCTCGGCGGCGCCAGCCACGAAGCTGAACCCGACCGCCTCGGCGATGTACTGACCGACGGCCTGGCAGTCGACCTGGTGCTGCATGAGCTGGCCGAGGTTCGCCGCGGTCGGGTCGAGCGAGGGGATGATCGCCGCGTCGAGGGCGATGCGAAGGACGCTGCCGTACTTCAGGCCGATCGTGTGGTTCGCGAGCGTCAGCTTGCCCGAGGACTCGACCGTGAGGCCGACGCCTTCGACGGCGACCGGCTGCACGCCGTAGTCAGCGAACGGGTAGTCGGACTCGACGCCGTCGATCTTGAAGCGAGCGCCGGTGACCGTGTGCTTGCCGAGCCAGTTGCCCTCGGCACCGTTGACCTCGAGCGTCTCGTTGAGACCGAAGTTCTTCGCGACCTGGCCGAAGTCGTCGCCGACCGCGATGATGGTGCTGACGAAGTCGGGGGCGATGTCGAGCAAGCGATCGTTGAGATAGCCGGCGACGAAGGGCTTCGCGCCCTGGAGGATGCTCTTGACCGTGCCGCTGGTGTTCTCGATGATCTTGTCGAGGATGTAGTTCGTGGGGTCATCCGGGTCATCCGTCATCTGGATGAACGCGTTGGTGACGTCACCGACCTGGCCGGGGAGGTTGGTCGCGAGATCGAAGTTCGACTTGATCTGGTACTTGCCCGTGAGGTCGACGTTGTCGGGCAGCGGCGGATCGACCGGGTCGGACGGGTCCGAGGGATCCGAGGGGTCCTGCCCGTCGGGCGCGTCAGCCGCGCAACCAACGAGTGCAGAGGAGGTGAGGGAGAGGGCGAAAGCGAACTTGGTGAGGGTCTTCATCGGGATGGCTCCGGCTCGGGTGATGAAGAACCATTGTGCGAAGGGTGTGCCGGCGATCCACCCACGTCAGCATGCGCACTTGGAGCACCGCTGGCGGATCCGCTTGCCAGCGACTCCTGTTTTTCGTGGAGTCGGCTGGCCCCGAACCCGGCCAAATTTCCAGTGGCTACACGAGTAGTTACCCTGCGGCCTGTTGTGGGCATCAGGTAGGTGGC
>JANNBP010000225.1:0-6120 GCA_031385555.1 Deltaproteobacteria bacterium | reverse complement strand
CCAGGAACGGCCCGCTCCCGAGCGTCGCGACGTCGACCATCCGATCGATGCGCGCTCCCGCGATCGCGCCGACCCCGATCACCGCGGCGAGGCCAGCGTGCGCCGCTTGATAGAACACGATGCGCTCTTGCCCGGCGAGCGCGCTCGCGATCGTGACCACGATCAAGAACGCGACCGGTGGCGCCAAGCACGTGATCAAGCGTTCGGTCAGCGTGAGCTCCCAGACCTGGCCGAGCACGATCGCGAGCGCGGTGGCCGCGGCATAGCCGATGAACCCGGCGATCGTGTAGGTGCTGATCCGCCGCGACGTGACCTTCGGGCCGATGCAGCGCGAGAGCACGAGCCACAACGTACACCGTGATATCGTCCCAGCGTGGCCGGAAAGATCGTGCTGTGTCGCTGCGAGGACATGACGCTCGCAGATCTCGCGCATAGCGTGTCGCGCGGTTACCGCGACATTGAAGAGGTCAAGCGCTACACCGGCTTCGGCACCGGCCCGTGTCAGGGCAAGGAGTGCCTCGCCGTCGTCGCGCTGGAGCTCGCGAAGCTGACGGGGCAGCCGCCGGAGGCAATCCCGCCGTTCACCTCGCGCCCGCCGTTGTCGCCGACGCCGCTCAAGTTGCTCGCGCGCGATCCGGGAGCACATCGCTTTCCAGATGATCAGGAGCCCGAATGACCGCAGTGTCCGTCGTGCCTCGTGCTCGTCGTGCTCGTCGTGCTCGATCCAACGCCCCCCTTCTTCGTGGGGTGTCATCGGACCTATCGAACCGGGCGAAAGGTAGAGCGCGCGCGATCTGGGCGCGTGGAATGATCGCCACGTCGTGGACGTGTACGAGCACGTGCCACGTGCCCGAGCACGGTCGACAGGCGGCATGATGCAGGGCGCGATCGAAGACGACGAGGACGACAGCCGCGCCGACGTGTCCGGCGAGATCCGGCTGCCCGCGACGCTCGAGGCCGCAGGGCCGCTGCCCGATCGCTGCGAGATCGCGATCGTCGGTGGTGGCGTGGTCGGCCTGTCGATCGCGTATTACCTCGCGAAGCGCGGGCTCACGGATGTCGTGGTGATCGAGCGCGGCTACCTGGCCGAGGGCGCGTCGGGTCGCAACGGCGGCGGCGTGCGCCAGCAGTGGTCGACCGAGATCAACATCCGGCTGATGCAGGAGTCGGTCGAGCTGTGTCGCCGCTTCGCGGTCGACCTCGGCGTCAACGTGTGGTTCCGCCAGGGCGGCTATCTGTTCCTCGCGCGCGAACCGAAAGAGCTCGCGCGACTCGAGAAGAACATCGAGCTGCAAAATCGCTGTGGCGTGAGCACGCGGATGGTCGATCCCGAGCAGGCGCGCTCGATCGTCCCCGAGCTCGACACCACCGGCATCCTCGGCGGCGCGTACAATCCGACCGACGGCATCCTGTTTCCATGGCCGTTTCTGTGGGGCTATGCACGCCAGGCCGCGGCGATGGGCGTCCGGATCTTCACGCAGACTCCCGTCGGTGGGCTCGAGCAAGCCGATCGCGGCTACATCGTCCGCACGCCGCGCGGCGCCGTCCACGCGCGCCGCGTGATCAACGCGACCGGTGCGTGGTCACCGCAGCTCGCGAAGTTGGTCGGCGTCGAGCTCCCGACCTATCCGATCCGCCACGAGATTTGCTCGTCGGAGCCGCTCAAGCCGTTCCTCAAGCCGATGGTCAGCGAGCTGCGCTCGGGGCTGTACTGCAGCCAGTCGATGCGCGGCGAGATCGTCGGGGGCGTGACGATTCCGGGGCATGCGTCGACGTACAAGATGGGTAGCACGCTCGAGTTCCTCTCGACCTATGCACGCCGGTTAGTCCGGCTGATGCCGATCCTCGGCGAGATCAAGATCCTCCGGCAGTGGGCCGGTCCGTACGATCAGTCGCCCGATGGCAACCCGGTGCTCGGCGCCGCATCGGCCGCACATCCCGACTTCTTCCTCGCGTGTGGCTTCGTCGGCCACGGCTTCATGATGGCGCCGATCGTCGGCAAGCTCTACGCGGAGTACCTGACCGGCGACGCGCCTCACGAGATCTTTTCGCGCTATCCGCTCTCGCGATTCACCGACGGTAGTGGTGCCAGCCAGCCCAAAGAAGATTTCAACATCGGCTAAGCTCGCGCGCAGGGAAGGCAAGGCATGAAGGGATTACGCATCCCGATGTTCGTGAAGTTCTTGGTCGGTTGTCTGTTGCTGGCCGCCTTTCTGATCATCGGAAGCACGTACGTATTCGAGCAGGAGACGAGGCTGCGTGCGCGCGGCAACTTCCTCGCGAAGAGCGTGCGTCGGCTGTCCGGCTACACCGAGCGCGTCGGCCGTGGCATGACCGGCCAGGTCGAGCTCCTCGCCGCCGATGTCGAGCTCCACCGCGCGTTCACTCCCGTCGTGCCGCCCGCGGATCCCAAGGCCGAGCCCGCGCCGCGCCCGGATCCCGCCGCGCGTGCCGCGCAGATGCACGAGCACCTGATGGGCAAGAACGGGCTCAAGCCCGATCTGTTCGCGCTGTTCACGCCCAGTAACAAGCTGCTCTACAAGTCGCAGACCACGCCGTTCAACGAAGCGGACCTCGGCGAGCTCGCCGTGATCGAGAAGGTCCGTAGCGGCAGCGTGTTCGCGCACAACATCCACCTGTTCGCGGGCGTGCCCTATCAGGTCTCCGCCGTGCCGATTCGCGTCGGCGAGCAAGTCGTCGCCGGGCTCGTCGTCGGCGTCAAGCTCGAGCGCTACTACGCCGAGTGGTCCGAGCAGTCCGACGATGACCCGATGATGCGGATGCGGCCGATCTTGATCGACGGCGGCACCGTACTCGCGGCGGCGTGGCCCGCCGAGCGTCGCGCCGACATCGCGCGCGCGCTCCAGGCCGACAAGATGGTTCGCATGAGGGTCGGCGACGATGAACGCGACGTCGCCCGCCTGCCCGCCTCCGAAGGCGGCGACAAGATCACCTCCGGCGACTTCGACTTCTGGGCCGAGGATCTCGAGGGCTACAAGAAGAACGACTCCGGCACGATCGGCAAGATCTACATGGTGCGCAGCCGCGCGAACGTCGCGAACCCGGCGAGCACGCCGTGGGAGGCGATCGTCGTCGGTGTCGGTGCGTCGCTCGCGATCGCGTTCCTGATGGGGTTCTGGGTGACGCGCCCGATCAAGCAGATGGTCAAGCAGTCGCGCGACCTGCTCGCAGGCGAGACCGATCTGACCCAGCGGATCGAAGTCTCGTCGCGCGACGAGACCTACGACCTCGCCGAGAACATCAACCAGGTGTTCGCACGCGTGCACACGCTGGCGACGGGGGTGCAATCCGCCGCGTTCCAGGTCGGTGCGTCGAGCGCGGAGATCAGCGCCGCCAGCAGGCAGATGCTATCGGGGTTGAAAGACCAGACGCTCAAGGTCGAGAGCTCGACCACCGCGGTCACCGAGCTGTCAGCGTCGATCCAGCAGGTCGCGGGCAACGCGCAACAAGCCACCGAGGTCGCCGAACAGTCGAGCATCGCGGTCAACGCGGCGGTCCGGCGGATGGATCAGATCCGCACGGCGGTCGACGATGCGGCGGCGAAGATGCGCGAGCTCGGCGAGAGCTCGAAGCGGATCGGCAACATCGTCGAGGTGATTCGCCAGATCAGCGAGCAGACCTCGATGCTCGCCCTCAACGCCTCGATCGAGGCAGCACACGCCGGCGAGCAAGGCCGCGGCTTCGCGGTCGTCGCCGACGAGGTCAGCTCGCTCGCGCGTCGCGTCGGTCAATCGGCCAAGGATATCGAGGCGCTGATCCAGACGGTGAAGGAGCAGACCCAGGCGGCGATCGCGTCGATGGAGATCGGCACGCGCGAGGTCCTCGGCGGCAGCGAGCTGGTGACCTCCACGCTCACCGGCCTCGGCATGCTGATCACCGTGGTCAAGGACACGGCGACGGCGGTCCACGAGCAGGCCGTGGTGTCCGACGAGATCGCGCGCAACATGGATGCGGTGCGAGGTCTCGCGGGCGAGGCCTTGCACGGCTCCGAGGAGAGCGTCGTGCAGGCGGAGCGGCTTCACGAGCTCGCGTTCGAGCTCGAGGAATCGATTGGTGGCTTCAACCTCGACGGCAGCAAGGTCGGGACCAAGCGCGCCGTGCGGCCGCCACACCCCAAGGGTCTTGGTTCGCCTGGCGGCTCCCTGGCCCAGGTCGGCGCACCCGAGCTGCGCGCCCTGCCCGGCAAGCCGAACGAGACCGCGAAGCGCGAGGCCTAGTGTCCCGTATCAGAGAACGATCGACAAAATCACGAAGCGATTCTCGTGCGAGATCGATCGCTTCGGCTCGATCAGCGTGTCGACAAATCACAGATCCGGGGGACTAGCGCGTGGCCGTCGCGCCCGAGATCGTCGCCAGCATCTCGCTCAAGCTGGCGCAGCACGCGGGGCTCGAGCTCCCTGCATGGGTCGTCGATGCACGCGCAGCGCAGCGGATGGCGGCGCTCTCGATCGCGCCCGCTGCGTACGTCGAGTTGATCGGGACGCCGCGCGGTGCGGCGGAGCTCGACGAGCTGATCGAAGCGGTGCGGGTCGGTGAGACCCGCCTGTTCCGCCATCGCTCGCAGATCCAGGCGGTGATCGACGTCGTGGTGCCGGCGATCAAGACGAAGCACAAGCGCGCGATCCGCGTGTGGTCCGCGGGCTGTGCGGCCGGTGAGGAGCCGTACACGCTCGCGGCCGTGCTCGCGCACGCACTGCCCAGCGTGGCGGTGTCGATCGTCGCGACCGACGTCTCGGCGGATGCACTCGAGGTCGCGAAGGCCGCGCGCTATCACCCCACGGCCTGGAACCACATCCCCGAGGCGTGGCGCGATGCGTTCATCCAGGAGGAGGATTGTGTCCGGGTCGCCCCGGCGGTCGCGAGCCTGGTGACGTTCGAGCGCGCGAACCTCGCCGCGGCCCTCGAGCCGTCCCCGCGTGGCTGCGACCTCGTGTGGTGCCGCAACGTGCTCATCTACTTCACGCCCGCTGCACGCAAGAAGGTCATCGATCGATTGGTCGCCTCGCTCGCACCCGGTGGCTTCCTGTTCGTCGGCTACAGCGAGTCGCTCCGCGACATCCCCACCCTCGAGACCCGGCGCGCCGGCGATGCGAGCTTCTACGTGCGCCGCGAGGTCGAGAGCGCGGTCGATCCACGGATCACGCCGCCGGCAGGCATTCCGAAGGTGACTGGAGAGCATCCTGCGATCGCCGCGGCTCCGCCTATCGCGATCTCGCGCACGATGACGCCCGGCGTGCTCGTGGTCCATGGCGTCACCAAGACCCCGGCGGCGGAGAGCCCCGTCGAGGAGCTCCTCGCCTTGCGCGGCTCGCCGAGCGCCCGTGCCGTGATCGGGGAGCTGATGTCGCGCCTCGCGCAACCGGGGCTGTTGCGGTTGGTCGTCGATCTCGACACGGCGGATCTCCTCGAGGACGACCTCGCGCCGGTGCTCCGCCGTGCCCGCGCGGCGGCGCGTGCCGCGCAGGTGACCCTGACGTTGCGCGCGACCCGCACCGGCTCGCGCCGCTGGCTCACCCGGCACCAACTCGACGAGGGCGACGCGTGACCGCGACGCTGTGGGACAAGTTCGTCGCGGCGAGCGGCGTCGATGCGGCGCTGCTCGCAGACAGCGCGACCGGCAACATGAGCGGGCTCGGCTACGTCGCGTTCCGGATCGCGCTGTCGTCGCTCGGTATCGGGGCCGAGCCGATCGGCAAGCTCGCGATGGCGATCGAGCGCGGCATCGATCGCCAGGCCGGCCTCGACGGCGCGCAACAGGCGCAGCTGATCGAGGCGATCGCGATGCTGCACGCAGCGTTCGTCCAGCTGGCGAACCCCGACAAGTCGGGTGCGCGCGTCGACGATCTCCCGCTCTCCGAGACCGCCGCCGCGCTCGACGCTGTGCTCGTCGGCGTCGGTGCCGTGACCGCCCCCAGTGCACCGAGGCGGTTCGTCCCGCCGGTCGAGAAAGCGTCGCCATCCGACTCGGGGCCCTTGTCTTCTCCTACGCCACCCGCCGGCTTCGTCTGGGTCCCGACCGTGGACGATGACATGGTCGAGCTGTTCTTCGACGAAGCCACCGAGCGGCTCGAAGCCCTGGCGACCAAGCTGATCGAGATC
>JANNBP010000203.1:0-9859 GCA_031385555.1 Deltaproteobacteria bacterium | reverse complement strand
CCGCTGGAGGCGTCGGACGGCGAGATCGTCGATACCGGTGGCTGGGCCGCCGATCTCTCCGACGAGTAGCCGCTACTTCTTGAGCGGGTCCTGTCCCGAACAGGCCCGTGGTCGCCTTGCGGACCACCAGCGCCAGACGTCGTGGTGAGGTGAGAAGACATGACGATGGGTCCTGGAGCAGCCAGCGCGCCACCGAGCAGGCACCACGCTTCACGGAGTTCGCACCGTCACCGCACGGTGGACGTCACCCGCGGTGTGCGCCCATGGAATCGAGTGTCCAGACTGCGCTATACGCGGCGCATGCGAGTCCTGGTGTTGTTGACGATGCTGCTGGTCGCGAACGTCGCGATCGCCCAGCCCTGCCCACCGACGGAGCCGTCGACGAAGCCTCTGGTGGTCGGCACCGTGCCGGTGGCACCGTTCATCATCAAGAAGGCGGACGGCTGGGGCGGCATCTCGATGGACCTGTGGAAGGCGACCGCTGCGCAGGTCGGCCTCGCATACGAGGTGCGCGAGTTGACGGTCGCCGATCTGAAGAATCCGGCGAAGCTCGCCGAGCTCGATGTCTTCGTGTCGCTCAACGTCACCGCGGAGCGCGAGGCGGAGCTCGATCTCACCCATGCGTTCTATTCGACCGGGCTCGCGATCGCCGTCACTCCTAAATCGGATGACGGAGTCGGCGCCACGCTACGCGCGATCTTCACGTCGCGATTCGCGAAGCTGATCGGCGTGTTGTTCGTGCTGCTGTTCGTGATCGGGACCGCGATGTGGTTCCTCGAGCGCCGGCACAACGAGCAGTTCGGTGGCAATGCCGCGAAGGGCATCGGCGCCGGACTCTGGTGGTCCGCGGTGACGATGACGACGGTCGGCTACGGCGACAAGGCGCCGGTGACGATCCTCGGCCGCGTGCTCGGCCTGGTCTGGATGTTTGCGGCGATCATCATCATCATCTCGAGCTTCACGGCGGCGGTCGCGTCGGCCTTGACCGTCGGACAGCTGACATCGTCGGTGAACGGCCCCGACGATCTCCCGAAGGTCAAGGTCGGTACCGTCGAGCCCTCGGCGGGTGCGAAGTACCTCGCCGGACGTCGGTTGTCCTATCAGGGCTTCACGGATGCCGGGGCGGCAGTCGATGCGCTGGCTGCCGGCGAGATCGATGCGGTCGTCTACGAGGCGCCGATCCTGCAGTACCACGTGCATGCAAAGCGGGACTCGGGCGTCGAGGTCCTCGATGGCACGTTCGACAATCACGGCTATGCATTCGGTCTCAAGACTTGTAGTCCACATCGCGAAGCCATCAACCTCGCGATGCTGAAGCTGATCGCAGGTGATGACTGGCAGGCGATCCTGACGCGCTACCTGGGTTCCTGACAGAATCGCCGCGTGGAGGACGCCGAGACCTACGACTCGTATCTCGTGCCTGCGATCTTCGAGCCGTGGTCGCGCGATCTGATCAAGCGTGCGCTGGTGTGGAAGGGTGACCGGGTCCTCGACGTCGCGTGCGGCACGGGCGTCGTCGCGTGCCGGATCGCGGGCACCGGCGCGAAGGTGACGGGCCTCGACACCGACGCATCCAGGCTCGAGGTCGCACGCAAGCGAGCCTCCGAAGAGAACGTCTCGGTGACCTGGCGAGAGGGCAGTGGCGAGGCGCTGCCGTTTCGCGATCCCGCGTTCGAGCTCGTGACGTGTCAGCAAGGGCTGCAGTTCATGACCGATCGCGCGAAGGCGACCCGCGAGATGCGTCGTGTCCTGCTGCCGGGCGGTCGCGCCGTGCTGTCGTGCTGGCTGCCGATCGCGCAGCAAGGTGCGTACGCAGCGATCGATGGCGTGGCGAGCAAGCTGGCGAGGCCGCGCGAGGCGTCATCGCCGATCGATCACGAGACGCTGAACAAGCTGCTGCTCGATGCGAAGTTCTTCGCGATCCAGATCGAGACGGTGACGCGCCAGGTCCGAGTGCCCGATCCCGCGCGCTTCGCCGCGCTGTCGCTCGAGTGGATCACCGGTGCGCCGGTAAGCGAAGCAGTTGTCGCCGAAGGTGTGGAAGCACTGACATCGTTCATCGACGGTGATGCGCTGCAGTTCAAGATGAGCTCGCTGGTCGCGGTCGCGCGCGTCAAAGCCTGAACATCCGCGGGGCGTCCAACAGCTGACGCGGTGCTGGAGGTACACGACCCGAGAACGCGCGGATACGGTATCGCTCGCAACGTCCATTTCATCGGTTGTTCGCGCGTGGCACTCGCATTGCTGAACGTGACTGCGAGGGAAACGTGCGGACCGCAAGTCCGCGCGACGGCCCTTCTTTAACTCCAAGGAGGCTTGATGCGTTGCTCGAAGATGGTCGCCGTTTGTCTCGCGTCGTGGACCGCTGTTGCAGGTGCCGATAACGCCAATGGACTTCCGGCGGATCCGGACTCTGCGGCTCCACCGACGACCGTACCCGCGACCGTGCCTTCGGCACCTGCACCGGTCGTCATGGTGCCGGCTGTCGCACCCGCACCGACACCGCGTGCACGGTCGGGGTTCCGCAACGGGTTCTCGATGTCCGTCGGACAGGAGTTCGGGACCACCAACACCAACGTCGACGTCTCCGGTCAGCTCTACGGCTTCGACTGGCGCATCGGTGCGCGGCTCGCGACGGAGTGGTCGATCTATCTGCAGACGCATCTGTCGCTCGGCACCGCGAACATCAGCACCGGCGCGGAGGGCTACACCGGCAACCTCGCCGCGGCGTTCATGGGCGAGCGCGATCTGCCGGGTCGCACGTTCGTCGCCGTCGGTGGCGGCTACGGCGTGCTCAACAATCCGAGCGGTCCGTTGTTCGCCGCGCGCGCCGGTTGGTATCCGATGCCGCACTCCGCGGGGGTTGCGCGTCGCTTGAACCTCGCGCTCGATGCGCGGTTCTACTTCGTGGAAGCCGGCGGCGAGACGCTGACGATGAACCACGTCGCCGTGTCGCTCGGCTACGACCGCTTCTAGGCTCGGTTCTTCGAGGCCGAGATCGCGCAGCAACTCGTGAGACGGGATATGATCGCCGACGATGGGCGATGCAAACGTCAAGGCGACGTTCGAGATGTTGTGGGACTGCGAGTTCTGCGAGACCAAGGGTCTCCTCGCAAAGAGTCAGCGCTGCTGTCCCGAATGTGGTGGCAAGCAGAACGCCGACAAGCGCTACTTCCCGAAGGAGGGCGAGGAGGTGCAGGTCACCGGTCACAAGTACGAGGGCGCCGATCGCTACTGCCCCGCCTGTCAGAACCCGCAGGGCGCCGCCGGCAAGAACTGCACGAACTGCGGCTCGGCGATGGACGGCTCTGCGACGGTGAAGGGCGTCGAGATCGCCGCACCGCCACCGCCGAAGAAATCGAAGATGTGGATCCTGTTCGTGATCCTCGGCATCGGTGCGCTCGTCGGCATCGTGCTCGGGGTCAAGCACTGCAATCGCACCAAGGACGCGGGCGGCAAGGTGCTCGCGCACTCGTGGGAGCGCACCGTCGGCATCGACGAGTACAAGGACGTCAAGGAAGAGAAGTGGCGCAACGAGATGCCGAGCGATGCGCGGCTCGTCGTGTGTCACCAGGCGCAGCGCTCCACCAAGGCCGTCCCCACCGGTGAGAAGAAGTGCAAGACCCGCCGCGTCGACAACAAGGACGGCACGGGGCGCACCGAGGACTACGACTGCAAGGACGTCACGAAGAGCGAGCCGGTGATGGACGACAAGTGCAGCTTCACCGTCACCAAGTGGGTCGAGGTCGAGAAGAAGACCTCGAACGGCGCGGGCCTGAATCTCGCGGATCCGCCGGGTCTCCCCACCGGTGCGGTCACCAACACGATGGGTGCGAAAAAGGTCGGCCATCGGGTCGACGTGCACTACCTCGATCTCGAGGTCGCGGGCATCGGCAAGCAGCGCTGTGAAGTGAACAACGCCGCATGGAAGAAGTACGCCGACGGTGCGACGGCGACGGTTCAGGTGAAGGTACGGACGAACAACATCGATTGTGACTCGCTCTAGACGCTGGCAATTCGCTCGGCGCTTCGCGGAGCTTGGTCTTTGCTTCGTCCTTGTCCGTCGCGCTTCGTCGCGTGCTGCACTGCGCAAGCCGGCAGGATCGTCCAAGGTCGCTCGGCCAGAGGGTCGCCAACCCGCGAAGGACCGCCAACTTTCGCCAAGGATTGGCTAAAGGAGATCCCTACCGGCGCGAGGCATGCACCGCACGACACGCTTGATGCCATCGCGAAGACGCGCGACGTTAAAATTGATCAGCAGGCCAAGTTCGAGGTGAGTGACCTCCAGATAGGTGATCACTTGAGCCCGGTGGACATCGGCGAACTTCTCGATGGACTTTGTTTCTACGACGAGCTCCTCCTCGACGAGGAAGTCGAGTTGATAGCTCCCAACGATATCGCCCTTGTAGTCCATCAGGACTGTCACATGACGCTTCGCCTCGAGATGATGGCGTCGCAGTTCGCTCGTAAGCGCGAGTTGATACGCGCTTTCGAGCAGGCCGGGACCGAGATGTCGATGAACTTCGATGGCGGCACCGATCACTCGAAAGGCCAATTGATCGACGCGTGCCGATGGTTCTCTACGTTCCATGGGGCAACCTGCTCGTCCGCTACCCACACGAGTTGCGCGGTTCTTGCGAGCGCCTGCGACCGGTGTTCTTTCGCCAATCCTTGGCGAAGGTTGGCGACCCTCGGCGCGTTGGCGACCCTCTGACCCAGTCCTGTTCGAGCACGAGCGACGAACGAAGCGCGTAGGGACGAACGACGAACGACGAACGACGAACGACGAACGACGAACGACGAACGACGAACGACGAACGACGAACGACGAACGACGAACGACGAACGACGAACGACGAACGCGAAGCGCTACCGCTTCTTTCTCGTCGTCGTGACCTGGACCTTACGACGACGAAGGCGTGTAGCCTCTTTCAACCGTCGCTCGGTCCGCTCGATCAGCGACTGCTGCGAGTGCTTCGCACCGACGCTCGCACGCTTGACGTAGCTACCGTCGGCGTTCATGTCCCAGGCACCACGCTGATCCGAAAGCTGCGTATCGAGGATGTGCCGGAGCTCGGACTGCAGCCGCGCATCCTCGATCGGGATCAGCACCTCGACGCGCTTCTCGAGATTGCGCTGCATCGCATCGGCGGAGCCGAGGTAGTACTCGGGCTTGCCGCCGTTGTGGAAGTAGTAGATGCGCGCGTGCTCGAGGAAGCGCCCGATGATCGAGATCACCTTGATCGTCGACGACACGCCTTCCACGCCGGGTCGCAGGCGACACGAGTCGCGTACGATCAGATCGATCGTGACGCCACGCTGTGACGCTCGATAGAGGGCGCGCACGATGTCGACATCCTCGAGCGCGTTGAGCTTCCACTGGATGTGGCCGCGGCCCCCGCCACCTTGGATCGCGATCTCGCGCTCGATCTTCTCGAGCAGCGCCAGCTTGAGCATCTTCGGCGCGACGAGGAGCTTGTGGTACTTGCGCCGCGGCTTGTAGCCGGTGGTGAGGTAGTTGAACAGCTCGGTGAGGTCGCGGCCGATCGCGTCGTCAGACGTAAACACCGCGAGGTCGGTGTAGGGGCGCGCGGTGCCCGCGTGGTAGTTGCCGGTGGCGATGTGCGCGTAGCGGCGGAGGCCGTCGAAGTCGTTGCGGACGACGAGCGTGATCTTGGTGTGCGTCTTGAGCCCGACGACACCATAGGTGACGTGGATGCCGGCGCGCTCCATCCGCGTCGCCCACTTGATGTTCGCTTCTTCGTCGAACCGAGCCTTGAGCTCGAGCACGACGGCGACCTGCTTGCCGTTCCTCGCGGCGCGCACGAGGTGGCGGATGACGTCGGAGTCCTTCGAGGTCCGGTACAGCGTCATCTTGATCGCGCGGACCTTCGGATCTTCGGCCGCCTCGCGGAGGAAGCGCTCCACCGAGAGCTGGAACGACTCGTACGGGTGGTGCACGAGCATGTTCTTGACGTCGCGGATCGCGTGGAAGATCGAACCGTCGGTGAGGAAGTCGACGGGCTGCACCGGTGCGTGCGGCGGATCGCGCAGCTCGGGGATGTCGAGCAGGGCGATCTCCATCAGGTCGCGCATGCCGGGCATGCCCATGGTCTCGAACACGTCGGAGGCTTCGTCGAGCTCGAGCTCGGCGGCGAGCCGGCCGCGCAGCACCGGCTGCATGTGGCGATCGACCTGGAGTCGCACGACCGGCGCGAACTTGCGATCGCGAAGCTCGGCTTCGATCAGCTCGAGCAGATCGTCGGCATCCTCCTCGTCGCGCTCGGTCACCGCGTTGCGCGTGACGCGGAACAGCGCGTACGACTCGACCTCCATCCCGGGGAATAGCAGGTCGAGGTTGTGCGCGATCACGTCGGCGAGATCGACGAACGTGCGCGAGGTGCCGACGCGCACGAACCGCGAGGTCCCACCACCGACGGGGACCTTGACGCGCGCGAGCAGGCCCTCGACGTCGTTCTCGTAGCGGAGCGAGACGAGCAGGTTGAGCGACAGGTTCGAGACGAACGGAAAGGGGTGTGCCGGATCCATCGCCTGCGGCGTGACCAGCGGGAAGATGTTGCGCAGGTAGTGCTCGCGCACCCACGCCTGCTCCTTCGGATCGAGCTCCTTGTAGGGCGCGATCCACACGCCACTCGAGCGCAGCTCGGTGAGCACCTTCTCGAGCAGCCATGCCTTGTGCTTCTCGAGCCGCGAGATCAGCTCGAGGCTATCGACGATCTGTTGCTGCGGCGTGCGGCCGTCGGGAGAGCTGACGTGGACCTGCGCGCCGACCTGCTGCTTGAGCCCGCCGATCCGCTTCTGGAAGAACTCGTCGATGTTCGACGAGATGATCGCGATGAACTTGAGCCGCTCGAGTAGCGGGACGTTGGGCTCGTCGGCTTCCTGCAGCACGCGCCAGCAGAAGTTGAGGTACGTCAGCTCGCGATTGAGCTGGAGCTCGGGCGCGTTGATGTCCGTCGGCGTGAGGTCGCTGATGCCGGGCGCTGCTGGCGTGCGACCGGGTTGCTCGACCGCTCGGAGCGACGGCCGGTTGTGGAGGTCGGCGGACACCGCCTCCGCGATCACTTCGAGTCGATGAACGCCGGAGACCTCAGGCGAGACGCTGCGTTCGGCGGACATGTACCCAAATTATACCGGCCCGTGAACGCGGACATAACATCCCTACCGAGCTAGATCCGTAGCGATTACAGCGAGGTCGAAGATCGTTCGCCGCCGTCTTCGACCCCGAATCCGCGCCGCACTCCATTTTGCGTCACCCACACCACCCCGCCCTCGAGGTTCGCAGCGTCGACGGGCTTGTCACCGAGCTGCTGGCGCCACACGCCGACGCCGGTGTTGAGGTCGAACGCGACGAGCTGGTGCCAGCCCTCACCCTCGACGATCTCGTACGAGCGGATGTGGTCGGTGATCGTCACCGGACCGTGCTGTTGCTTGATCACCGCCCCATGATCCGGGGCGAGCTTGAAGCCGCCGAGCTTCGCTGCGTTCTCTCGAGCAAGCGCGAAGATCTCGGCGCGACCATCGCGGATCACGCGCACGCTGATCGCGACGTTGTTCCACGCGATCCCCGGTACGCCGGGCCGACCCGCGTACGTCGGCGTCAGCGCGCGCCACTTGAGCTCGCCGCGCTCGAACAGCTCGACGAAGTTGCGGTCGCCGCCCTCCTCGGCGCGGACGACGAGCTCGGTCTGCGGATCGACGGCGATCCGATCGAGCACTGCACCCGGATCGGGGCGGCCCGTGACGATCGCATAGGCACCTGCGCCGGCCACGGCGACACCCACGATCACGATCGCAGGTCCGAGCCACTTGAGCCGCATATGCGGCGGACCGTAGCCCAACTACTACTGCTCGGGAACAGGCTTTCCGCCGCCCGCACGCGAGTAGTCGAACGGCTTGGGCCGCGACAATCCACCGCCCCCGATCGCGCCTTCTTTCGACTGGACGAGGACGCGGCGACCGGTGGCGAAGAACAGCG
Organism: Deltaproteobacteria bacterium; assembly: GCA_031385555.1. Lineage (GTDB taxonomy): Bacteria > Myxococcota_A > Polyangia > Haliangiales > Haliangiaceae > JABFXX01. The sequence continues at coordinate 1,860 of JANNBP010000203.1, read as the reverse complement.
TGACCTTGCCGGGCTCGGAGATCTCGACGACGCCTTGCCCGAAGCTCACGTGATCGACGCGGTCACCGACCTCGAAGCGCTCGCTCGCGCGATACGGGCGCGGAGGTTTGCCGAGGTCTGCTTCGACCGCCGGTTTGTCGAACCGCGCAGACGGCGCGGCCGGCTCCTTCGGTTGCTTCGGCGGACGAATTGCCGACGGCAATTTGGCGTCTTTGGGCGCGCCGTGCGGGGACTTGTAACGGTGATAACCCTGGCACTGCTTGCACTGGACCTTCGCGATCCGGCCTTTAGCGTCCTTGGCAACAACTACATGCCAGACGTCGCCACACTTGGAACAAAGTGCTTCGACATCAGCTCCTACTCCAACAGTCATGAGGGCCGCAGCATACCAGCTAGAGGTCCCACCTGTGATAAGCGCAAGGCATGAGCCGGCAAGCCGCGGACGACCTGGTGAACGAGGCAAATGGCCTCTTCCAGGCCGAGCAGTTCGCTGAAGCGCTCTCGCGATTCGAGCGCGCCGTGCAGATCTTTCCTGAGCATGCAGCAGGTTGGAAGGGGTTGGGCCACTGCCTGCTGTGCCTGGCACGACCGCACGATGCCGCGCGAGCGTTCGATCGCTCGATCGGGATCCGCCCGGACAGCGCCACGGCCTTGTGGGGTGGGGCGGTCGCTCACGCCGAGCTGGGCAACAAGCTGATGGCGACGAACTACCTGCGCCGTACGCTCGAGCTGCAGCCGACGTGGGCGGAGATGGCGAAGTCCATCCCGATGTTCGCGCAGATCCTCCAGCCCTCGGCGCGTGCGATCGATGCGCTGCGCGCGACGTTCGGCTCGTTCTCGACGAGGACGTATCGGCACGCCGACGAGGAGAGCCGCTTCGTCGAGGTCGGTCGCGTCATCAATCAACCGCGCGCGAACGCGTTCACGTACGTCACGATCGGGCTCTCGAACAAGACGTGGCCCGACGCCGCGCGCCCGCACGTCGAGCTGATCCTCGCGACCATCGTCGACGGTGAGATCTGCGGCCAGATCCTCGCGAACCTCGCGTTCCATCTCCAGACCACCGGCTTCTTTCCGCAACCGGGCGTGCTCGTGCGAGACGTCATCGGGGCGCTGTCCGCCGGCGAGCTCTCGCAGCGCTTGCCGCACGTGTTCATCGGTGTGCCGCGCGCGTGGAGGACCAAGCTCCCGCTCCACGAAGGTCCACCCCCGATCACGCTCGCGCAGGTGATCCCGGTGAGCGAGCCCGAGTACACGCGATGGCGGGTGAACCCGACGGGCTTCGAGCTGTCGCTCGTCGAGCGCAGCATCGACGTCTTCGATCTTCGTCGCGCCGGAAACTAGGTCCGGAACGAAAACAGCCGACTCTGTCGAGCCGGCTGTTCTCCGCGTCAGGCGCTGGTTAGCGACCGCGCTTCGGACGCTCTTTCTTGTCGTCCTTCTTGTCGTCGTCCTTCTTGTACGGACGAGCGGGCTGCGCCGGTGCCGGCTGCGTCGGACGCGGCGAGTAACCCGGCTGCGCCGGTGCCGGACGCGGGGTCGGCGGCGCTGGACGCTCTGCCGGTGCCGACGGCTGGTACCCCGGGCGCGAGGGCTGCGACGGCTGCGGGTTGTAACCCGGACGCGCAGGCTCCGACGGACGCGGCTGATAGCCCGGCTGCGTTGGCTGCGAGGGCTGCGACGGACGTGGCTGATAGCCCGGCTGCGTTGGCTGCGACGGCTGCGGAGTGTAACCCGGACGCGCGGGCTCCGACGGGCGCGGCTGATAGCCCGGGGGCGAAGGCTGCGTCGTCTGCGGGTTGAACCCCGGGCGCGTTGGCTGCGACGGATTCCGGATGAATCACGGACGCGCGGGAACCG
>JANNBP010000172.1:0-11290 GCA_031385555.1 Deltaproteobacteria bacterium | reverse complement strand
TGCGCGAGCTCGCGCGGGTCACCAAGCTCTCGGCCTTGATGGCGAGCTGGCAGGGCCGGTTCATCGCCGTGTTCCTGCTCGTGCAGCTCCTGTTGCCGCTGCACTACTACCTCGCGCGCAAGGATCTGCACGACGAGCGGTTCGCGTGGCGGATGTTCTCGCCGATGCGGATGGCGAAGTGCACGCCCGACATGCGGGTCGACGGCAAGCGCTTCGAGCTCGCGAACGAGTTCCACGAGGCGTGGATCGAGATCGCGAAGCGCGGTCGGTTCCGCGTGCTCGAGCAGATGGCGAAGCGCCTGTGCACCAAGAACCCCGGGGCTGAGGTCACGCTCCGGCTGTCCTGCCAGTACCTCGGACAACGCGAGCCCGTCGTCTACGGCGGCTTCAACATGTGCGTCGCCGACGAGATCTAGATGGCGAGGCAGAAGCGCAACCGCGGCAAGAAGCCCGAGGCGAAGAGGTCGCCCGCTGCGACGGCAGCCCCGCTGACCGGGGACAACGCTGCCGCGAAGCGAGGCGCTGTGCCGCCACCGCAGGATCCCGCGTTCTGGTTCGGCTTCGAGGTGTCGTGGGCGAAGCTGGTCACCGCGCGCGTCGTGCTGTTCGGGCTGCTCGCCCTCGATGCCGTGCTCGCGCTGCGCCGCGCACCGCGCTATGGCGCGAACGACTTCAACGTCGCGAACCTCGGCTTCCTCGATCACCTCGGTCCGGGCCGCGTCGCGTACGGCGTCTGCCAGCTCGCGATCGCACTCCTGCTCACCGCCGTCGCGCTCGGCGTCGCCACCCGGATCGCGCTGCCGATCGCCGCGGCGCTGTACGCGTGGCTGTACTTCGGCAGCCAGCTCGATTCGTACCAGCACCACTACCTCGTCGCGCTCGTGCTCGCGCTCGCGTGCTTCGTGCCGTGGCAACGGCCGGCGGATCCAGCGATCCCGGTGCGCGCGTGGGCGGTTCGGCTCCTGCTGGTGCAGCTCGGCATCATGTATCTGTGGGCCGCGATCTCGAAGCTCGACCCGCTGTGGCTCGACGGCACCACGCTGAGCAGCCAGCTGACCGGCAGCGTGCGCTCGCTGACCGAGAGCACCGTCGGGTTTCGCGCGATGTCGTGGCTGGTTGTGACGGTCGAGCTCGCGCTCGCGTTCACCGTGTGGATCCGGCCGGCGTGGCGGTTCGTCGCGCTGCTCGGCCTCGCGTTCCACATCGGCATCGTCGCCACCGGGTTCGAGATCGGGCTGTTCGCGTACGTGATGTGTGCGCTCTACATCCTCGTCGTGCCGGATCGCGTGTGGACCGCGCTCGGCTCACTCGGGTTCTTCGAGCGCACCGGCCGGCTCGCCGGCGCGACGATGCGGAGTCCCGGCAAGCCGGCGGTGGTCCTCGCCGCGCTGTTTGCGATCCCGATCGCCCTGCTCTGCCGGTTGCCGCATGCGGTCCCGCTGGTCGCGATCGCGCTCGGCCTCGCGATCGCGGCGGCGCTGCTCTATCATCGGCGAGGCCGCCAGCTCACCAAGCAACCGTTCACCGCCGCCCTCCCGATCGCGGTGCTTGCTGGCGCGCTGCTGCTCACCGTCGTCGATCGCAGCACCACAGTCGCGATCGACTACTACCGGTTCTGGGGCGGCTCGCAGCGTCGCGTCGGCGATCTCGCGCAGGCGGAAGCGGCGTATCGCAGCATGCTCGAGATCGATCGGTACTCCGAGATCGCGCACTTCTATCTCGGTCGGATCCTGATCCAGACCGGCCGCGATGCCGAAGGCCTCGAGCACCTCCACGAGGCGCAGCTCGAACCGCACCGCGCCCGCGCGTACGTCGAGGAAGCGCGCTACCTGCTCGGGCAGGGCAAGAAGCCGGAGGCGATCGCGAAGGCGAAGGACGCCGTGTTCGCGGACCCGAGCGATCCCGAGGCCCGCACCGTGCTCGACATGCTGCAGGGTGGTAAGCCGGCGAAGCCGACCAAGGCCACCGACGACGACCTATGACCGATCGAGCAGGCCGCGCGACCAAGATCCTCGAGATCCTCGACGTCCACTATCCGGACGTCCGCTCGTTCCTGTCGCACGAGACGCCGTTCCAGTTGCTGGTCGCCACGCTGCTGTCGGCGCAGTGCACCGACGCCCGCGTCAACCTGGTGACCCCCGCGCTGTTCGCGCTCGCCCCCGACGCGGCGACGATGGCGACCAAGACGCCGCGCGAGATCCGCAAGCACATCAAGAGCTGCGGGCTCGCCGCCACCAAGGCGCGCAACATCGCCGCGCTGTCTCGCGCGCTGGTGAAACAGCACGGAGGCGAGGTGCCGAACGACATCGAGAAGCTCGAGGAGCTGCCCGGCATCGGTCACAAGACCGCGTGTGTCGTCCTCTCGCAGGCGTTCGGCGCACCGCTGTTTCCCGTCGACACGCATATCCACCGCCTCGCCGGTCGCTGGCAGCTGTCGCGCGCGCGCAACGTCGAGGAGGTCGAGCGGGATCTGATGAGGGTGTTCCCCCAGGCGCGCTGGAACACGCTCCATCTCCAGTTGATCGAGTTCGGACGCGCGCAGTGCACCGCGAAGGCACACGATCCGGCGGGTTGCCCGATCTGTAGCTGGGCGATGTCGAAGGCGCGCCATACGGCGGAGCTCCGGCAGGGGCTCTCGAAGCCCAAGAAGAAGCGGCGCAAGCCGGCAACGGCAGGTAACGCTCCGCGGCCCCGTTCCTCGCCGCCACGATAGGCCTCACGCTCGGCGAGATGCTGAGAGCCGCGCTCGCGTTATCGCTCGTCGCCGCCTGCGCGAATCGCGCGGCTCCGACCAACAAGGCCGTCGAAGAGACGTTCCCGCAGGTCACGCATGCGCCGGTCAAAGGCGAGCTGCGCGTGGTCACGTTCAACGTCCATCGCGAGACGCCGGAGCGCGTGATCGAGGGCATCTCGAAGGATCCCGCGCTCGCCGACGCCGACATCTTCATCCTGGAAGAGGTGCACCGCGTCGAGCGCCATGGCGTCGCGAAGTGTTCGCCGGCGTGCGAGCTCGCGAAGCACCTCGGCTATCACGCGATCTACGCGCCCGGTCACATGCAGGGTGATGGCAGCGATGGCGTGGCAGTGGTCTCGCGCCTTCCGCTGACTTCGGCGGAGGTGATCGAGCTCCCGTACTTCAACGTCCACGTCAACAGCGGTCGCCGCGTCGCGCTCGCGGTCACGCTCGAGCTCGAGGGCAAGTCGGTCACCGTGTACGCCGTGCACCTCGACAATCGGATCGACATCCCCGATCGCGCGAAGCAACTGATGCCGGTGCTCGAGCACGCGAACCGCCACGCCACGCCCGTGATCATCGCCGGTGACTTCAACACCAGCCCGTTCACCTGGGTCACGGGCGTCATCCCGGTGCTCACCGGAACGCAGGACGACCACCTGGAGCGCCTCGTTCGCGCGCACGGCTTCGCGACGCCGGTGACGCGCAGCGGGCCGACGCATCACCATCTGTGGATGAAGCTCGATGGCATCTACACACGCGGCTTCGAGACCACGTCGTTCTCGACCGCGAAGGCGAAGGACGTCTCCGATCATCTCGCGCTGTGGGCGACGTTGCGTGTCGCGGCGCAAGCGAAGCTGTAGCCGAGCGACGACAAAGCGTGTCCCGGCGCACCCCTGATCCGTCGTCGTGCGGATCAGCCACGTGTCGCGTCGCGCTGCACGCGTGCACGCGCGATCCAGCGCGGGCACTCGCGTTGCACCACCTCCGTCCAGAACAACGGAGGACACATGCGGAACACGATCTGGTTGATGGTCCTGGCGCTCGCCGCGGGCGGCGCTTGCAAGAAGACGGAGTCCGAGAAGGCGGCCACCGAGGTGCGCAAGGCGCAGGAGGCCGTCGAGGAGAAGAAGGGAGACGTTCGCGAGGAAGCAAACGAGGTGGTGAAGGCGAACCGCGAACTGGGTAAGGAAGCGGCTGAGGTCGCGGAGGAAGGCCGCGACGTCGTCAAGCAAGGCAAGCAACTGACGGACGCCCAGCGCAAGCTCGAGAGCGCGCGTGGTCAGCTGCAGGCGACCGTGAAGGGCCGGCTCGCAGCGGTCGATGGCAAGCTCGCTTCGCTCGAGTCGCGGACCGATCCGGTCTCGAAGCAGCTCGCGACGGATCTCCGTGCGCGTCGCGAGATCGTGCGCGACCGGGTCAACGCCGTCGACTCGATCGCGATCACCAACTGGGACGCGTACGAGCGTGATGTCGAGGACAACCTGAAGGTGCTCGAGAACGACCTCGACAAGGCCCTCGATACCGAGGCTTCGAAGCGCAAGGCCATCCCCTCGGAACCGATGACCCGCTAGTCGCAGCCAGCTGCCGCACGCCCTCGCAACCACCGTTGGCTGCTCGCTGCAAGCGCGGCGCTGGTCGCGGCACTCGTCGCCTCCGCGGAATGATCGTTCCGCGGAGGGGTGGGTTTTCGTTCGTAGTCTCGGTCTCTTGGAAGATAGTCGAAGAAACTCGTTGCGAGGAGACCGCGGAATGAATATTCATTCCTCACCGCAGATGGCGAACGAAGCGCAGCTCAAAGCCCGGCCTAGCCAGCCGGGACTCAAGCGGCCGGTGACCAAGCCGGTCGTCAGCGACAAGCGCGAGGCCATCCTCGATGCGGCGCTCGAGCTGTTCGTCGAGCGTGGCTTCTTCGGTACCGCGGTCCCCGAGATCGCGGACAAGGCCAAGGTCGGTGCGGGCACGATCTATCGCTACTTCGAATCGAAGGAAGCGCTGGTCAATGCGATCTATCGCCAGCAGAAGATGCACTTCGCGAACGTCGTGCTCGATGGTTTTCCGTTGTCCTCGATCGACTCTACGCGCGACGCTGTTGCGCTGCGCGCGTCGGCGGGGCCGACACTCTCGACGCGCGAGCTGTTTCGGGCGCTGTGGATGGGGATGGCGAAGTTCGCGATCGAGAACACGAACGCGTTCGTGTTCCTCGAGCTGCATCACCACGCGCGGTATCTCGATGACGAGAGCCGCGCGGTCGAGAACCGGATGCTCGATCTGTTCACCGGCGTCGTCACCAAGGCGCAGGCGCAGGGCGAGCTCAAGGTGGGGAATCCCCGCCTGCTGATGGGGCTCGTGATGGGCGCGTTCACCGGCGTGATCCGCAGCTGCGTCGAGATCGATACGAGCCTCGACTCTGCCGACTGGAAGCTCGCCGAGCAGTGCATCTGGGAAGCCGTTCGCGCCTGATTGACTTCACGCAGCCGAGCTAGCGCTCGGTTTTTATTTGTTCTTGCACGGAATGAATGTTCATTCCCTTTGACCTTTTAGGAGCCACGACCATGTCCATCACCTCGAAGATCGTCCTCATCACTGGCGCCACCGCGGGTATCGGCCGCGAGACCGCCGTCTTCCTCGCCCACCAGGGTCACCACGTGATCGCGACCGGACGCAAGGAGCTCGAGCTCGCGAGGCTCAAGGCCGAGGTGACCGAAACGGCGATCATGGGTAGGCTCGACACGCTGGTTCTCGATGTCACGTCGTCGGAGTCGATCGCGAACGCGGTCCGCGACGTCCTGACCCTGACCAAGGGACATGGCCTCGACGTGCTCGTCAACAACGCCGGCTTCGGCGTGCTCGGACCGAGCTCGGAGATCACGGACTCCGAGATGCGCCGCCAGTACGACACCAACGTGTTCGGGTTGATGGCCGTCACCCGCGCGTTCCTGCCTCGGATGCTCGAGCGCAAATCCGGTCGGATCCTCAACGTCTCCAGCGTCGGCGGCCGCATGACTCTCCCCTTCTTCGGGGTCTACAGCTCGACGAAGTACGCCGTCGAGTCGCTGTCCGATGCGCTCCGCTACGAGCTGCGCCCGTTCGGCATCGACGTCTCGCTGATCGAGCCAGGCGTGATCCGCACCAACTTCGAGGCGACCGCGGTCGGTAGCCTGACGTCGCTGAAGGCCGGCCCGTACGGCGCGGCGCTCGGCAAGTACGAGCAGATGTCCAAGATGGCGGACCGCTTCGCGGCGAACCCGATCGTGATCGCCAAGGCGATCGGTCACGCGGTCAAGGTTCGGCGCCCCGCCGCACGCTATGTCGCCCCGCGCTACAACAGCTTGATCTTCGCGTTCCGAGCGATCGCGCCGACCCGGATGTGGGACTGGGCGATGCGCAAGGTCGGCTTCCTGTCGCCGAAGGTGCTCGACTTCGGCGCCGCCGCAGCCGTCCACTCGCCGGCGGCGGTCGTCCTCACCGAGGCTCCGCGCGCACAGCCCAGCGCGTCGCCGAACTGAACACCCGGCCGAACGCGCGATCCCCGGATCGGGACAGGCCGTCGACATTTCGGGTAGGTTCCTCTGCCCATATGGCTCCTGACGACGAAGAAGACTTTGCCTCGATGCTCGCCGCTTCCGAAGCCGGCGCGAAACGCACCAAGCGCCCGAAGGTCGGCGATGTGGTGACGGGCAAGATCATCTCGCTCGGCAAGGACACGGTGTTCGTCGATGTCGGAGGCAAGGCCGAGGGCGCACTCGAGCGTGCGCAGGTCAGCGACGGCGAGGGCAAGCTGCTCGTCAAGGTCGGCGATACGATCGAGGCGCGCGTCGGCGGCGATGCCGGTGGCGTCCTCACGTTGCGCGTCAAGCTCGGCCGCGGGCCGCAGGCAAGCGCCGAGCTCCAGCAGGCCGCCGACCTCGGGATCCCCGTCGACGGCACGGTCACCGAGGTCGTCAAGGGCGGCCTCTCGGTCGACGTCGCCGGCCAGCGCGGCTTCTGCCCCGCCTCGCAGATCGACAATCGCTTCGTCGAGGATCTCAGCATCTACGTCGGCCAGAAGCTGACGTTCCGGATCAGCCGCTACGAGCCGCGCAACCTGGTGTTGTCGCGGCGCGCCCTCCTCGAAGAGGAGCAAGAAAAGCTCGCGATCGAGACCCGGAAGACGCTGCAGATCGGGCTCGTCGTGCGAGGCAAGGTCGTCGGCTTCAAGCCGTTCGGCGCCTTCGTCGACATCGGCGGCATCGAGGGCATGTTGCACATCTCGGAGCTCGGGTACTCGCGCGTCGAGAAGCCCGAGGACGTGCTGTCGCTCGGCCAGGAGATCGAGGTGGTGATCTTGAAGATCGAGCCGCCGCAGGGTCCGAAGGAGAAGTCGGAGCGGATCTCGCTGTCGCTCAAGGCGCTCGGCAACGATCCGTGGAACGACGTCACCCGCACGCTCGTCGAGGGCCAGAAGGTCAAAGGCAAGATCACGCGCCTGCAGCCGTTCGGTGCGTTCGTCGAGATCGCACCGTCGGTCGAAGGTCTCGTGCACATCAGCGAGCTCGGTGCCGGGCGCCGGATCAACCATCCGAAGGAAGTCGTGTCGGAGGGTCAGGAGGTCGAGGCCGTGATCCTTGCCATCGATCCCGAGAAGCGCCGGCTGTCGCTCTCGCTCGCGGGCGAGAAGCTCGCCGAGGTCGAGGGCAACGAGGCGGTGATCGCCGCCTCGGCCAAGCCCTCGTCGGGTGGCAAGCTCGGGACGTTCGCTGACCTGCTGGCCAAGCTCAAGAAGTGATCAGGCGGCGGATTTGTTCCACGCCTCGTGCGCGGAGATCCGACCGAACCACGCGTCGATGTTGCCGAACTGAGCCACCGGCACGTCGGACTGCTTCGCGTACATCAGGCTCGACGCGAGCGTGAGATCCGCGATCGTCAGCGCGTTGCCGACGACGAACTGCTTGCCCTCGAGGCGACCGTTCAACACGGCACCCCAGCGCTGAAAGCTCTTGAGGTTCTCCTCGACCTTCGCGGTATCCGGCGCGCCGAGGTTCATGAACCCCTTGATCACGCGCTCGAACGCGATCGCGCCGAGGGCCGGCGCCCAGTGCGACGAGTCCCAGAACTGCCAGCGCGTGACATCGGCGCGGCTGCGCTCGTCGGTCGGCAACAGCCCCGACTCCGGCTTCTGCGCCGCGAGGTACTGCATGATCGCGCGCGACTCGGTGAGGACGAAGTCACCGTCGACCAGCGCCGGCAGCGCGCCGTTCGGGTTGATCGCGAGGAACGAGGGGGTCTTGTGCTCGCCCTTCGCGAAATCGACGACCTGCTCTTCGAGCTCGAGACCGAGCACCGCAGCGGTCAGGCGCACGCGACGCACGTTGGGAGAGAGGGGGTGGTGGTAGAGCTTCATGGCGGCGAGCAGGCGCTCGATCCCCTCGGGGGTCAACGGTTTCCAGCCATCACGCTTGACTGGATAGTGGATATATCTACTATCCACCCGCGATGGAGCTGGTGCGGATCGGAGAGCTGGCGCGGCGGTCGGGGGTCCCGATGGCCACGCTCAAGTTCTATCTGCGCGAGGGGTTGATCGCACCGGTACGCAAGAGCGGCCGCACGATGTCCTGGTACCACCCGTCGCTCGTCGGTCGGCTCCGCGCGATCAAGGAGCTCCAGCAACAGCAGTTTCTCCCGCTCGAGGTGATCCGCCAGACCCTCGAAGGCGAGCGCCAGGCTCCCGACGATCTTGCAGCGGCTGGGGCGATCGCGAAGGTGCTCGAGCGCCACGCGGGGCAACGCTCGCGCACGCGCACCGAGGTCCTCGCGAAGGGCGCGACCGAGCTCGAGCTGACGTGGCTCGCAGCCACCAAGCTCGCCACCCCCGATGCCGACGACCACTATCGCGGCGACGATCTCGCACTGCTGTCCACGCTCGGCGCTGCACGCAACGCAGGCCTCGCCGCGGACATGCTGCCGTTCGACATCCTGCGCGACTACGTCGCTGCGCTGAACAACCTCGTGGCTGTCGAGCTGCGGATATTTCGCGCTGGCGTGCTCGGCCGCGCAGGCACCGACACCGTCAAGCTCACCACCGCGGCGACCGAGCTGTCCGAACGCTTGGTCGTACTGATCCGTCGAAAACTGTTGTTACCCACGCTGGAACGATTGCTTCAGGAGCGAACCGATGCGCCTCGACCTGCTACCCGCCCTCCTCGTCGTCGCCGCCGCGTGCGGCAGCTCCAACCCCGACCAGCCGCCCGCACCCGACGGGTCGGGTCAACCCGATAGCACCACGCCCGATCCAGACGGGCCGATCTCGCCGGCCACCGATCCGGCCGGGAACGGTCCGGACACGGTCACCGAGTCGACCGCCGCGATCCCCGGCTCCGCCGCAGGTCGGACACTCCAGGCGTCGCTGTTCGTACCGAGTAGCACCGGGCCGCGTCCGCTCGTCGTGGTCTCGCCGGGCTTCCAGCTCGCGCGTACGCAGTACACGAGCTATGCGAAGCACCTCGCGACCTGGGGCTTCCTCGTCGTGCTCACCGACTACGCGGAGAGTGGGTTCTCGATGGACCATCAGAAGGCCGCCGACGACATCTCCTCGGTGATCGATTGGGCGATCGCGAACGAGCAGGTCGATGCCACGGCGATCGCGACCACGGGACACTCGCTCGGCGGCAAGCTCAGCATCTTCGCGGCGGCGCAGGATGCGCGGATCGGTGCGGTGGTCGGCTGGGATCCGGTCGATTCGAATAACCCGTCGGTCGCGCCGCAGAAGATGACCGCGATGACGGCGGCGGTCGCGGTCATCGGCGAGACCACCAATGGCTCCGGCGGGAGCTTCGGCATGCCGTGCGCGCCGACCGCCGACAACTTCAAGACGTTCTATGCGGCAGCCCCGAGCCCGGCGATCTCGATCACGTTCGCTGGGGCGGATCACATGGACTGGGTCGACGATCCGTCGTGCTTCTTCTGTGGCCTCTGCGATCCCGGCACCGCCGCGCCCGACGAGGTCCGCAAGGTCACCCGCCGGCTCGACGTGGCGTGGTTCCGTCGCCACCTGCTCGGCGACGCGACCATGGATAGCTGGCTCCTGACCCCGCCCGAGCAAGGGCTCGCGGTCGAGCATCGCTAGGACCTGGTCGAAGTCGATCGCGTAGCCTCCACCAGCGCGCGTGCTCCATGCAGATGGCCTGCGGGCTGCGAGGCCTCTACGAGTCGAAGGTCATCGACGACAAGGGTGTTCGAGCCACCCATCTGACCCGTGATGCAGTCATCGACTTCGCCGGCGAAGCCGTTGGCCTTGCCGTTCACCGTCGAGCCCGACTCGTTGACGGTCAGGCTGAGGACCACCTTGCCGCGCGCCGAGGCGTCGTTGGATCGAGCTCGTCGAACAGCGCGCGACCGCCGCCCATGTAGGCGCGCGCGAGCTCGTCGGCGGCCCGCTCGTCATCGAGCTCGAGGGGACATCGACCGAGCAGGAGGTGCACCCACGGATTCCCGATCGTGCCCGGGCAATGCATCGCGTCCTTGAGCGGCGCGACGGCGGCGGAGTCGCCGGTGCGGATCGCGCACTCGCCCATCGCGACGAGCAGCCAGCCGGCGGCATTCCTGTGTTCCACGGCAACAACGGTCGCGCCGACCGACGATCCACAACACGCTCGGCGTTGTTCGACGAATGGGAAGCCGCCCGTCTCGCCAGCCGCGACGAAGCGTGCGCGATCGACGCGTAGCGACTCACGCCGCCCACGGCTACCTACCCTAGCCAGGCCTCGACGGACGGCCCGACGATCCGCATGCGACCAGCGCCGAGCGCGATCAACCGGAGGTCAGCCATACCTTCTGACCGGCCTCGACTCCGAGCCGCTTGCACGCGTGCGCGGAGATCCGCCGGTGTCCTCGAACAGGGCCGCCTTGGTGGCCACCGCGCGAAACGAGCGCGCGGCGCTCGCTCTGCTAGCCACCTGCCGCACGGGTCGACACCTTGGTGATGAACGCGATCGTGTCGGTGCGGCCGCTGATCGCCGTTACCGATCACGGTCCAGCCGAGGTAGCGCGCGCTCGGCGAATCCGCCGAGCGCCGTCTCTCGAGCTCCGGCCAGTGTGTGCGTAGCCAGGCTTCCTGGGCGGCACGGTCTCGTCGATCGCGGAGCCGAGCAACGAGCACTGGTGGGACACGTCGGCCTTCGGCTGGAGGGCCAACCCGAGGTGCTTGGTCCGGCGTTGCGGATCGCGCATCACCGAGCGGGGCAGCGTGCTTCGAGACGCTCGATCAACGCGCGTGCTGGGATCGTCGATGTGCCACGTGTGTCACCGACAACGATCTCGACACTGATCTCGACACCGATCTCGGCACCGATCTCGACCCCGATCTCGGCACCGATCTCGACCCCGATCTCGGCACCGATCTCGACCCCGATCTCGACCCCGATCTCGACCCCGATCTCGGCACCGATCTCGACCCCGATCTCGACCCCGAGCTCGACCCCGATCTCGACCCCGATCACGACCCCGAGCTCGACCCCGAGCGCGGCACCGATCTCGACCCCGATCTCGACCCCGATCTCGACACCGATCTCGACACCG
>JANNBP010000131.1:0-13869 GCA_031385555.1 Deltaproteobacteria bacterium | reverse complement strand
GGCGAGGTCCTTGATCGAGTTGGTGATCGATGACAAGGCCGCGGTGACCTCGGAGTCGCTGCCCGACGAGCGCGCGGCACCGCCGGCGACGTTCTTGAGGGCATCGAGGGCGATCGCTTCGAACTCGTTTCCGGTGGGCTTGGTAGACATGGCTTCCGCTTCTTTCGGGGGTGGGGAGGGACCACGGGGTGATGCGTGGCTGCTTCCGGGTTACAGCAGCCGACGTGCCACGCTGGGGTGGCCAGGCTTTCAGCCACTTGCCTCGCGCTCCCCGGGTCACGTCTCCGAGATGCGCATCCCGAGGGTTACGATCGGGGCCGACACTCCAGGGCGCCCCGAGCATCGGCGACCGGTGCGGTCGATAGGCGTGCTGCTCGGGGAGCCACCACCAGGAGGGCGGGATCGAGACCGCTCGGATCGACGCGGAGGTACCGCGTACGGGCCTTGGGCAGTCGGGCGCCATGTTTCTGGCGCGTAACGCCGCGGAGAACAGTGCGTCAGCGCAGCTTGATCCAGGCGGCAAGTGCGTCGTCACCGCGCTCGACTACGTCCCCGACGTCTGCGTCGAGACCGCCGCCGGTCAGCCGATCCTCGACGCGTCGCCGCTCGTCGGCAACCGCCTGTTCGGCGAGTCCGGCGTGGGCTAGCCCGTCGTGAGCTCTACGTGCCGGCGTACGGCACCTCGGGCGTCGTCGTCGATCGAGCGCGGCACCTGCGCGACCCTGCAGATCGATCTGTCGTCGCGCGACACCGGAGCGCAAGGAGCATCGGGATCCGTGCGCGTCTATACTCTTGCGTCGTGCTGCTTCTCCGTATGGTCCAAGAGCAGTTTCACCGCGACAGCGAGGGGCGACCGATCCGCGAGTCGCGCACGCCACCCGAGCTGCTGAAGGAAGGCGAGATCGAGCTCAAGCCGTGCCCGTACGCGGGATCTCGTCACCTCCACGAGAACCCGATGAACGTCTCCGCGCTGCGCCAGATGTCGGCGCACTGGGACGAGCTGATCGACTGCATCGGCTTCCTGCGCGAGGCGTATCGCGGCGCACGCGGCGACTACCGCGCGGACCTGATGGACATCTGGCGCGTCGGGCAGATGGGCTCGGCGCTGCCGTGGTTCTACATCCTGCGCCTCGGCGAGACGTGTCCCGCGTATGCAGCTGCGCTGTCGAAGGCGACGCTCGGCGTGGGGATCTGGGGTGCGCGCGTGCTGATCGATCAGTTCGCGCTGCGCACGTTCGAGAACCCGGGACCACCGTGGACCGCGCAGGAGATCTGGCAGACGTCGGAGACGAACCAGACGCTGATCGCCGAGCACGAGGTGTGCGCGGCGTCGCAGGCCATGATGCTCAAGTTCTACGAGCCGTACGTCGCCGCGACGCCGGTGGCGCACCTCGGCGACGTCGCGCGGCTGGTGCCGGAGCAGGGCGAGCTCGTGCGCTTCACCGCGCACTACCTCGCCTTCAAGCAGTGGATCTGGATCTACTGGCTCGCGCGCCGATGGCTGGTGCTCGAGCTGCAAGCCGCCGTGGGCGTGCAGGACGAGCATGCCGAGCATCTCGATCCCGATGCCGAGCCGCCGGACTTCTTCGTGCTGCAGCCGCAGCGCCCGACCGAGATCCCGCTCGCGCATCGGCGGCACTGGTTCGCGCAGCTCGCCGCGCTGGTCGAGCCGTTCTGTTCCGACGGTAGCGATGCGCCGTATCGAGCGCACGCGGCCACGCTCGCGTTGATCATGAGCGAGGAACCCGAGGACCTCGAACGCGTCGCACGCGAGGTGCCGCAGCAACCGCGTGATGCCGCGCGGCGGATCGCGCGGGCGGCATGCATGTTCGCGAAGCTCGACGCGCTGCACGGGCAGGTGATTGCGACGGTCGAGGCAGGCTTTCGAGGTGAGGTGTCCGCCACGATCGACGCGACGGTGCGAGATGCGGTGCTGCGCTCGAGTCCGCGCACCTTGTTCGCGCGCTACGCGCCGTCGTTGTTCACGGGCTCGTGAAGGTCAACGGATACGTGACATGCGCCAGCTTGCCGTCGGCGGGCGCGTCGAACTTGATTCGCTTGACCACGCGTACGAGGCAGGCCTCGACGGCGGCATCCATGCCGGTCGCCGTCGCCTTTGCCACCGCGCCGGTCCCCGAGATCGTGAAGCTGAGCTTCACCTTGCCGCCGAGGTCGTGGCCCTTCGCGAGCTCCTGCGTGTAGCAAGCCTGGAACAAGCCGGCGTGCTCCTTGATCTTGCGATCGAGCTCGTTCGCCGTCGTCGAGCTGCCCGTGACGAGGGTGCCCTTGGCAGTCGTGCCGACGCCGGACAACGTTCCGAACGCGCCGGCATTCGAGTTGCGATCGATGATCGCGTCGAGGACCCTTCGGTTCTTGTCGTCGAAGATCTTCGGCGCCGGCCCCGAGGGCGGCTCCGCCGGCTTGAAGGTCACCGCATCGGCGATCACCGGCGCGACGCTCGCATCGGCCGGAACCTCAGCGACGATCACCGGAACGCGTCGCTCGGGAACCGAGGACGACTCGTGCTCGCACGCGGCAAGCACGAGGCACGACAGCAGCATCACGCTGCGCGCGATCACTTCGCGAGCACGAACGCGCCGCCGAGACCGGCGCCGAGCTCGGTGGGCGAGATCCGACCGTCACCGTCGGCATCGAGCGCGGCGAACACGGTCGCGGCGCCACCCCACTCCTCGCGGGTGATGAAGCCATCACCGTCGAGGTCATAGATCTTAAAAAAATCGTGGGCTGCTTGCCCGACTTTCTTGTTGCCGCCGATCGCGTCGTACCGCTCCTCGAGCAACTTCTCGAGCGCGACGATCGCCTTGCTGAAGCCCTGGATGCCCTCGTCGAGCTTCTCTTTGGCCATCTTGTCGGCCTCGTGCAACGTGCGGAAGGTCGCCTCGTCGACGGGCGTCTTCGGGATGTCCATCGCCTGTGCCTTCGCCGGATCGAGCTTGCGCGGCAGGTTCGCGGTGCCGGCCTGGAGATCCGCGAGCAGGTTCGGCGCGATGGTGAGCAGATCGCAGCCGGCGAGCTCGGTGATCTCGCCGAGGTTGCGGAACGACGCGCCCATCACCTCGGTCTTGTAGCCGTGCTTCTTGTAGTAGTTGTAGATCTTGGTCACCGAGACCACGCCCGGATCCTCGGCGGGCGGATACGAGTCGCGCTTCTCGGCCTTCTTGTACCAGTCGAGGATGCGCCCGACGAACGGGCTGATCAGCTTGACGCCTGCCTCGGCGCACGCGACGGCCTGATGCATGCCGAACAGCAGCGTCAGGTTGCAGTGGATGCCTTCCTTCTCGAGCTCCTCGGCAGCCTTGATGCCTTCCCAGGTGGCGGCGATCTTGATCAGCACGCGGTCCTTGGCATTCGCGACGCCGCCAGCCTCGTACTGCTGGATCAGATAGCGACCCTTCTCGATCGATCCCTTGGTGTCGTACGACAGGCGAGCATCGACCTCGGTCGAGACGCGGCCCGGGACGATCTTGAGGATGCGGAGGCCGAACTCGACGGCGAGCCGATCGAGCGCGAGCCCGAGCGTCTTGGCCTTGTCACCCTTCGCCTGGTCGGCCGCCCACTTGAGCGCGCCGTCGACCACGTCGGAGTACTCCGGCATCTGGGCGGCGGCCGTGATCAACGACGGATTCGTCGTTGCATCTCGCGGCTTGAACTTGTTGATCGAGTTGAGGTCGCCGGTATCGCAAACCGCGACGGTCATCGTGTTGAGTTGATCGAGCAGTGTGGCCATGACGCTGTCTCCCCCTGAGGTGGCGACCGTATCACGGCATGGGTGGCCTACGCGGAGGACGGCTTGCCGTTTCGCGGAACGGCGCGCTCGTAGAACGCCGTGATGTCCGCAGCGTCTCGGAGCAGATCGATCCGGTGAACTCGCACCCGAATGACCGGGAGGCCGGTGCGTCGAGTGAGGTCCGCGTGAAGCTCGGCTTCGTTCCCCGGAGCGAGCAGGGGCAGGTTGTCGTAGAGGATCGGGGTCTCGGCCAGCACGCGATGCTTCGGTGAGAGCTCGATGATGGCGGTGACTCCGATGATCATCAGATCGACCGCGAGCAGCTCGGCGAGGCTGATCTTCTTGTTGGCGACCGCGTTCAAGATCGCGAGGCCGATCACGACGAACAGGTACGTTAGATCCCGGATCTGGATCGCTTCGGTCCGGTACTTGAGAATCCCGAACACGGCGAACAGCCCGAGCGCGAACCCGAGCTCCATCGGCACCTTGCGGAGAAGGATGCACAACGTGAACGTGATCAGATTGAACAGGTAGTAGGTGAAGACGAACTCGCGACGGTCGGTATACAGCCGGCCATAGATCTTGCCGATCACCAGCCACGCGCAGACCAAGTTGAGCCCGCTGCGGCTGATCAACTTGATGAAGTCCCACTTGTCGATCAGCTCGTCAGTGCCGAACCAGTCTCCGATCATGGCAACCCCCGCAGCGTTGGAAGTAAACGATTGTGGCGAAGTTGCGGTTGCAAGCGGCACATGGCCCAACAGTACTTGCTGAGCGCACGCTCACGAAGTTTCGAGAGCGCGTCGAATGCTGGAGTGGCGACGCGGCTGTGCGGCGGGCGCTTGAGCTCGACGACGACGGCGCTCTCGAAGGCCACCTGCGCGTCCGATCGTGCGGCCACGAGTCCGAGGTCGATCGTGAGGCGCTCTTCCTCCCGTAGATGGACCAAGGTGATCCGGCGGTAGTCGATGCGGAGCGAGGGGGTCAACTCGAGTCCCGCTGCGTGTTCGGCGAGGAACTGGAGGTCGACGTCGTCCAGCGTTTCGCGGCGATACTCGATCGCACGCCGCCGCTTGTCGGTCACGTCGCCCCGCTTGGTCTTGACCTCGAGGAAGCTCAGCTGACGGTCGGGATAGTGCCGGATCCGGACCTTGCGACGAAGTCTCCGGCCGCGCCGATGGTCGTGGAAGCAGCGCAGGTCGGGGGTGTCGAAGTAGAGGTTGTTGTAGGTTGCGATAGCATGCTCCCCTGCACGCAGCGCGGCGTAGTGGTCACCCAGCTCGGTGATCAAGGTGTCGAGCATCGAGCGGTCGAGCAGGAACTTGGAGTCGGTTCTGTGTTGCAGCTCGCGTCGCGAGAGCAGCGCGCTCGTGGCGATCGGTAGGGCAGCGAGCATCGATTCGATCATGCGTGGCTTCCTCGAGACGCTGACGATCTCGCTATGCGGGACGGAGCCTCGATGATCAGGCTTCGTACAGCTGTGAACGGTTCGTACACCGGATCTCGACCCTCCCGCGACGTTCTTGGGGCCACGTGAGTGATCACGGCCGTCTGCGGGTTGGCGAGAGTCTTGAAGGGGTCTCGGTCCATGAAACGCTTCACCCTCATCCTCACCCTCCTTGCTGCATGCACGTCGGCTGACCAAAGCCAGCAGGACCAGCAGCTCGCTTGTTTCGACACCGGCAACGGCGTCAAGTGCGTCCCTCGTAGTGACGTCCCCGATGGGGCAGACGTGGTGTGCGAAGGCGGCGACGGTCCGATCGGCTCGGATTCGAGCGCCGAAGGTCCCTCGCCGTCGGACGACGACACCTCGGTCTCCAGCGACACCGGTGAAGGCCCGGAGGCAGCCAACGGCGACGACTCCAACGGAGATGAAAGTGGAGCCTCGCAGAGCGAGTCGGGCTCGGGCGGCGACTGTGCCGGCAACTCGACCAGCGATGAGGACGGAGATGGCACGCCGAACGGCGACGACTGCGACTGTGCCGGCGGTGGTGGTGGCAACGACGATCCGACCCCCCCGGCGCCCGCGCCGCTCTAGCACTTCGTCCGACCAGATTTGATATGGTCGGTGATGATGCGCCGCTGGATCGTCGTGTTCGCAGTTGTCGCGGCGTGCAAGAAGCCGCCGCCGCTGTTCGAGCGAGTCTACGCACTCGACGAGATCCCGAGCTTCGAGGTCACGCTCGACGCTGACGCGATGGCTGCGCTGGCGAAGCGGCCGCGCGAATGGGTCAGCGGAGGGTTCACGTACGACGACCAGGCGTTCCGCGCGGTTGGCGTTCGCCTCAAGGGACATCGCTCGTTGCGAAAACTCGAGGCCAAGCCCTCGTTCAAGCTGAAGCTCGACAAGTTCGGCGAGCACAAGCTCGGTGGCGCGACCACGATCACGCTCAACAACATGGTCGACGATCCGTCGATGTTGCGCGAGGTGCTCGCCTACCGGTTGTATCGAGCCTTGGGTGTCGCGGCGCCGAACGCCGGCTTCGCGGAGGTGGTCGTCAACGGCAGCCCCAAAGGGCTCTACGCGGTGATCGAGTCGATCGACAAGAAGTTCTTGAAGCGCCGGTTCGGGGAGGGCGACGGTCCGTTGTACGAGGGCGAGTACGGGTGTGATGTCATCCCCGAGGACGTGACCGGGTTCGACGCCGACGGGGACTCCAAGGACCGCAGCGAGCTCGCGGCGTTCGCGGCGATCGCGGCTGGCGATGCCAAGACCCTGTTCGGGCCTGCCTCGCCCCTCGACGTGCCGGCGTTCCTGCGGTTCCTCGCGGTCGAGATGTATGTCGCGAACTTCGATGGCTATCGCCACGGACACAACTACCGGATCTATCTCGACCGATCGACGCACCACTGGCACTTCTTGCCGTGGGGGCTCGATCGCACGTTCGTCAAGAACATGTCGATCTTCGACAGCCACGGCTATCTCGCGACCCGCTGCTTCGCCGACGCCGCGTGCAAGCGAGCGTACGTGCTGACGATGCGCGAGGTCGTGGCCGAGGCACGCAAGCTGAAGCTGGAGAATGGTGTCGACGTGATCTCCGTGGTCTCCAAGGACGCGACGGCGCGCGACCCGTGGACCAGCGGCACCGCTCGGATGCGCAGGCAGGTGCGCGAATTCCTCGTCGAGCGGCCTGCCGAGGTCGAGCGCGAGCTCGGCTGCGTCGATGGTGCAGGCGTGGAGATCGATGCCGATCATGACGGAGCTGGATGTCTCGATTGCAACGATCGCGACCCCGCGATCCATCCGGGTGCACCGGAGGTCTGCGACCGGTCGGACAACGACTGCAACGGGCTGGTCGACGACGCGACGACCGGGACCTGTGGCTGCGATCCGCTCGATGTCGAAGGGGTGGCCTTCGCGATCTGCGAGCTGCCGATGCCATATGCGGACGCGCAAACGTTTTGCAGCGCACGCGGTCAGACGCTGGCGTGGCTCGAGACCGCCGCGCAAGCCGATGCGGTGCTGGCTGCGGCGCGGAAGCGGAAAGGCCGAGGGCGCGACGCTCATCTCAACGACCGCTGGTGGATCGGTCTCGACGATCGCCGCGAGGAAGGCACGCCGCGCTGGCTGGCGGGACACAGCACGTTCACGCGGTGGGATGCTGGCGAACCAGACAACGCGGGTTGCAATCAGGATTGCGTGGTGTTCGATCTCGACCATGGGAAGTGGAGCGACACCCACTGCCTCGATCCGCGCCCGTTCGTGTGTCGCGCACCGTGATCGTTGGCCGTGCACTCAGAACCGGACCTGTGACCAGAGGAAGATCCGGTCATCCCCTCGGACGCCATCCTTGAGCTGCCGGAATTCGTAGTTCAGCAACATCCGGAACCTCGCGGCCGGCGCCCCGTAGTACGCGCCGAACGTGAACCGCCGGAAGTCGTCCGCGAACGTGTCGACACGGACCAACGGCCCGACCGGATAGGGTGTCTTGCCGACGAGGTTGACGTACCAACCGGCGAGGTCCTCGGATTCCCCGGCGATCGTCTCGCGGCCGAGCATGACCTCGGCAGCCGCGAACAGCCACTTGGTGTCGATCTCGAGATCCGCGCCTACACGAGCGAATTTCTCCGTGAAGTCATCGCTCGGATCCAGCAGGTCATCGCCGGGATCGAGGATGTCGCCACGCGCGCCCGAGATGCCGAAGCGGATCCAGTAGTCGGCGTTCTTCGGCTTGTAGCGAAGTCCGACGCGACCGAACACGTTCTTCCTTCGGTTGTTGTCGTCCTGGACGTTGAGACCGGCTCCATTGACGACGGTGATCGCATCTTCGAGTCGTAGCCCGCTGCCAAGCTTGACGCGCCCGATGAGCCCGATGCCGAGATCGCGCAGGTTGGTGCCGCGGCCGAGCGCGTCGGAGATCTCGGCACGGTTGACGTAAAATAGATCTGACGACGACTCGTTGTTCTCGTAGCCGAACTGGGTCTTCTGTTGCCCGACCCGGATCTTGTGGTGCGGGACGACCTTGGTGACGTCGAAGTAGGCGTCGCGCAGCAAGCCAACGAGCTCGGGCGAACGGGGATCGATGGAGACCTTGTAGGACAACCACGGCAGCAAGTCGCCATCGAGCGCGATCCGGAGCCGCTGGATGCGAACGTTCGGAGGGTCGACGTTGGGGTCCTCGGTCGGGTCGTTCGTGTGGAGCGTGTATCGAAAGAAGGGCTGAAAGAACCCAGACAATCGCGCGCGCTTGTAGGGCGAGAACTGGTTCTTCTTGGTCTTCTTGTTCTTCTTCTTTTTCTTCTTCTCTTGGGGGTCGTCCGCGCTGGGTTCGACCACCGGCGGCGACGGATCGACGATCGGTGGCGGCTCGACGGGGGGTGGCGTCGGCTCCGTCGGAGCGGGCACGACGGGCGGCTCCGGAGCTGCCGGCTGGGCAGCCGCCCGTCCAACAAGGGCGACGAGGACCACGTAGGGGAGGAGGCGAGTCATCCGGGACAGGTTGGCGTAGTCCACGTGAGAGGAGGATGAGTACGCCTCTCATGGTCGTCTCATCCAAGGTGAGTACCCTCGGCTCATGGTGATTCATCGGTACCTAGTCGTCCTCGCGCTCGTGTTCGGCCTGTCGACGCCGGCTTTGGCGGAGGGCCCGAAGATCGCGCCGGCGTTCTCGCAGGCACAGGCGCGCAAGATCGCGCTCGCACGCGTTCCCGGGACCGTGGTCCACGAGAAGCTCAAGCAGAAGAAGAAGAAGCCTCCCGTGTACAGCTTCAAGATCCGGCCGCGAGATGGGAAGCCGCCGGGCATGCTGATCAAGGTCGAGATCGACGGCTCCAGTGGCGCGTTGCTCAAGACCAAGGCGGTCAAGCCACGCGACACCACGAATCCCAAGGACGACGGCGACGACGAGTGATTCGAAGCTGCTCTTTGATACGCTGGGGTGGTGCGTGCTGCGCTGTTCGTCGTCCTGGTTGCCTGCGGTGGTGATCCAGCACCCCCAGTCGGCACCGCGGATGGGTTGCCCCCGAGCGAGCTGACGGTGACGCTGCTCGCGCCGAACGGTGGCGAGATGCTCGAAGCAGCCGAGGAGTCGGTGATTCGCTGGTCAGCGCTCTTGGGGGACGCCACCGTCGGCCTCGAGCTCGTCGACGGTGCAGGCACGACTTCACCGATCGCTACCAGCCTGTCCTCGGTGGTGGGGCAGGAGGGCAGCTTCGCGTGGCGTCCCGTCGGCGTCCCGGCACCGACGCAGTACCGGGTCCGCGTGACGATCACGGATCGCTCCGGTGGCGTCGCGACCGACGAGTCCGATGCCGAGCTCACCGTCTCGCCGCCAGCGACCGGGGTCTCGCTCGCCGCGGATCTCGGCCCGATGTTCGCGACCAAGTGCAACACCGGCTTCTGTCACAACACGATGAACCAGGCCTCGGCGCTGGACCTGACCCCGGCGAAGGCGCACGCGCAGCTGGTCGGCATCAAGTCCAAGCACACCGCGTGTGCGTCGTTCGATCGCGTGGTGCCGGGCTCGCCGCAGACCAGCTTCTTGATCTTCAAGCTGCAGGGCAACGGCGCGTGCTTCGCGGGCGTGCGGATGCCGAAGGGCATGCCGGCGCTGTCGGCGGCCCAGCTCCAGCTGGTGCGTGACTGGATCTCCGAAGGAGCGAACAACAACTGATGCGCGATCAGCTCGAAGCCGCGATCGATGCCAACCCCGACTTCGTCGACAACTACCTGGTGCTCGGCGATTGGCTGCCGGAGCGCCAGGAACCGCGCGGCGAGCTGATCGGGCTGCATCGCGCCGCGGGGCTCCAGCTCGGTGAGTGACTACAGCGTCGGCCGGATCACGTTCATCTCGAACGCCTCGACCAACTCCTCGAGCGCCGCGATCTCGCCGCGGATCTGATCACCCGCCTCGGTGTCTCCCACGGTGCGCGGCTTCGCGTAGACCTCGACGTCCGACACCGTCGGCACGATATCCGCGCCGGCGCCGACCGCGGCCTCGAGCCCGTCGAAGTGCGTGTGCTGCGCGAGGTACATGCGATTCGCGTCGAGCACCAGCGAGTAGCCCTTGTCGCCATACGCCGCGGCGAACGCGCCGTCGATCGTGATCGCGCGCTTGCTGTCCTTGATCGGCGCCTCGCCCTTCTCGACCTTGACCGGCACGTGACCGTTGACCAGGTAGCCCTGCTCGGACACGCCGAGCTCGCGCAGGATCTTCCGGCAGAACTCCGCGTCGTGGATCAGCTTGAAGTACGGGTTCTTGGTCTCCTTGTGCGTGGCCTTGTCGGCGACGAAGTAGGTCTCGAACGTCGCCATCCGGTCCTTGCCGAAGCACGGCGAGAGCGGGCCGGTCCACAGATAGAACAGCATGTCGACGTCCGTCGGATCCTGCTTGCGGAACGCGCGCTGGACCACGTGATCGACGGCCTCGAAGAGTGCCTTGCCGCTCTTCGGCGTGCCGTCGACAGCCATCTCCTGGAGCTCTCCCTTGTCGTCGACGGGCATGCAGCCGTGGAAGATGGCGGTGTTGTCGCGGCGTAGCCCCATGCGGCCGCGGGAGGCGACGAACGTCATCTGCCGCCACAGCGGACCGGAGTCGTAGAACGCCTTCTGCAGGCGATCGAGGCACGCCTGCTCGCGCGGGTCGAGCTTGTACGGATCCGCCCAGTCGATCGTCGGCAGGTTCATGTCGCGCATCGGGTGCGTGCCGTGCTCTCCGAGATCGACGGTACCCGCCTCGCGATCGATCCGGTGGAGCAGGGCGCGGTGCTCCATCTTCCAGTCCGTGCGCTTCTGGAACAGCTGGCCCTCGAGCTTGAACTGCATGACCGCGGCGGCCTTCTGCATCCGCGCCATCAGCAGCGGATCGCGCAGACCCTCACCCTTGCACTGGAAGCGCTCCGCCGGATCATCGCCGTAGATCTCGCGCGCGACCTTCTCGAGTGGCGCCACCGCGATGCCGTAGCCCTCCTCGAGCTGCGACAGCCGGCGATAGCGCAGCGACACGCGGATCACCGTCATGATCGATGCAGCGTGGCCGAGACACGCCGCCATCCACACGGTGTCGTGGTTGCCCCACGTGATCGACACCTTCGGCTGCTGCATCAGCAGATCGATCACCTTGTCGATCCGCGGACCGCGGTCGCCGAGGTCGCCGGCGACGACGAGCTCGCCGATCGCGAGGTTGCGCACGGTGCGCGCGATCATGCGGACGAGATCGAGATCGCGATCGTGCTTGAGGAACGGCTCGAGGAGCTTGGTGACGTACGCCGGCGAGCGCGACAGCTCGTTCGAGAACATCAGCTCGTGGAACATCGCGTCGAACGGATCGGGAATGATCTTGTCGACGTGCCTCAGCGTGTAATGCCTCGCGAGATCCTGGATCACCGTGATGGCGAGCGGCACGAACCACAGCAGCTTCTCGCGCCGCGCTTGCTCGGACGTGCCGCGGGTCTGCGCCAACCACGTCTCGCGCGGGTAGTAGAACAGCGCGAGGAGATCGTTGCGCTCCGCGGGCTCGAGCGAGCCGCCGTACAGGCGATCGATCAAGGGGCGCAGGCTGCCCGACGCGTTGTTGATCACCTGGCGCAGCTTGACGTACTCGCCGTGGACGTCGCTGACGACGTGCACGGTGGGCTTGGGCAGCGTGAGGATCGCGCCCAGGTTCGCGAGTTCGGCGAGGGCCGCGGGAACGTTGGGGTACCGCTTCGCCAGGGCATGCAGGTGAGCGAGCATGCCGCCGTTATATCAGCGGTACGGGCCGTGCTGCGCGGTGCTGCCGAGCGCGAGGTGCGCAGCGAGGGCGAACGCGGCATCGATCCGCTCCGGCTCCATCGGCGCGCCATCGAACCACACGTCGATCGAATCCAGATCGGCGGCGACCACGCTCGGGCGGGAGGCGAGCAGCTGCTTCTTCGCGAGCTCGTCGAGATCGAGCGCCTCGGTCGAGGCCCGCGCTCGATACGCGTCGAGCCCGAAATCACGGCGGTCCCCTTCGGGCAGCGGTGGGACCATCGTGCTGCGCGCGCTGCGGTCGACCAGCGAGTACGTGCGGTCGTCGTGATGGCCGACGCGCTTTGCCGTGATCAGCGTACGGAGGCGGCCGTTGCGCTCACCTGGCAAGCGGCGGAGGAGCTGCAGCGTGACCAGGGCGGTGGCGCGGTTCGAGATCAGGACCGGCGCGCCGCCGAGCTCGACCTCGGCCTGACACTTCGCACCGAGCCGCTGCGCGATCGCGGCGTACTCGGCAGCCCACCGGCGCGTGCGTGCGGCGATCACGGCGGCGGTCTCGAGCGCGAGCGCGAGGCGATCGGGCTGGGGCTCGACGTTGCCCTTGGTCGCGACCAGCTCGTCATTCGCGAGCTCGTAGGTCCAGATCCGGCGAAACGGGATGCCCGGTCGGGACGGCTCGACGCCGAGGCCCTCCACGTAGGACTCGCCCAGGTGGTACTCGTACGCCGAGGCGAGGATCTGGTCTCGGGCGATCGGGTCGAGCCAGATGCGCGCGAGCTCGTGATCGTTGGTCTGCACCGTGAGCGCGGTCTCGAACGCCGCGTCGGGCCGTATGCGCTCGCCTCGCAGGGTGAGCTCGAACCCGTCCATCGCGCGGGGCGTCACGATCAACTCGGCGACGGGGTCGTTGCGCACCCGCGCGTTGAAGTAGCCGCCGTCGACGGCCATCAGCGTGTGCAGCCAGGTGCCGTCGGTGCGTACCGGGGTTCCGAGAAACGTCTCGAGGAAGCGCGCGAGCTCGGTCGTCAATTCGGATCGGATTCTTGCTCGCCGAGCGTGAGAAACGTCGAGCCGCTGGGTTGCTTGCGGAGCGCGGTGTCGATCCAGGCGGCCGAGCGCGCCGCGCAGGCGTTCTCGACCTGATCGAGCACGCCGCGCCAGGGGAACAGGTCGCCCATCCTGCCGAGGATCACGGAGCCTGCGGCGCGGTCGGCGACGACGGCCACGTGCGCGAACTGGCCGTCGGGAATCCGGCCGGGATCGGGCGCCGCGGTGCGGGTGTGGTTGGCGTCGCCGTTGCTGGTCTCGAAGCGCAGCATCCGGGCTGCTACGACGGTCGGCGCGACTTGTAGAGATTGATCAGGCCGTTGGTCGACGCATCGTGCGTGGTGACCTGCGCGGGACCCTCGAGCTCGGGGAGGATCTTGCTCGCGAGCTGCTTGCCGAGCTCGACGCCCCACTGATCGAAGGAGTAGATGTCCCACACGATCCCCTGGACGAAGATCTTGTGCTCGTAGAGCGCGATCAACGAGCCGAGGATGCGCGGGGTCACTCGCTGCACCACGAGCGACGTCGTCGGGCGGTTGCCGGTGAACGTCTTGTGCTGCGCGAGCGCCGCCAGCTTGTCGTCCGCGACCTTGCCCGCGAGCTCTGCCCGCGCCTCGTCCGTGGTCTTGCCCTTCATCAGCGCTTCGGTCTGCGCGAAGAAGTTGGCGAGCAGGATCGGGTGGTGGTTCGAGAGGGGGTTGTGGGTCTCGATCGGCGCGATGAAGTCGCACGGGATGATCCGCGTGCCCTGGTGGATCAACTGATAGAAGGCGTGCTGGCCGTTGGTGCCGGGCTCGCCCCAGATCACGGGACCGGTCGAATAGTCGGTGATCGGCTGGCCCGAGCGGTCCACGCGCTTGCCGTTCGACTCCATGTCGCCCTGCTGGAAGTAGGCGGCGAAGCG
>JANNBP010000129.1:0-12435 GCA_031385555.1 Deltaproteobacteria bacterium | reverse complement strand
CCCCAAAACCCCGTCGGGGGGGGTGTTGGCCTCCCACCCCACCCCCCCCCCCTTCTCTATTGTCCGGACTGGGGCCGCACGTGGCGGCCCGTCGAGAAACCTTGAGCGGTCAGCTCAGGGCTTGAGGTTGACCGGTGGCGCGGTCTGCGGTGCCGGCTGCACCGGCTGCACCTGTGCCGGGCGCGCCGGGATGATCGTCGTCGTCGGACCCTGCGGGGCCGGCGTCGGGTTCTGCGACGGCAGCACCGGAGTGACGGTCGGCGAGCCATCGGACGAAGGCAACTGCGAGACCGTGAGCTGCTTGTTGTGGAGCTCGACGCACTGGCCCTCCGGCATCCGCGCGCTCGCGGCGGCTTCGGTGGTCATCTCGAAGCAGATGAAGTTCTCGCCGATGTCCTTCACCCACGCCTTCTCGCGACCGACGCAATCGCCACGCTTGATGATGTGGCCGTAGTTCTGCGGATCCATCAACAGCACCTTGCGCTGCGTGCCCTGCGAGACGATGCCGACGAGCTTGAGGTCCTGATAGCCGTAGTTCGTCACGCGAATCTGCTCGGGGCGGACGCACTTGCTGCCCGGATCCTTCGGCAGGTCGGTGCCACTGCCGCTGCCGGTACCCGGCACCTTGACCACGAACGACTGGAAGGGATCGCGGTTGGTCTCGTCGGCGAAGTCGCGCTCCTTGAACTCGTGACGGATCGCGAACCGCTCGGGGCACAGGCCGCACAGCCAGCCCGCGTCCTTGGTCTCGAGGCACGCCATGTTCTTGTCCGCGGGACAGGTCTTGTCCTCTGGCGGCTTCGCACCCGCAGAGCCCACACCGATCGTGATCGGCTTGGTCGCGTTCGGATCACACATCTTACCGTCGGAGCGCGGCGGCGGGCACTCCACGCGATCCTCGACGTGGCGCATCGTGGGTAGGGGCTTGCCCGAGCCGGCTCCCGGCGTGGCACCGGGTGCCGCGGCTGCGGCAGGCGCGGTCGCGGCAGGCGCGGTGGGATTACCCTTCGGCGGATCATCGCCGCAGGCGACGAGCAGCACGAGTAGTGCAGCGAAGATGCGCATCACAGACCTCCCTTGAGACGATCAGATCCGGCGCCGTTCGCCTTCTCGATCGCACCATCGCGGCGCTGCTGATCCTTGGTGAGCGCGTCCTCGGTACGAGCCTTCGCACCGGCGGGCGTGCCCGCGCTCGGCATCGGCGGCGCATTGGGCGTGCTCGGCATCGCCGGCGCGGAGCCACCACCACCCGCAGGTGCGGCGGACGGTGCCGTGCTCGGTGCACCCGCGACCGGCGCGACGGCGTCGGCCTGGCGGAACGTCACCGCGGTGAACTTCGCCGTCAGGACGATCTCGCGATTGCGGACCGCCGGCGTGGTCAGCGTCAGGTTCTCGATCGAGACGATGCGCTCGCGCTCCTCGCCACCCTTGTTCTCGATCGGCGTGGCCTTCTGCTTCTTCTCGGCGAGCGACGCGAAGAACCGCTTGATCTGGAGGAACGAGCCGTTGAGCTCGACCTCGAGCGGCACCTTGACGAAGGACTCGACGGGCTCCTCCGGGCGCTTGTTCCACTTGATGATCTCGACGCCGGACTCGGTGATCTTGCGCTCGAGCGTCTCGAAGAACGCCGGGACCTCGGACTCGGTCGGCAGCGCCTTCTGGTTCTCGCGGATGATGTAGTCGTACTCTTCCTTCTTCGCGCGGTACTCGCTGAACAGCTTCGCGTCGCTATCGAGCGCCGTGTTCTGCTCGCCCGCGACCTTCTGCGCGTTCTTCGCCTTGTCGACGGAGGCGTCGAGAGACTTGTAGACGAGCTTGTAATAGAGAAAGCCGGTGAGGAGGCCGATCCCTGCGAACAGCAGGATCTTCCTGCTCGTCGGCAGGCGACCGAAGTCGGCCATCGCGCCAGATGCAGCCGCCATCAGTAGGCCACCTTTCCCGTGATCGCGAACTTGTAGTAGTTGAGCCCGCTGTCCTTGTCGAACACGCGGTCACCACTGTCCAGGTTCACCTGCTCGAAGTAGACCGAGGCCTGCATCCGCTTCGACAACTGCGTGACATCTTCCTTCGACTGCGCGCCACCCTCGAGCTTGAACACGCCGGCCATATCGGTGAAGCCGGTCATCCAGACGTGCTGCGGATCCCAGTCCTGCTGGATCTTCGCGTTCGGATCGGTCTCGACCCGCTTCGCCGTCTGCTCGGTCATCGTGGGGCCGCGCACGCTCATGATCTGACCGAGCTCGTGGAGCACGTTCGCCGGCACGACCTTCGCAGCGACCAGGCGATTGATCGACTGGACCTTGATGACCGCGTTGTCGACCTCGGCCTTGAGCGACTCGTAGCCCTCGAGCTTCTGCTTCTTCGCCGCGATCTCACCGTTGAGCTGCTTGGTCTTCGCTTCGTAGTCGGAGCGCGCGCTGCGCTTCGGCATGTCGAAGACGAAGAACACCAGCGCGGCCGCAGCGACGAGCGAGCCGACCCCGAGCATGAACTGCTTGGTGGCGCCGTCGGTCGTGCGCGCGAGGCCGGGACCGGCCGCGCGTTTCGCACGCTTTTGAGGGAGTAGGTTGATCTTGATCATGTCACTTGTCTCCCACTCCACGCATCGCCAGCCCGACGCCGATCAAGGCCTCGGGTGAGTGCGCGTTGAGGTACGTACGGTCGAGCGAGCTATCGATCTCGACGCGCTTCCACGCATCGGCAACTTCGAGGGGCAACCGCGAGCGCCGCTCGATCGCCTTGTGCAGCGAGCTGACCTTCGCGCTGCCACCCGCGAGCACGATGCGCGTGACGTTGGCGTCCGCGGTGGTCGCGAGGAAGAAGTCGAGCGAGCGCTGGAACTCGCCGGCCATCACCTCCGACACGCCGTCCATCACCTTCAACACTTCTTGCGGCACGACGCCGTCCTCGGTCTGCGAGCCGCCGACCTTGTAGGCCTCGGCCTCGTCGGCTGCGATGCCGAGCTGCTTCTGGATCTCCTCGGTGAACGCGTTGCCACCGATCGTCACGTCGCGCGTGAACAGCGAGACGCCGCTGCGCACGATGTTGATGTTCGAGATCGCGGCGCCGATGTTCACCAGCACGACGGTCTCGCGCGGATCGAGCGGGTAGTTCGCCTCGAAGCCGTTCTGGCTCGCGAACGCGGCGACGTCGACGACCTGCGGGGAGAGCCCTGCATCGCGCACGCACTGCACGTAGTCGGCGACGACCTCCTTCTTCGCAGCGACGAGCAACAGCTCGGTCTGGCCACCGGCGCTCGCGGCGTTGGTGACGTGATAGTCGATCTCGACGTCATCCTTGCCGAACGGGATGTGGTGCTCGGCTTCCTGCCGGATGTTCGCGGCGAGCGCATCGGGCGTCATCTGCGGCACGCTGATCTTCTTGATGATCACGGAGTGACCCGCGATCGCGATCGCGACTTCCTTCTGCTTGAGCTTCAAGCGGGACCACAGCTGCCGGATCGCATCTGCGACGGCACCCTGATCCATGATCGTCCCGTCGACGATCGTCTGCGCGACGAGAGGCTGCATGCCGAACGCTTGCAACGCCCATCCACCGCCCTTTTTACGCAGCTGTACCGCTTTCACGCTGCTGGAGCCGATATCGAGCCCGATGCACTGTTTCGCCATGCGTTGGTTCCCCTGCCGCGCACGCGCCGCGGGTGCGAAAATTTTAGGCCCTTATCGCCAGATCTCCAAAAACAGGTTTCACTTCGCTTCAGTAAGTGAGGTCAGGAAATGCCGTACTCCTTCATCTTGTAGAGGAGCGCGCGGTGGCTGATCTCGAGCAGCTTCGCCGCGTTGGTGCGGTTTCCCGACGTCGCTACGAGGGCGCGCTTGATCAGATCCTGCTCGAGCTCCCGCGTTGCCTTTTTGATCGACAAGGCCTCGAGATCAGGGGCCGATTCGTCGGCGGCCTCCTCGAGCTTCATCACCGAGGCGAGGAACGGCAGGTCGATCGACGGGCCGTCTCCAAGCACCAGGGCTCGCTCGAGCACGTTCTCGAGCTCGCGCACGTTGCCGGGCCAGGGCTGGCGGCGGAGCGTCTCGAGGACGTCGTCGGGCAGTGACGGCGTGGCCAGCCCGTGGCGGGTGGCGTGGCGCTCGACGAAGAACTTCGCGAGCTGCGGGATGTCGTCCTCGCGGTCGCGGAGCGGCGGGATCGAGACCGGTAGCACGTTGAGGCGGTAGTAGAGATCCTCGCGGAACCGTCCGGCGGCGACATCCTCGGCGAGGTCGCGCAGGGTGGCGGCGATCAAGCGCACGTCGACCTTGATCGACTGGGTCTCGCCGACGCGGCGGATCTCGCCCTCCTGGAGCGCGCGCAGCAGCTTGACTTGAAGCGGTGGCGGCAGCTCGCCGATCTCGTCGAGGAACAGCGTGCCGCCATCGGCATCCTCGAACAAGCCGACCTTGTCGCGCGACGCATCCGTGAACGCGCCGCGGACGTGACCGAACAGTTCACTCTCGAGGAGTGCCGCCGGAATCGCGGCGCAGTTGATCGCGACGAACTTCCGCGCGCGGCGTGGCGAGGTGTCGTGGATCGATCGCGCGACGAGCTCCTTGCCGGTGCCGCTCTCGCCGAGGATCAACACCGTCGAGCGCGTCTTCGCGACCTGATCGATCGTGGCGCGCAACCGCAGCATCGCTTCGCCGTCGCCGACCAGAGGTGAAGCGACGCGGGCCACGACGGCCTCCTGTCGCGGTGTCCGCGAGACGTGGCGGAGCGCGAGCATCACGGCGAGCTCGTCGGGCTCGCCGACCACGTCGTCGACGCCTGCCTCGAGGAGGCGCAGCGCCAGCGCCACGTCGCGCGAGCGCACGATCGCGATGATCGGGGTATGTCTCGCAGGATCGGTGGCGAGCTCGCGTGCGGCGTCCGGTGCGGCGAACACGGCATCGCACGGGCTGGTCGCGAGGTACCGCTTCGCCGCCGCGACCTCCGCCATCGCCGCCACCTGGTTGCCGGCGCGGTCGAGCATCATGTGGAAGGTGCGGCGCGCATCCTCGTCGGGTGCGACGACGAGCACGCGCAACATGGTCGCCGGGACCGTAGGTCGCTCGGCCGGTGCATGCCCGCCCTCCGACGAGGCAGTGATCCCACTCGGCACGAAATCCACGCTACCACGCGCCGTTGTCATCGCCACGTCGGTGCGTGCCAACCGGGTTGGCGGCGTGCGTCAGCAACCGTGCGAAATGCGGCACGCCACTCTTGGCCATCGGTTTGCTCTGCAAGGTAGCGATGCCGTGGTGGTTGCTCGTGGTGGTGCTGGTGGCGTGTGTCGACGATCGGCGACTCTCGGGTCCAGTGTTCGACGTGCACGTCGAGCGGCGCGACTTCCCGCTCCCGGTTCGCAAGGAGATCGACCTGCTGTTCGTCGTCGATGCTACACGCGAGGTGAAGACCAAGCTCCGCAACAACACCTCCGGCTTCATCGGTCAGCTTCTCAGCGGAGCGCCACGCGAATTCCAGATCGGGTTCATCACGACGGACGTCGCGTGTTCCGGATCCGATGCTGGTGTGGTCCACGCCGCCTCCGCGAACGGTCGATTTCTCGTCGACGAGTCCGACGGGTCGATCCGAGAGCTCCAGACAGGGTTCGCCGCCAGCATCGATGCGCTCGTCGAGCCGCGTTGCCCTTCGTCGCGACCGTTCGAGGCGATCGTGCGAGCGTTGTTACACCCCGCGAACGCCGGGTTTCCGCGCGCCGGCGCGCAGCTGGCGATCGTGATGATCACGGAGGGCGATGACGCGTCGTGGCTCCTCGTCGACACCGTCGCGAGCACGATCAAAGCGACCAAGCGCGACTCGAGCTCGATCACGGTCGCCGGCGCCTTCGGTCCGTGTCCGCGCGATGATCACCGTGCCATTCCGCCTCGCATCGACGAGCTCCTCCAGCAGTTCCCGAATCGCAACACCGCGGTCTCGCTCTGCCAGGAGGATCTGAGTGGCGCGGTCGGCTTCGTGCGCTTCGACGAGTCGTGGACATCGATCGGCAACCCATGCATCGCCGTCACACTCACCGACCCGCCGGAGTGCATTTCGTCGTTCACACGAGATGGGATCGAGCAGCTCGTCCCGTCATGCGATCTGGATTCTTCGACGGTGTGCTGGAGCATCGTGACCGACGCGAACCAGTGCCCTGGCGGATCCAACCAGCTGGTCCTGATCGATCATTACGTGCCGACCACGAGCCCGGCGAGGGCGCGATTCGAGTGCGTCGTGCCCTCGAACGGCATGCTATGAGCGCCGCATGGACGAGCGCTTCACCACCTGGTTGCGTGACTTCCTCGCGCGCCACAACGCGGTCGCCGGCAGCGTGCACGTCGTCGATGGCGATCAGCTCTCGATCGCCGCCGCGCACAACTTGCCGCCGAAGGTGATCGAGCTGACCGGCAAGATTCCGCTCGGCAAGGGCATGGCCGGGCTCGCGTGGCAGCACGACAAGGCGATCCAGACGTGCAACCTCAAGGAAGACACCAGCGGCGCGGTGAAGCCGGGTGCGAAGGCCGTCGACGGCAAGGCCGCGGTCGCGTTGCCGGTGCATGACAGCGCGGGAGTCGTGCGCGCGATCGTCGGGCTTGCGTGGATGGACGAGCGAGAGCTGTCGACGGCGGAGATCGCTGCGATCGACAAAGACGCGGCTTCTTTGCCCGAAGCCTGAGATTTTCCTCGGTTTTCGATCGCCAACGATCGATCCGGATCGCCAACTTAGTTGGCAGCCTGTCAACGCGGCACCGAAAGTAAGCGTTTGAAACTACTCGCGACTGAAAATGGTCGCCGAGTTGCTCTATGCTGCGCGAGCTAGTCGGAGGTTCACATGCGCAGTGCCATTTCATCGTGCCTTTTCGGTCTCCTCTCAGTCGGACTTTTGTCCGCCTGCCCCGATCGCACCATCTCGGAAGTGAATCCCGAGCAAGGTCGCGTCGAGTTCAAGGACATTCCGGTCAACTTGAACCGGAACGTCGACATCCTGTTCGTCGTCGACGACTCGGGGTCGATGGCTGACAAACAGCAGAACCTGAAGGACAACTTCCCGAACTTCATCAACGTCCTCAACACCATTCAGGGTGGCCTCCCCGACATCCACGTCGGCGTCGTCTCCTCGGACATGGGAACCAAGGCCGATGGCGTCGCGACGCCGGGTCCTGGCGTTGGTGGCATTGGCTCGGGCGGTTGCGGCAACACCGGTAAGGACGGCAAGCTCCTCCTCGGTCAGGCGACGGGCATCACCGGCACGTTCATCAGCGATATCAAGTTGCCGGACGGCACACGTCAGGACAACTACGGCGGCGGCGGCACGTCCGCGGGCCTCGCGCAGAAGTTCGGTCAGATGGCATCGATCGGCGCCACGGGCTGCGGCTTCGAGCAGCACCTCCACGCCATGCACCGCGCCCTCGACAACAACCCAGCGAACCCCGGCTTCATCCGTCAGGACGCGTTCCTCGCCGTCATCTTCCTCGCTGATGAAGATGACTGCTCGATGGCAGACACTGCGTTGCTCGGTCCCGATGGCGGTCCGCTCGGTCCGCAGCAGTCGTTCCGCTGCACCCGCTTCGGCGTGACGTGCGATGTCGGTGGCGCCACCGACGGTGCGATGAACCAGATCGGCATCAAGGATCAGTGCCATCCGAACGACGCCTCGACCCTCGTCAAGAAGGTCCAGGACTACGTCACGTTCCTCAAGACGCTGAAGGACGACGACTCGAAGGTCATCGTCGCCGGCATCCTCGGCACCAACGACCCGTTCGAGGTCGAGCTTCGCCCACCGAACGCGGGTGGCACGCCGATCCCGGCGCTCGCTCACTCGTGCATCTACGAAGGTCCTGACGGTGTTCTCAGCAATCCGCCTGGTACTGGTGATGACCAGGTCGCCGATCCGCCGGTCCGCCTGTCGTTCTTCCTCAGCCAGTTCCCGAACCGCAGCACGCAGACCACGATCTGCCAGCAGGACCTCTCCGGTGGCCTGCAGCTGATCGGCGAGCTCCTCAAGGCCGCCATCGGTAACCCCTGCATCACCGGCAACCTCGCGGTGCCGTTCGACTGCACGGTCTCGTACGTCAACAACTTCGGTGACGCGAACCAGACCGAGACGGTCCTGCCGCCGTGCCAGGGTACGGGCGACGCGGCGACCAACCAGCCGTGCTGGGAGATCATCGTCGACGGCGCGCAGTGCCCCGGTGGCAACAACCAGATCCTCAAGGTCAACGACCCGGCGTCTCCGCCGCAGGACACGCACATCATCGCGAACTGCGTGACCACCGCGTGCATCGGCGCTCCGAACGGAGTCTGCGACACGGGTGAGAATCAGGCCGGCTGCCCGGAAGACTGCCGCCCGTAGTCTCGAGCTCCACTAGCTGAAGCGGGCGCGTCCTCACCGACGCGCCCGTTTTCGTTTTCGGCTACAGCTCGACACGGACGCAGAACGGATAAACCGACACGACACCGCGCTCGTTGCGCTGGCTCATCCACACCTGGACATCGCGAGGGTTGCTGACGTCGGGTCGGTGCCGAGTCGAGCCTCGTTGCAGACGAAGTCCGGTGGGCCTCCCGTGAGCTCGTCGGCGAGCGAACTGGCCGTCGTCAGCCGATAGCGAATGGTCACGTCGAAGCGCTCGAACTAGCCGTCGATCGCGGGCACCGGATAGTTCTCACGTGTGTCGAGCTCGACGGAACAGCCGAGCTGGCGGTCGTTCGCATCGCGAGCAGATCTCCCTGCAAACTTTTTCAGGAACCGTGTCGGCGATTCCTAACTCGGCGCTGTAGAGGGGCAAGAAAGGTTCATTCGCCGTGGTGCACGGCGCGATGAATTTGATCGGCCGCATCTGCAACTGCAAGGAGAACTTATGACCAGGAGAAAACACGCATTCATTGTCTTCGCTGCTATTTGGGTAGTCCTATGCGCAGGGACACTTGCGATTCACTCGTGGGGCGGAAGTAGCCCACCCGATGAGCCGTCCACCGAGGCCGAGTCATACAGCAAGTTCCTCAGAGAAGTCACCCGGACGCGCCTCGATGGCATCGAGCGTCGCACACCGGAGAAACTCGTCGAAATTGCCGGTGAAGCTCATCACGCACTCGATGACAGCCTACGCGAGCAGATCAGGGAGAAAAACGACACCCTCTACGATTGCCTCAGCGAGGCTGTGTCGGGCTCGACGGTAACAACCAACTATTGGGAGATCTCGTTTCGCACGCGCGAAATCCAGGATCCGATTCGTCTCCAATCTCAATTGTCGGAGACCAATGCGCGAGAGCTCACAGACGTGATCATCGAACGCGCAACAATTTCGTTCAAAGCCTCGGAGCAGGCTTGTGTCGCGCGGGCACTGCAGGGTTTGCGCGTCGAAGCCGAGAACGTTGGCAATGAACGGTTGGCGTACGTCATGTGCGTCAACAGACGTCCGGACACCTAGCTTAAGAACGACGATCACCAACCATCGACCTTCAACCTTCGATCGACAGAGGAGAATCTACATGCTGACTACCTTCAAAGGACTGATCACTGCCGTCGCACTCTCGCTTTCGCCAATGACAGCAATGGCGCTCTCACCAAACAATGCTGACGCGTGCTTCAAGTGCAATGTTGCTCGGCAGTGGGAGTGTTATCCCAGTGGCGCATCAGGAGCTGCGAACTGTACGCCGTCCGGCGACAGAAGCATCGCGTGTCACCTGAGCGGAACCTGCATCGGCTGATTCGGTTCTGAATCAAACCTTCAACATCAACCCGCGGAGGCCGGTGCGCACCGGTCTCCATGGCCTATTTTCGGCGACGGCGCGTCACCCGACGACGCGATTTCGGCCTTCGCGCTTCGCTCGATACAGATTGTCGTCGGCGAGCTTGATGAACGCCGAGACATCGACGTCCTCACCCTCGACCGTGGCGACCCCGACGGAGACGGTGACCGGGAACGTGTCGCCCTCGTACTCGAAACCCTGGTCGGCGACGATCCGGCGGACCTGCTCCGCGAACGTCCGCGCACCGGTGAGATCGGTTTCGGGGAGCACGGCCGCGAACTCCTCACCGCCGTAGCGGGCGAGCAGCTCCTCGCGGCGGACGCGTCCGAGCAGCCGGCGTGACATCTCGCGGAGCACGTAGTCGCCGGTGAGGTGGCCGTGCTTGTCGTTGATCGCCTTGAAGTGATCGATGTCGAACATCAGCAGCGAGAGCGGGCGGCGATAGCGGGCGCAGCGTGC
Source organism: Deltaproteobacteria bacterium (assembly GCA_031385555.1). Classification (GTDB taxonomy): domain Bacteria; phylum Myxococcota_A; class Polyangia; order Haliangiales; family Haliangiaceae; genus JABFXX01. Next base: position 2,238 of record JANNBP010000129.1, on the reverse strand, counting down.
GATCTCGCGCTCGAGGAACTCGAGCAGGTAGCGCTTGTTGTGGGCGCCGGTGAGGGCGTCCACGATCGTCATCTTGTAGATCTCTTCGTGGTAGCTGGCCTCGACGCCGGCACCCATCAGGAACTTGAAGATGGCGGCGCCGATCTTCACGAAGTTGCCGTCGCGGAGAACGGACTTGGTGACCGGCACGTCGTCGACGTACGAGCCGTTGGTCGATTGCAGATCCTCGACCGACCAGTTGTCGCCGGTGCGGAACACGCGCGCGTGACGGCGCGAGACCGAGTCGCGGTCGACCTGGATGTCGCAATCGGCGCCGCGCCCGAGGACCGTCTCGCTACGCGCGAGCGGGAACCGTTTGCCCATGTCTGGTCCGGGCGGGTAGATGAGCACGAGACACGCCTCGCCCGACTCCTTGGCCGGTTTGACGACCTGGACCTTGGTGATGCGTGTCTTCCACTCGCTCATGCTTCAATGGGGCCGCCCGGCCCGATCGACATCGATCTCAGCCCGAGTCGCGCGACGTGTCAATGTGCGCGACGGTGTGATAGAGCCGGAATCGTGCCCGCTTCGAACCAGGCCTTCGAGCTCGAAGGTGATGGCTCCGTTGGAGTGGTGCTCCAGCACGGGTTCACGGGCAGTCCGTGGGAGGTGCGATATCTGGGCGAGCGCCTCGCTGCTGCCGGGTTCTCGGTGTCCGGGCCGCTGTTACCGGGGCATGGGACGACCGTCGACGACCTCGACCACACGCGGTGGCAGGACTGGGCCGAGCACGTCGAGCGTGCCGTGGATGCGATGGCGAAAAGAGTCGATCGGGTAGCGATCGTCGGGCAATCCCTCGGCGGCCTGCTCGCGCTGTATGTGGGCTCGCGTCGGGCCAACCTCACGTCGGTGTCCACGCTGGCCGCACCGTTGTGGTTGGACGGGATCTCCGGGCGCGTCGCGGGATGGGCGCAGCGTCGGTCACAACGACCCGACGCGAAGCTGCCGATCAAGGCGATCCCGAAGTTCGGTGGCTCCGACGTGCTCGATCCGATCAGCCGCGCCGAGAACCCTTGTTATCCCAGCATCCCGCTGAAGGCGCTCGGTCAGCTCGCGGAGCTGATGACCGTCGTCGATGCGGCGCTGTCGAAGGTCACGCAACCCACGCTGGTGTTGCATGCCCGGCAGGATCACACCGCGCCGGTCGCGTGCGCGGATCGGATCGCCGAGGCGACGAACGCCGAGCGCGTCCGGATCTTGCCGCGCAGCTATCACTTGATCGCCGTCGACGTCGAACGCGACATCGTCGCCGCCGAGGTCATCCAGTTTGTCCGCAAGCACTCGCAAGGAGCACGGTAATTGTCCCCAGAAATGCGCCACGTGATCGCGATCGACCAGGGCACCACCGGCTCGACGGTGCTCGTTCTCGACGAGACCTTGACGATCCGGGGTCGCGGCTACAAGGAGTTTCGCCAGCTCTATCCGCAGCCCGGCTGGGTCGAGCACGATCCGGAAGACATCTGGGCGTCGGTGATCGCGGCGCTCGCGCAGGCGATGCAAGGAATCGAGGCGTCGTCGATCGTGGCGATCGGCATCACGAACCAGCGCGAGACCTCGGTGCTGTGGGATCGCAAGACCGGCAAGCCGGCGCACCACGCGATCGTGTGGCAGGACCGGCGCACCGCGGATCGCTGTGCCGACTTGAAGGCGGCCGGCAAGGAAGCGCGCGTCAAGCAGCTCACCGGGCTGACCCTCGACCCGTATTTCTCGGGGACGAAGATCCACTGGTTGCTCGGCAATGTCGGTGGGCTCGCCGCCTCCGCGAAGGCCGGCGAGATCGCGTTCGGCACGATCGACACGTTCTTGATCTGGCGGCTGACCGGCGGGCGTCACGTCACCGATGTCACCAATGCGTCGCGCACGCTGCTGATGGATCTGTCCGCGCTCGCGTGGTCCGAGGAGCTCTGCGAGACGATCGGCGTGCCGAAGCAAGTGCTGCCGGAGATCGTGGCGTCGTCGGGTTCGGTCGGACACACCAAAAACGTGCCCGGTCTGCCCGACGGGATTCCGATCGCGGGCATCGCCGGCGATCAGCAATCGGCGCTGTTCGGCCAGGCCTGCTTCACACCCGGCGACGCGAAGTGCACGTACGGCACCGGCGCGTTCATCCTGATGAACACCGGTGACAAGCCGGTCGCGTCGAAGTCGGGGCTGCTGACGACGGTGGGGTGGAAGCTCGCAACGGGCGAGCTGCGGTAC
>JANNBP010000109.1:0-1881 GCA_031385555.1 Deltaproteobacteria bacterium | reverse complement strand
GGCTTCGCGTTCGAGGATCTCCGCTGCTGCGACCGCTGCGTCGTAGGTGATCCGAGCACCTTCGACGGCCCACGTGATCTGGTTGGTTCGAATGGCGAGCTCTGTACGTGCCCGCTGTCCACGCGCGGTAGCCCGAGCCTGCTCGCCTTGGCCGCGGTCGAAGAACGGCAATTCGAGCGAGACACCGCCCAGCACGATGTCCGCATCGCGTTCGTGTTCGAACGAGAACCGCAGGTCGAGCTGCGGCCACCGAGATGTGCGCGCGCTCGCGCCTTCCGTGTTCGCGAGGCGCACCTCCAGCGCGAGCATGCGCAGGTCGGAACGGCTGGTCGGATCGCCGCTGCGCTCGAGAGAGTTACGATTACCTAAGTCGCCGCTCACGCTAATCGAGGCATTGGAGATGCCAAGAATGGCAGCGAGCTCCGCGCGAGCGCGAGTGCGGTCCCCAATTGCAGCGACCACAGCGCTCTTTGCCCGCGCGACTTCTCCGCGAGCGAGGTTGACCTCGAACTCGGCGATGTCACCAGCCCGCATGCGCTGCCTCGCCGTGGTTTCCGCCTCGGTGGCCAGCCGCACCCGCTCCTCGGCGAGTGCTAACCGGCGGTCGCCATGCAGCACGTGGTAGTACGCACTGACCGCCGCGGCGATCGTGACTCGCTCGACCTCCGTTGTTTTCGCGCGTTCAAGCTCGACCGCTGCTTCGACAACGGCGACTCGTCCAGCCCGACGACCACCGAGGTCGAGGGGGACGGATAGCGTCGTCTGGAGGTCCGTCGAGCGGCCGTCTCCGATCCGTGGACCGATATCCGCCTGCAAGGTTGCATTGCGCGTCGCACGCTGGCGGGCTCCGATGAACGCGCCTGTCGCCTCGGTGATCCTCGCGCGCGCGATTTGGGGATCAGGTGCTCGAGCACGAGCGAGCTCGATCACGCGTGAAAGCGTCAGCGGCTCGTCCGCGTATGCAGGACGCGCTGCGACAAACAACACCACGATATGGACGAACCAACGAGCCATGACACCTCGACGCGATCGATATGACCGCAACGCCCGGCACGAACACCGAGCAGCCTAAACCTCTAGCGAACGGATCAGGCTGCAAGGCGGGGAGGGTGAAAAACGCCCGGGTGCGGCGGGCTAGCTGCCGGCTGAGTCAGGACATCGATCGATTCGTCGCAAACGAGCTCGTGGACCAGCAGCGCGCTGAATGTGATGCTGGGAACCGAGAAGGTCGGGGAACACGCACACGCGTGACAGAGTGGCGGGCATTTGTGGTCGCCGTCAGGACGTTCGTCCTCCGCGCCGTCAGGACAGCACGCGCTGCTCTCTGCATCATCGTCGTGCAGACCAGCCGCAATCGCCGACGAGATCCCCGACGACGAGAGCGTCATCAGGAGGATCAGCAGCGACAGCAACATACGAGTCACGGAACCTCGTTTGTAACCCGCGCCTTCGCGATGAGCAATCGTCTTCGCGGTTTGCTCCCACCCTGGGCAAAAACCACAGGAACCCGACCAGCTCGAGAAGCCGGATCAAAGGAATGGAATCCACGCTGGACCAGTCGGTCGTCATCCGCAGGGAGCTCGAGTTTGACAGTGCGAGCGAACTCACCCGGGAAGCGATGTCATCGGAGAGAACGCGGTCTTCCGCGAGCGCCCGTCTGCGCATCGTGTCGCGACTTTCGAACCAGTCGAGCTCGCGGCAAGCGTCGGAAGCGACTGTCGAGAGAGGCTAGGAGGATGAGAGCACCGAACGACGCATAGCCGATGATCGCGATGACAGCTCCCTCCGTGAGGAGCGTCTCGACGACGGTCACGGAGCGCTGCTCGTGGGGCGACCGCGACTGGTTCGGCGAAATACCACGAGCGAGATCGCTACGCAGAG
>JANNBP010000063.1:0-23300 GCA_031385555.1 Deltaproteobacteria bacterium | reverse complement strand
GTGCTCGCGCGCGACAAGCAGCTCTCCGTCGAGCGCGCCGCGGACATCTTGATCCAGGTCGGCGAGGCGCTGATGGAGGCGCACGCGATCGGCTACGTCCATCGCGATCTGCGGCCGCGGAACATCTATCTCGCGAATCGTCGAGGCAAGACCAACTTCGTCAAGCTGCTCGACTTCGGGCTCGCGAAGCTCGTCGACACGGATTCCTCCGCGGCGTCCACCAGCGTCGGCATGACGTTCGGCGATCCGCGCTACATGTCGCCGGAGCAAGCGCGGGGTGATCGGATCGATCGCCGCGCCGACATCTATCAGCTCGGCTGCGTCTGCTACGAGATGCTCACCGGCGCGCCGCCCTTCACGGGCAACCGCGTGTTCGACATCCTCACCAAGCAGGTCTCCGAAGCGCCGGCGCCGCTGCCGACGCGCCGTCCCGGCGTGCCGCTATGGATGGAGGCCGCCGCCGCGAAGATGCTGGCGAAGGATCCCGACAACCGGTTCGCGACGACGACCCGCATGGTCGATGCGCTGAAGCGCGGCCTCGAGACCGGCGAGGTGATGGAGGACGAGGTCGCGCGACGTCGCGAGAGCGTGCCGCCGCCGTCGGTGTCGCGCGTCATGCAGAAGATGGGGTTGACGCCGGAGACGGGCGTGCCTCCGTTCAAGCCGGCCGCGACGACGAAGGGCATCGCACCGGTAGCCGAGCCTGCGCGTCCCACGCCGCCGCCACCCACAAAACCCGATTCGGTGGAGCTGATCCGCAAGCGCACGAACACGCCGAACCTCGGGCTCTCGGGTTCCGCGGCAGCGGCGGTCCAGGCCAGCTCCGACTACGCGAGCTCCGCCTCCGGCACGATCGATCCCGAGCGGCCGAAGACGCAAGCGCGCGTGAAGTCGCCGACCCCGAGCCCGGGGTTGGCTCGCCCGCCAACCCCACCCCCGGTCAATTATCCGGACCTGGCACCGCCCGCGCGGGCGAAGAAGCCGACGCAAGATCCCGGCATCTCGCAGTCCTGGTACGACGAAGGCGACGATCTCGACGAAGCGCCGCGCAGGAAGCGTGCAGCGACCGACGAGGTCGCGAAGCGCAAGCCCGTTACGAGCTACGACGAGGACGACGTCGCGCCACGCAAGCGCAAGGCGCAGTCCTCGGCGAGCTCGACCGACTCGCTCTACGACGACGTGCCGCGTGGTCGCAGCAAGCTCGCGATCGCGATGGCGATCGGTGTGGTCGCGATCATCGGTGGCGTCGCCTTCGCGCTGACGCGTGGGGGCGACGACAAGCCGTCGAACCTGCCCGAGCCGACGGCGCCGGTCGCGATCGCGACGCCCGATGCGGGTGCCTCGACGATCATCCCCGAGACGACGGATGCGGTGGTCGACGTCGTCGACGATGCGCAGGTGGCGGTGAAGCCCGGCAAGCCGACGACGGGTGGAACGACCGTGCGGACGAACCCAGGTACGGGACCGATCGATCCGGGTGCGTTCGTCCTCGGGAACGGCCCGACGCCGATGAATCCCGGGACGGGTGGTGGGAGCGTGACGACGGTCGTGATCATCCCGGGCAATGGCTCGGGCACCGTCGGTCCGACGCCAACGCCGAACACCGGCTCGGGCTCGGGCTCGGGCGTCTCCGGTGGTCCGCAGGATCCATACGGCGGTGGGGGCGACGATCCGAAGCCCGCCGGCAGTGCCGAGGACTTCGCGAGGGAGGGCCAGCAGCAGCTCTCTGGCGGTGACGCCACGGCTGCGGCGGTCTCGTTCAAGAAGGCGCTCGAGCTCGATCCGAACAACGCCACGGCGACGATCGGGATGGGCGACATCGCGAGCCGGCAGGGTGCCTACGGTGCCGCGATCGCGCACCTCTCGAAGGCCGCGAAGCTCGCACCGAAAAACGCCTACGTGTTCACGCTGCTCGGCGAGGCGTATCTACGAAGCGGCAACGTCAAGGACGCCGCGGCGAACTTCAAGAAGGCGCTGCAGCTCGATCCGAACAACGCGCGCGCTCGCGACGGCTACAACGAAGCATCAGCGAAGGTCCCGCCGCCCACCGATGGCGAGGAATAGACCAGCCGTCGTCCTACAGACGGCGACGAGCTTCGACGACGGCGGGATGTTCGAAGCTGCCCCGCCAGGTCTCGACGAGTAGCTTCGACTGGGCCGGATCGTCGCTCCACAACCGGCAGTCGGGCACGAGCAACGCGCGATACCCCTGATAGACGCGCGGCGCGAGGACGTCGGCGCACGCTGCTCGCGCACCGGCGAGGTCGCCCTTCTGGCGCAGCACGCGCGCGAGGTGGTGCGAGGCGAGCATCAGGACGTCGCCCTTGGCCGGCGTGGTGATCGCCTTGCGGTACTCCGCGATCGCGGTGTCCGGGTCGTTGCGCAGCTCGGCCCGCGCTCCACGCGCGAACGCGCTGACCTCGAGCTCGGCGTAGTCGGTGTAGATCTCGTCGTTGACCACGCCGGGCATCTGATGGGAGTTGAGGATCCACGACACCATCCCGATCGGCGACTGCCGCATGCCGGCGATCGAGTACCCGCCGACCTCGGGAGCGGTGGCGTTCCACAGCGCGATCGCGAGGGAGCGCTGGACGGTGACCTTGCCGCGCGTGTGCTCGAGGAAAGCGTCGACCTGCCCGCGGTAGAGGAGCAGCTCGGACTCGAGCGCGGTCACGCCCCACTCGCGCAGATCGATCTCGCCGCGATCGCTGGCGACCTTGAGGGTGCGCTCGGCGGCCTCGAAGTGGTCGGCGAGGATCTCGGCCTCGATCTGACAGGTGTACGTCTCGGGATGGGCGAGGCCCTTGGCGATCGCGGCGGCGACGCCCGTGGCTGCCTCGGGATAGCGGCGCTCGGCGGTCAGGATCCGGCAATCGATGGCGGCGGCGGCTGCGGGGTCGATGGGACGAAGCAGCTCGACGAGGGCGCGGGCGAGCGCGGTCTCGCCACGCGCGAGCCGGTACTCGAGCACGTGGTGGAGGGCCATCTGCCAGCGCGGGTCGAGGCGGAAGGCGCGCTCGAGGGTCGTGACCCCGCGCTCGAGCTTGCCGCCGTGCCAGTAGGCCTCGCCGAGCGCGTAGACCAGCTCCGGGGTGTTCGGGTCGTTGCGATCCGCGGTCTCGAGATAGCCGATCGCGTCGGTCTCGCGGCGCTTGGTCAGCAGCGCGATACCCTGGGCCATCGCCCGTTGTCGCGCGGGGAGCCGCTTCGCGAGCTCGAGATCGTCGTCGAACAGCGCGCCGGTAGTCCACCACTTGGTGAGGATCTGGAGCGTGAGGAGCTCCGGGTGGTCGGGGTGCTCTTCGAGGGACGCCTGCACTAGCTGGCCGGCCTTGACGTACTCGCCGCGCTGCGCGAGCTGGAACATCTCGGCGACGCGGCGCTCGTCGGGGCCCGCGCCGCTTGCGGGGCGCAGCAGCAGCAGCAGCACCGTGGTCGTGGCGAGCGCGAGGATCGCGAGCCCGATCACCGGCACGAGCCAGCGTCTCGGGCGAACGCTCCGGGTGGTCGCCGGCGGCTCTGGCTGGCGGTTCGCACTCGCCGAGGTCGGGAGCAAGGCCTCGAGGCGCCGCACGACCTCGCTCGCGCTTGCGATCCGATCCTCCTTCGATTTCACCAGGCAGCCGTCGACCACCGCGACGAGCTCGGGCGGGAGGCCGGGGACCACCTCGCCGATCGAGCGCAGCGGCGTGCCGACATCGAACAGGTTCGCGAACAGGTGATCGCGATCGAGGGGCTGCACCGGGTGCTCGCCGGCGAGCAGCTCGAACAGGATCACGCCGAGCGCCCACAGATCAGCGCGGGTATCGACCCCGTCCGACAGCTGCTCCGGCGCGATGTACGGCAGCGTGCCGATCAGCGCACCCGCACTGGTCAGGTGCTCGCCATCGCCGACGAACCCGAACAGCGGTGTGCGCGGCGCCTGGCCCTCGACGGCCTTCGCGATCCCGAAGTCCAGCACCTTGACCTGGCCCGTGGTGGTGACGAGCACGTTCTCGGGCTTGAGATCGCGGTGGATGATGCCGAGCTCGTGCGCGCGCGCGAGGGCGCGTGCGATCGGCAACGCGAGCTCGATCACGCGCGGTGGGAGGAGTTGCCGGCCCTCGGCGACCATCACCTTTCGCAGGTCGGTGCCGTCGAGATACTCGAGCACCATGTACGGCGTACCCTCGTGCTCGTCGACCTCGTGGATGATCACGATGTTGTCGTGGCTGCACCGCGCGGTCGCGCGCGCCTCGATCAGGAACCGTTCGTTGACCTGGCGCGACGAGTTGTTGATGAACTTCAGCGCGACGAGGCGACCGAGCTTGACGTCGCGCGCGACGTAGACCACGCCCATGCCGCCGCGGCCGAGCTCTCGCTCGAGCTGGTACTGCGCGATCCGCATCCCCGCCGCGAAGCCGAAGGTGGTCTCGCGCGGCGCCGGTTCGGGTCTCGCCACCGGAGGCGCGGCCTGTGGGGTCGTGATCGCGAGCGCCGTCGGCTGGCGAACCGTGCAGCTGGCGAGGGCCTCGAGGAAGGCCCGCGGCGTCGCGAACCGCATCGCCGCATCGATCGCCATCGCGCGCACGAGGACGTCCTCCACGTCACTGCCGACCGGTGCGAGCTCCGAGGCGCGCGGCCTGCGCGCGTGCAGGTGGAGGTGCTGCACCATCGTGTTCGAGTCCTCGACGAACGGGATCCGCCCGGTCAGGGCGTGAAACGCGAGGCAGCCGAGGGCGTAGACATCGGTGCGGGCATCGACCGCGCGGCCGAGGATCTGCTCCGGCGCCATGCTGGTCGGCGTACCGAGCGACTGGTTGGTCGCCGTCAGCTCGATGGCGAATGCGTCCGAGATCTTCGCGATCCCGAAATCGAGCAAGACGACGCGCTCGCCGCACACCATCACGTTCGACGCCTTGACGTCCCGGTGGACGATGTTGCGCGCGTGCGCGACCGCCAGGGCATCGCACACCGGCGACAGCACCACTTCGGTTTCGGCCAGCGACAGCCGGCCGCGTGCGTGGATCACCTCCGACAGCGACTGGCCGTCGAGCAGCTCCATGCACAGGAACGGGCGGCCGTCGGCGCCGAACCCCGCATCGAACAGCCGAACGACGGCCGGATGATCGAGCGTCTGGACGATCTCCACCTCGCGCTGGAACCGCGCGAGCATCTCCGTCGAGGCCGCGAACTTCGCGTGGAGCAGCTTGAGCGCCGCCCGCGCGTCGGTCTGGGTGTGGCGCGCCTCGAACACCGTGCCGAAGCCGCCGGCCGCGATCCGTCGCACGGTGCGCCAGGCGCCGAAAGTGGCGCCGACGTCGGGATCGTTGTCAGCGCGAGGTCCCCGGCGAACCGGTAGCGTCGGACCTTCCACTCTCCCGAGGGTAACATCGGATCCGCCCGGCGATCCGGCAACGACCGACGGTGCGCTCGCTCACTCGAAGCCGAACGCGGCCTCGAGGCAGCCGGCGGCGGGGCACGCCCCGTCGAAGCACGCGATCGCGGCCTCGACGTGCGTGGTCTCGAACAGCGGGGAGAGCACGCAGAGGTCGTCGGTGATGCCGCAGGTCGCGACCGCATCGAGGCAGAGCTCGGCGAACTGGTCGTCGAGGTCGCGTGCGGGCGCGGCGTCGACGAAGCAACCGTCGTCGCTGGCGCCGCAGGCGAGCGCCTCGTAGCACGCGGTGATGGCGGTGCGGGCCTCGGACCGCAAGCGATCTTGATCGAAGTCGCACGGTGCGCACGTCGTGGTGCCGTCGCATTGCTTGTCGTGCTCGCAGATCGCGGCGCATAGATCGGCTTCGCCGGTAGGCTCGTCACTGCCGCAGGCAGCGAGCGACGTCAGCGCGAACAGGAGGTGAATCGTACGCATGTGTGATCTCCCGGGGTGTGAGGTGGAAAAACTCAGAACGCGCAGCCGACGGCCGCGGTGATGCCGAAACCGCCGACCACCTCGCCGCCGCCGTGCGCGATCGGGAGCTCGGCCGCGAACCGCCCGCGCAGATGGCGGCCGCCGATGTCGATGCCGACCCGCGGGACGAACAGCTCCTCGGTGAACCGCGTCGTCGTGCTCGGCATCCGCTCGTCGTCCACCACGGTGGCGCGACGAACCCCGGCATCGGCGCCGACGAACAGCCAGCGGTGACGGAGCTCGAGGCCGAGCCGGCCCGTCACGTAGGTCCCGTCATCGAGCACGACAGTCGCGACGCCGCCGGCCTCGAGGACGCCACGCGCATACAGCGGCGTTCGGCCGAGCCGGAGCCCACCCTCGAGCTGGTACCCGACCATCGCGCTGGCGCTGTCCACCGAGGCCGCGCCACCCACGGCGACGAAGCCGCTCGAGAGGGACGTGGAATCGGCCGAGGCCGGCGTGCTGGCAGCGAGGACAGTGAGGATCGCGAGGGTGCGCATCGTGGGCTCCATCTGGTTGGAGACTCCCCGATGAAAGGTCCGTGCCGAGCGCAACCTCTCGGATCTGCTCGATCGAGGGTGCAGGCTGCAGCCTGCAGCGCAGGCTCCCGCCTGCAGCGGGTGGCTAGGTGTCGTCGGCGCGGAGCTTGTGGCGGACGGCCATCTCGCGCAGGTGGTTGCGATCCATCCGGACCGCGCGTGCCGCCTTGGACAGGTTGCCGGTATGCGCGTCGAGCAAGGCGCGGATGTACTCGCGCTCCCACTCCGCGACCGCTTGTTCCTTCGCGGCGCGAAACGAGGTGGAGAAGTCGTGCGCTCGCGTCGTCGGCGGTGACGTCGCGGGCGTATCCGCGATCTCTCGCCACACCGCGGGATCGCCGAGCAGCACCGTGCGTTCCACCGCGGCGCGAAGCTCGCGCACGTTGCCGGGCCAGTCGTGGCGTGCGAACTCCGAGATCAGCGACGCCGGTGGCTCCTCGCCGGACGCGAGCTGCGCGTAGAAGTGCGCGACCAGCAGCGGGATGTCGTCGCGGCGCTCGCGCAACGCGGGCACGCGCAGCCGCACGGTGCTCAGCCGGTAGAACACGTCGGAGCGAAACCGTCCGCGGTTGATCTCGGAGCGGAGATCGCGATTGGTCGCGGCGACGATCCGGATATCCAGCTTGATCTGCTCGTTCCCGCCGACGCGCTTGACCACTCGCTCCTCGAGGGCGCGCAGCAGCTTTGGCTGCATGTCGAGCGGGAGCTCGCCGAGCTCGTCGAGAAACACCGTCCCGCCGCGCGCACTCTCGAACGCACCCGCGCGCGCGGTGGTCGCGCCCGTGAACGCACCCTTCTCGTGACCGAATAGCTCGCTCTCGATCAGGTTCGGCGGGATCGATCCGCAGTCGACGACGATGAACGGACCCGTGGCACGCGGACTGGCCTCGTGGATCGCGGATGCGAACAACCCCTTCCCGGTACCGGTCTCGCCCTCGAGCAAGATCGTCGCATCCGAGGCCGCCAGACGCGGCAGCATCGCGAAGATGCGCCGCATCGCCTCGCTCGCACCGAGGGCGCGTCCCCACTGCGTGTGCGGTGACAGCGGCGCGACCTCGTCACCGCCGATCGGCGCGAACCGCAACTTGGTATCGCCGATCGTGATCGTCGCGTTCGGCTTGAGATAGCCACGCTCGACGACGACGCCGTTGATCGCGGTGCCGTTGGTGCTCTCGAGATCGCGGATCAGGTGGCCGCGCTTGGTGGGCGTGATGCAGACGTGGTGGCGCGACACCGTCGCGTCTGTCAGCACCAGGTCATTGCCGGTGGCGGTGCCGATCGAGAGCTCGTCGAGCGCACCGTCGATCGACTGGCCGCGATCTGGTCCGTCGGTCACTTCGAGACGGTAGCGAGGGAATCGCAGCTCGCGGCTTCCTGCGATCGATCGCGTCTCCACGGCGCGACGGTACAGAAAAACGCGAGTCCACGCCGCAATTCTGCGAACCTCCAGGTGAGCTCGCCGCGACGCACGACCTTGGTGGGTTGCCCCAACTGCGGCTTCACCGACGCTGGCGTCGACGGGGCCGCTGGTCGGTGCCGGGCACAGGGCAGCCTGACAGTCGTTGCCGGCGTCACAGTCGACATCGCACTCACACGAGTCCTTGCAGTCGACGATCTCGCAATGCACAGTCCGTGGCCACCTTCGTACATGCTGTGCAACGAGTGGGGCTTCGGCGAGCACTGCAGTCGCTGGCACGTCCAGTTCGACTGGAGCGTCGAGGGCGAGCTGATCGGGAAGGACTTGCCCGAGTCCCTCGAACGTCCCTCGCGAAGAAGACCATGAAGCAGGAGCCCTGACCTATGCTGCGGGTGTGAGCTGCGAGCCGCCGCGACGCGTGACCTTGGTGCGCTGCCCCGACTGCGGCTCCACCGATGCAGGCGTCGACGACTCGCAGTCCGTTGCCACGCTCACGTATATGCGATGCAACGAGTGTGGTTACGGCGAGCCCTGCAATTGGTACGACAAGTACGCCTGGAACCTCGAGAGCGAACTGATCGGGGACGAGCTACCGGAGTATCTCCAACCGCTCGCACCCGGCGAAGAGTTGGCCACGGACCTCGACGCGAACAAGGACGAGCGCTGATGCTGTGGAGGTGAGCTGCGAGCCGCCCAAATCGATCACCTTGGTGCGCTGCCCCGAGTGCGGATCGACCAATGCCGGCGAGGTCGAGTCACGGTCCGCGTACGACCTCACGTACATGCGGTGCCGCGAGTGCGGGCATGGCGGGTTCGCCGATCACTGGCAGCTCACGTTCGACTGGAACGTCGAGGGCGAGCTGATCGGCGACGAGCTGCCGGAGTACCTCGAACCGCTCGCACCCGGCGAGGACCTGGCCTCGTCCCTCCACGAGTCCTAGCTGAACTTGATCTTGTCCCACGGCACGCGACGGAACCAGACGTAGCCGATGCCGGCGCCGACGAGCGCCCAGATCAGCATCGAGACGATCGCGATGTTGCGACGCTCGGACTGCTTCTTCGCCAGCTGCTCGTCGCGATAGTCGTCGAGCTTGGCGAACGGGATCGGGGCGGCGGTGGAGGTCGCGGCTTGCTGTTGCACCGCCACGACGGTGTTGTCGATCTTGTCGAAGGCCGCGTCCTCGCGACACGAGTGCACCATCGTGGCCGGGATGAAGCCGAGTACGACGGAGACGAGCACGCCGACGGCGAACCGACCGCGCGGCGCGTCGTCCGACATCGACGGCATGCGCACACCGGCACTGCGCTCGGACGGGGGCACCTTCGGACGGAGGACCGGCGTGGACGGCGACGGCGGCACCGCGATCGGGACGGCGGCCGGCGTGCGCTTGCGTTCGCGGTGCGCGACCTCCTCGGCGGCGAGCTCGACTTTGAATTCGTCGCCTTGCGATTCAGGCGGCGCGAACAGATCCATCGGCACATCCTTCGGCTTGTCGACCTTGGGCAGTGCGGGCTTGATCGCGGCGGGGCCGATCGACGCCGGTAACACCGGACTGGTCTCGACCTGAGGGGCGTTGTCGTCGAGCGAACCGATGGAGAGGCTGTCGAAGGCGGTGGCATCGACCGGACCGCTCTCACCGAACGCCGCCGACAGGCCACTCGCGAACGGCGTGTTCGACGGCGGATTCGAAGGGCCAGCGGTGCGCGGTGGCAGCGGCGAGGTCTGCGGCGGCAACGACGGCGACGAGCTGCGCGGCGGCAACGGCGAGGTCTGTGGCGGCAGCGACGGCGACGTGGTGCGCGGCGGGAGCGCCGAGGTTTGCGGCGGCAGCGATGGAGACGACGTCCGCTGCGGCGGTGCGGCGACCGAGTGGTTGGACAGCGTGCGCGGCGTGATCGGCGGTGGCGTCGTCGGTGACTTCTGCGGAAGCAGCTCGTCGTCGGGGAGGGGGATGCCGGCGGAGCTGTTGCGGCTGATCGAGTAGCTCCCCCGCGATTCGTTGCGCTGCCGCGGCGACACGGTGATCGGGTGCGGCGGCGGTCTGGATTCCGGTTTCGGGCGGGTCGGCGGTGGCAGCGTCGAGCCACCGCGCGCTTCGGTCAGCACGACGCGCGCACCGACGGCCTCGAGATCGTGTACGTAGGTCTGCGCGGTCGCGTCGTCGACGTTGGCCTTGACGCGAAAGCGACCCTTCGCGAGTCGGTTCTGCAGCTCGCCGGCCGGCAAGCCATAGCGCTGCGACATCACCTCTGCGAGACGCTGCAGTGCCGCCGGCGACGGGTCGGTGGCACCTTCGACGTAGACGTCGAACAACCCCATGTCTGCGCCATCATCGCACACGTCGAGGGAGATCTCCTCTTCGGCGAGGAAGTTGCCCAGCGTGATCGGAGCTGCCTAGGCTTATACATGCTCCTCGGCAAGGCTCGACCGAAGCTCGCGCTGTCGTTCTCGACCCGTCGGATCCGCCTCGGCATTGCCCATCACGGCACGCCGTCGGGGTGGGTGGCACCCGTCAAGGACGTGGCTCCCGACCGCGCCAAGCCACAGAAGAAAGGTCGTTAGCGCGTCGTCGGGATGCGGCAGCGGTCGCCGTCGACCGCGAGCAGACAGGCTTCGAGGTCGCCGATCGGATCCTGACAGGTCAGATCGGCGAGGGTGTCGACGCAGACCGCGACCGACGGTTGGGTGGTCAGCGGGATGGTTGCTGCCAAACCCGCGCTCGAGATCGATCCCACTCGCAGAACCGCGGGAGGCTCGCGGGCAGGTTCGTCACCACCGCGGACACAGGGCCAGCACGAGCGCCAGCCTACGCGTCGTCGTCGTCGTCGTCGATCTTCTCGCCGCGGGCGCGCTTCGCCCGGATGAGCTCGCGCTCCTTCTCGTCCTCGAGCGCCTCTTGCGCCTTGAGGATCTTGTCCCTCGCCTCGCGGCGCAGCGTGACCCGCCAGGCCATCACGATCGACAGGTTGTAGAGAAGGATCATCGGCATCGCCATCATGATCTGCGAGACCACGTCGGGCGACGGCGTCAGGATCGCGCCGACGACGAACGCGATCACGACGAACCAGCGATTGAACTTCCACAGGCCGCGATGGGTGACCATCCCGACCATCGCGAGGAACGTGATCAGCAGCGGCAGCTCGAACACGGCCCCGAACGCGAGCATCATGTCGCGCGTCAGGTCGAGGTAGCCCTGCATCGCGATCATCGCCTTCTGCTCGTTGTCGGAGTACGAGAGCAGGAAGTCGTAGAGGTTCGGGAGGACGAAGTAGTAGCAAAACACCGCCCCACCGATGAAGAAGATCCCCGAGAAGGCCGCGAACGCGACGGTGATGCGGCGCTCCTTCTTGTAGAGGCCGGGCGCGATGAACTTCCAGAGTTGATAGAAGATGAATGGCGACGCGACGAAGATGCCTGCCCAGAGCGCGATCGACATGCCGACCCAGAACGGCTCGGTCAGCGTCGTGTAGACGACTCTGAACTCGCCCATCTTCGCCACGTCCCACGAGTCCTTCATCGGCTGCTCGAGCCACTTGAAGATGTCCTCGTTGAAGATGAAGCAGACGATGAACGCGGCGACGAAGCACAGCGCCGCGTTGCGCACGCGATCGCGAAGCTCGCGGAGGTGCGAGAGGAACGGCATCCGCCCGCCTTCGAGCTCGGATGGCTCCTTCGGCGGGTCCTCGTCCTCGACGGGCTGCTTCGCGGACGCCACCTACGAGCCCTTCGCGACCGTTCCCGGCACCGGCTTGACCAGCGCGGCGAGCTCGGCGGTTTCTTCGTCGCTCGGTGCCGGACCGTCGGTCTGGCCGGCGGTGGCGGGGAGCGTGATCTTGACGGGCTCCGGCTCCTTCGCAGGCGCCGCGTCATCGAGGAAGCTGAACGGCTGCTCCTTCGCCTCGGCGAGCGCGGGCTGGGCCTGGACCACGGGCTCCGCGGCGGCGTCGGGCGCGGGCTCGTCGGGCTTCGCGATCGTGTTCGCCTGCTCGAGCGGCGGCTCGAGTGCATCGGCGGGCTTGGTGGCCTTCTTGGTCACGGCCGGGCGACGCACGGGGATCTCGTCCCCGCGGAGCGCGCTCTTGAGGTCCTTGATCGCGCCACCGATGGTCTCGTCGGACTCGATCTGGTTCTGCAGCGCCCGCGACTGTTTCTTGATGTCGCGGATACCCTTCGAGATCGTCTTCGCTGCTCCGGGCAGCTTGTCGGGCCCGAGGAACAGCAACGCGACGATCAAGATCACGATGATCTCGCTGCCGCCCATGCCGAACATGCGCTCGCAGCATACCACCCGAGCCCGGATGGCACAGGGGAAGGGCAGGCGATCAGCCGAGTCAGGACGAGTCCTTTTGACCCGGCTCGCGGTCAGAACTCGCGCGTGGATCGGCCGAAATCCGTCGGTGATGTCCCGGGCTGACCGGCGGTCTCCGTCGGGGCCGAGCCGTCCTTGAACCACAGGGTGAGTCCGCCGGCCCCGGGAGCAGCGAGCAGGCCGCTCTCTCGGTCGATCGTCGCGCGGCTCATTCCCGCGGGAGCCGGGCCTGGCAGGGCGATCGCAGGGCGGTTCCCCTCGGCCGCACGGATCGCGCGCATCCACAGCGGCAGCGCGGCGTGCGCCCCATCGCCCTCGGCGCCGAGCTTGTGCGCGGGGTCGTCGAAGCCGAGCCAGACCGCAGCGAGCGCCCGCCCGGTGAAGCCGATGAACCACGCATCGGTGTTGTCGTTGGTCGTGCCGGTCTTGCCGGCGGTGGGGCGCCCGAGCCCAGCGGCCGCGGAGGCAGTGCCGCGCGAGGTCACCGCGGCCATCATGTCCTGGAGCTGGAAGGCATAGGCCTCCTCGATCCGGCGGCCGCCCTCGGCGCCGATCCGCGTGTCGGGATCCTGACCCGCGGTGGCGACCAACCGGTCGAAGCGCCGATCGGCGGACAGCGTCGGATCCTCGGGGACGGCGGCATCGAACAGCGTGGTGTCACCGCGGCGGACGCGGACGGTGAACCGCGGCGCGACGGACCAGCCTCGACGAGCGATCACCGCGAACGCACGCGCGAGCTCGATCGGCTTGACGCACGACGCCCCGAGCGCCATCGGGCGCAGCTCGGCGACGGCGCTGGTGATGCCCAGTCTTCGGGCAAACGAGATCACGCGCGGGATGCCGACGCGATCGAGCACGTCGATCGCCGGTGCGTTGAGCGACGCCGCGAACGCGTCCTGTGCGAGCACGACGCCGCGAAACTTGGTGCCGGACTTGGGCTTCCAGTGGACGCCGGTGGCCTCGTCGTAATCGGCGATCGGGGCATCGCGGAGGGCACTGCCCGGTGTGATCGCGCCGGTCTCGAGCGCGGCGCCGTACACCATCGGCTTCCACGCCGAACCGGGCTGGCGGCAACTCTGCAGCATGCGATCGAAGCGATCGGGATCCCAGTCGCGTCCGCCGACGAGCGCCTCGACATAACCCGTGCGGTGATCCCAGACGAGCGCGGAGACCTGGGTCTTGCCCCAGCGATCGGCCTGCGCGATGGCGTCGGCCTGGAGTTGCGTGCCGAGTGCGGGCAACGCGGCGGTGTCGACCGTCAACCCGCCGCGCGCGTACTCGGGGAGGCTCGCGATCAACCCGCGGACTTGCTCGGTGTACCAGGGCACCCGGACGCCGTAGCGCTGCAACGGGCGCTGTAGCTCGATCGGCGTGGCCACGGCCTTCGCACGGGTGGCCTCGTCGATCATGTGCGCGCGCGCCATCCTCGCCAGGATCTCGTCGCGGCGAGCCTTCGCCTGCGCGGGCCGGCGATACGGATCGAGCCGCGCCGGGGCCTGGATCAACCCGGCGAGCATCGCGGCCTGCGGCAGATCGAGCTCCGAGAGGGCGCGATCGAAGTACGCGCGCGCGGCGGCGGCGATGCCGTACGACCCCTGTCCGAGGAAGACGAACCCGAGATAGGTCTCGAGGACGTCGCGCTTCGAGTACACGCGCTCGATCCGGCGAGCGAGCAACACCTCGCGAACCTTGCGGCGTGCACTGCGCTCGGTGCCGATCTCGTTGGGGAGGAGATTTCTCGCGAGCTGCTGCGTGATCGTCGACGCGCCCTCGATCACGCGGCCCGCCTTGTAGTTCGCGTACGCGGCGCGCGCGATCGCGTAGTAGTCGGCGCCCTTGTGCTCCCAGAACCGCACGTCCTCGGCGGCGAGCACGGCTTGCACGACCTGCTGTGGATAGCTCTCGAGGGGAACGAGCGTGCGGTGTCCGACGGCCTTGCCGTCCTGAAACGGCAACTCGGCGAGGATCGATCCGTCGGCGGCGTACACGCGCGTCGTCTGCGGTGCTTGCTCGCGCCACGCCTTGAGGTCCGGCACCTCCGGCAGATCCTCTGCGTAGCCGCGTAGCTTCGACGTCACGATCCAGGCCGCGACGATCGGCAACGCGATCAGCAACCACGTGAACATCACGAGGAACAACACCCTCCACTTGGGCTTCTTGTAGTTCCCGACGACAACCCGCAGCCTGCTCACACACTCTCCAATCGGGGACAGGATCTACCCCTCCAACAAGTGGAGATCGCTGAGCGTTTTCGCGCAAACGTAAAATCGCCCCCCTTGGTCCTCAGCCGATGCAGGTGAGGCGATTTTACGTTCGTGTCCAGAAGGTGAGTTATCCCATGCGGTTGCGGGGGTAGATCCTGTCCCCGATGGGGAGGTGCCGTCCCCGATGGGGAGGTGCCCTGTCCCCGATGGGGAGGTGCCGATGGGGAGGTGGTGTCCCCGATGGGGAGGGTGACCACAGCGATCAAGCGAAGAGGGACATCTGTTGCGGTGGACCGAGGTAGCGGGCGCGGTCGCCGAGGAGCTTGACGATGGCTTCGGCGGAGGCGCCGGTGACGAAGATCTGCTTCGCGCGCGTCGACTCGATCCACGCGAGCAGCGAGGTGCGATCTGCAGCATGGGTCCACGCGAAGTGCGCTTCGGTGGCTTCGCCGGGTGGACGACCCGCGAGCAGGGCCGACGCGTGCGGCTGATCGGTGATCGTCTTCGGTGCCTCGCGATGGGCGTCGAGCCAGATCGTGGCGCGCAGCTCCTTCGAGGGAGCGGCGATCATCGGCGGCGGCTTCGCCGAGCGCCCCGACATCCCGGCCGACGTCTTCTTGCGCAGCACCGTCTGATCGAGCGACGCCAGCTTGTCCGCGGCATCGCGGATCGGCTTCGCCCCGGCGAGCGCGATGCCTTCGGCGGCGAGCACGGTCGCGACCTCGAGGCCGGCGAGCGCGGTGTCGACGAGCAGGATCGGACGCGTACCACTGGCGAGCTGTTTGCGCGTCCACGCGATCGCCTTGTCGATCACGCCGTCGAGCGCCGGGAACGGCTTCTTCGACGCTCCGAACGGCGCATCGACGACGAGCACGTCACACGCGCGGACGTCCGCGGCGGCGACGCGCTTGCCTTCGTACGGGCGCACCGCGCTCGCGTAGAGCAGCTTCTTGCCGGCGCCCTCGACGTAGAGTGCCGCGGCACCAGGCCCACGCCCCGAGGCGATCAACTCGAGCCGCAGCGTGCCCAGCGTGAATCGCTGGCGCAGCGGCACCGCGAGGTTGCCGGCGCTCGCACCGACCAGCGCGAGCGTCAGCGGCGTGCCGATCAGCTGCGCACTCTTCGCCTGGCGATCCGCGGCCGAGACGAAGCAGACATCGCGTCGCCGCGTTGCATCACACCAGATGGAGGTACCAGTGAGGTGGATGCCATCGCGCCACGTCACCGGTGCGCTCGCCGTACTTCGCGATCGCCGGGTCACGCGCTACGGTGGCATTCCCTCAAGCATCGCGCAACGTTATGGCTGCTCCCGAGTCGCCGCCTCGCGAAACTGTGCATCGCGAAACCGGGGACCGTCCCCACGTTCAGAAACTACTCGGACGCGTTGGTAGGCAGCCGGCCGGCGAGCAGCTGCTCCTCGAGGTCTTTGACGATCGAGATCAGATCGGCGCGCTGCGCTTCGTCGAGCTCGAACACGATGCCCATGCCCGGCGGCTCTTCGTCATCGACGAGGATCGTGTGCGAGACCTTGCCCATCAACGACAGCGGCTGCGGCTTGCCCGGGATGGCGAGCAGCATGTGGACCTGCGAGGTCTCGGGCAGCGGCTTGTCGGTGAACAGAAACACGCCCTCTTCGTTGAGGTCCTTGGTGAACGTGTTCGCCGGGCCCTCGATGGCGCCGTAGGTCACCTGCAGGCGGATCGGCAGCCGGCGCTTCTCGCGGAGGTTGAGCAGGCCGCCGCGCACGAAGCCGTTCAGGTAGTTGATCTTGTCGCGCTCCGTGCCGCCGAGCGCGACGGTGACTGCCCCGGTCGGGCGCCCGACGACGGTGCCACGCAGCGTGACGAGCCAGCCGCCGACATCGAGATCGATCCGGATCTGCGCGTTGTTGTCGACGTCGCGATCCGTCGGGACCGTCAGTGTCCAATCCCGGGGATCGAACATCTTCAGCCACTCGGATTGATTCGAGAGGCTGATCTCGAGGCGAACCGCACCCACGGCGCCATCCTAACAGGGCCGATGCCCGGGCCGGGGGTCAGCAAGTCGTGGAAGTGACCCCGGCCGAGTCAGGACTTCTTGCTGCTGCTGCTCTCGAGCTCGGAGAGATCGAGATCCTCGAGCTCCTTCAAGTCCTCGGCGGTCAGGCCGCCGATCGAAGCCGTCGCGGCAGCGCCGAGGTCCTCGGTGTCGTCCTTGGACTTCTTGTCGGCCTTCGGGCCCGAGGCGAGCTGCTTCGCCGATTCGCCCTTCGGCGCCTCGAGCATGCCCATCTTCGCCTTGAGCTCGGACAGCGCGTCGTCATCGGAGCCGCCCGGGCCCTGCTCGAGCTGGAGGAACTTGCTCTCGAGCGTGTCGCCCGACAGCTCGCCGGCGAGCTCGGCTCCTGCTTCGGCCTCGGCCTCCATCAGCTGGATGCGCTCGGCCATGCGATCGAAGGTATCGAATGCGGAGGTATCGCCGAGGCCCTGCATCGTGTTCGCGATCTGTTGCTGGGCCTCCGCCCGCTTCTTGCGCGCGATCAGGATGTTCTTCTTGCGCTTCGCTTCCTCGATCTTGTTGTTGAGGAGACGGAGGGCGTCCTTCAGCTTCTCGACGGCCTGCTTCTGCTGGATCCACTGCTGCTGAAACTGCGTCGAGATGGTCTCGTGCTCTTGCTTGCGACCGAGGGCCTGGCGAGCGAGGTTGTCGTCGCCGGCGCGCACCGCGACCATCGCCTTGCGCTCCCACTCCTTCGCCTTGTCGGTCTCCGAGACATACTGCTTCTGCAGCTTCTTCTCGTCGGCGATCGCGACCGCCACAGCCTTCTTGGCCTCGACGAGCTGCTGCTGCATCTCGAGGAGGACCTGCGTGAGCATCTTCTCGGGATCTTCGGCCTTCGTGATGAGGTCGTTGAGGTTCGACTTGATCAGCGTGCCGAGTCTGGAAAAGATGCCCATGGCTTCTCACGAGCGTACGGGATCAATGGTGCCGTTGCAACGCACGCCGGGTGCGTGCTACTCGCGACGGTGAAGCGGATCGCTTCAAGATATTCCGACGATATGACCGAACCTCGCCAGCTGCCGCGCCACGTCGGCATCATCATGGACGGCAACGGCCGCTGGGCGCAGACCCGTGGCAAGGCCCGTCTGGAAGGGCACCGCGTGGGGGCCGACTCGGTCCGTGACATCACCCGGTACGCCCGCGAGGTCGGGATCGAGGCGCTGACCCTCTACGCCTTCTCGTCCCAGAACTGGGCCCGGCCGATCGAGGAGGTCCGCGGGCTGATGGACCTGCTACGCGACTACTTGGTCGGCGAGCGCTCCGAGATCCTCGACAACGAGATCCGGCTGGAGGCGATCGGCGACATCGACAAGCTGCCACCCTCGGTCACCGAGCCGCTCCACGAGCTCCGCGAGGCGAGCGCGAACCACACGAAGATGACGCTGACGCTCGCGCTGTCGTACGGCGGTCGCGAGTCGATCGCGCGTGCGGTTCGCGAGGTCGCGCGCGATGCCGCCGCCGGTAAGCTGTCGCCGGAGGCCGTCGATGTCGACGTGTTCGCCGGCTACCTCCCCACCCATCGCCTGCCGCCCGTCGATCTGCTGATCCGCACCAGCGGCGAGCAGCGGCTCTCGAACTTCCTGTTGTGGGAGATCGCGTACGCGGAGCTGCTGTTCATCGACGTCCAGTGGCCGGAGTTCCGGCGAGCCCACCTGAAAACCTGTCTCGACGAGTACACGGCGCGCGAGCGTCGGTTCGGTCTGACCTCGGCGCAACTCGTGGCGTCGGATGTGGAGTCCTGATGGCCCTCGGCAACCTCGCACAACGGGCTCTCGTCGCGGTCGTCGCGGTCCCGCTGCTCCTGCTCCTCCTCCACTATCACCGGCCCGAGCCCACCTGGGCGGTGATCTTCCTGGCGTCGCTGATCGCGATGCACGAGCTGTTCGCGATGGTGCTCCCCAAGGAGGATCGCGGACCGGCGCTCGTCATGGGAGGGCTCGCGTGCGCCGCGTTCTACTGGCTCGACATCTCGACGCTGATCTCGGTGACGTCGTCGGATACGGGCTGGACCACGATGGCGCCGTCGTCGATGACGGGCACCCACGAGCAGAGCGTCGGCATCAAGCTGCTCGCCGGGGCGATCAGCGCGAGCGGCGCGATCACGCTGTTCCTCGCGGTCGTCGTGCCGATGCTCTACTACCTGTTCCGGCATCGGATGACCGCCGAACAGCTCGCCGTCGACACGGGGACCGTCGCGAAGCGGATCACCGGCACGATCATGGGCATCGTCTATGCCGGCTTGCTGACGACGTTCCTCGCGCTCCTCAAGCGCTCCGATCCCGAGCATGGCGCGGCGACGGTGCTGATCGTGCTGATCGTCGCGTGGGTCGCCGACACCGGCGGCTACTTCGCGGGGCGCTTCCTCGGCAAGACCAAGCTCTACCCGGCGGTCAGTCCGAAGAAGACGTGGGCAGGTGCGTGGGGTGGGCTGGTCGGATCCGTCGTCGGCTTGATCGTGCTCAAGCTCGCCTACGCGGAGTGGATGACCTGGGTCGACGTGTTCGCGATCGCGATCCCGGGCGGCATGCTCGGTCAGATGGGCGATCTCTCCGAGTCGCTGATCAAGCGGTCGACCGGCGTGAAGGATTCAGGAGCGCTGCTGCCCGGGCATGGCGGCATCCTCGACCGCATCGATGCGGTGCTGTTCATCGCGCCCTACGTCTACGCGTACCTGCAGATCCGCGCCGCGATCAGCTAGCGCTGTGGCGGTCGACGCCTGGAGTCGCGAGGTCCTTTCGGGTCGTGCCCTCCCGCCCATGTCCGCAGCGTCACGCCGCGATCAGCGAGCGCTGTGCCCTCCGACGCCTGGAGGTCGCGAGGTCCTTTCAGGTCGTGCCCTCCCGCCCATGTCCGCAGCGTCGCGCCGCGATCAGCGCTGTGCCCTCCGACGCCTGGAGGAGGTCTTTTCGCGCGGGTCGTGCCCTCACCCACTAGCGACTGTAGCCACCAGTCGCGGTGCCCTCGCGGAGTTACGCTCGGGTTTCGGCGTTGTCCGCGTGGGCTCGCTTACATCGACGCGAGCACGTTGCCTGCACGTCGTCACGGCGATGTCCATCCGTGGCCCCCGCTCCTCCTCCCTGCGTCGTCTCGCCTCGTTGTTCCGTATTGGCCGTGATGCCGATGCCACCGGCCTGTCCTCTGCTGAAGCGATCGGCAAGGCGCGCGAGGGTCTCGGTCGCCGGACGTTTCTTGGTGGGGTGGCCGCTGCGTCCGCACTCGCGCTGGTGCCGCGGGTCGCGCGTGCGGGCAATCCTCCGGTGGTCGATGTCGGGATCGTCGGTGGCGGGCTCGCGGGCTTGCAGTGCGCGCACGACCTCGGCGTCGCCGGGCTGAGCGCTGCGCTGTACGAAGCGAGTAACCGGATCGGCGGTCGTCAGTTCTCGCTGCGGGGAACGTTCCCCGGCCAGGCGGCCGAGCGCGGTGGCGAGCTGATCGACAACCTCCACAAGACCATGCTCGGCTGGGTCACCACGCTCGGCCTGACGCGCGAGGATGTCACCCGCAGCGCCGGTGACGAGTTCTACTACTTCGATGGCCGCCTGATCCCCGAAGCGACGGTGGTCGACGAGTACCGTGCCTTCGTCGCGGCGATGCGCACCGATCTGCGCGCCAGCAGCGGGTCACCGACCGCCGCTTCGTTCAATGCCGCCGATCAAGCGCTCGACCGGCTCTCGCTCGCCGACTACCTGACCTCGCGCGGCTGTGGTCGGTACGCCCGCAAGGCGATCGAGGAAGCGTACGTCGCGGAGTACGGCCGCGAGCCCGGCGAGCAGAGCGCGCTCGGCTTCCTGCTGTTCATCCACGCCGATCGGCGGTCGAAGTTCACGCCGTTCGGGATCTTCTCCGACGAGCGGTTCCATGTCGTCGAGGGCAACGACGCGATCGCGACCGGCATCGCCGCGAGGTTGCCGCGCGCACCCGAGCTCGGCATGCGACTCGAGGCCGTCGGCAAGACGTCCTCCGGCAAGATCCAGCTGACGCTACGGAGCGGTAACCGCTCGATCGTCCGCACCCACGACAAGGTGGTGCTCGCGCTCCCGTTCAGCGTGCTGCGCACCGTCGCGCTCGACGCCAGCCTCGGGCTTCCTCCCTGGAAGCGGCAGGCGATCGACACGCTCGGCTACGGCGACAACGCGAAGCTGATGCTCGGCTTCAAGGGCCCGTACTGGGGAGCGCTCGGCAGCACCGGCGCGAGCTACTCGGATCTCGCGAACCACCAGGCGACCTGGGAGACCAGCCCGTCGACGGCGACCAGCGAGCACGCGATCCTGACCGACTACAGCGGCGGCGTGCGCGGCAAGAACCTGTCGAGCAACGTGCAGCTCGAGGCCGGTAAGTTCCTCGGCGATCTCGAGCGCGTGATGCCGGGCGCCGCGGCCAACGTCAAGCGGACGAACGGCAACTACCTCGCGCACCTCGAGCACTGGCCGAGCAACCCGCTGACCCGCGGCAGCTACACCTGCTATCTGCCGGGGCAGTTCACGACGATCGCCGGCAACGAGGGCAAGCCGGTGGGGAACCTCCTGTTCGCCGGCGAGCACACCAACTCGTTCTACGACTGGCAGGGCTTCATGGAAGGCGCTCTGCTATCGGGCATCGACGCGGCCAGCGCGATCCTCAAGTGATCAGCGCGTCACGAACAAGATGATGATCGCCGCGATCACGACGATCACCGGCTCCCACAACCTGTCGTAACGATCGTGGCGGCTCATGGGACGAAGAGCAAAATCAGGGCGGCGGCGATCACGATGGCAGGCTCCCAGAAGCGGTCATAGCGGGTCATGGTGGTCGCTAGGTACAGACGACGTACCTGGGCCTACGTCGCGTCGTGTTGGTGCTCTGGCTCAGAGCATTGATTTCGCAGTGGTTTCAGGATTGCGAGTCACGTATTTGTAACGTGATTGTTGAACGTTCAACTTTCAAGACATAGCTTCCGAGGCAGACGAATTTTCGCCCGCGCCTCGACGAGCGCGTTAGGTTCGCGCCGCAGTCGTTTTCCAGGGGGGAGAGCAATGCGCGCATTTCTGGGTCTCGTCACGATCCTCGCTGCCTGTGGTCCGACGCCAACGCGCCAGGATCAAGACGTCGACGCACAGCCGACGCCCGATTCGCAGGTGCAGCCGCCGGGTGACACCAACTCGGGGCCCGGTTGTCAGGCGATCGACGTGTTGTTCGTGATCGATAACTCCGGCTCGATGGGCCAGGAGCAGACGAACCTGATCGCCAACTTCCCTGGGTTCATAGCGGTGCTCGAAGGGAGTGGCCTCGACTACCGCGTCGCGGTGACCACGACGGGCCGCGACTACAACTACACGATGACGTTCCCGATCGGCGGCGGCATCCCGATGAGCCAGACCGGCGGCGACAACGGCACGATGCTGAAGTCCGCCGCGATGACGCGCCGCTGGATCGAGAAGGCGGATGCCGACGTCTCGGGCACGTTCTCGGCGGTGGCGAACGTCGGCGTCAACGGACCGTCCGACGAGATGCCGCTGTCGGCGATGCGCGATGCATTCGAGGAGCGGCTGACCGATGGCACCAACGCCGGCTTCCATCGCCCCGAGGCGCTGCTCGCGATCGTGATGCTCACCGACGAGGAGGATTGCTCGTACGAGCAGTCGGTGACGCTCGGCTTCTCGCAGTCGCTGTGCGACGCGCAGATGGAGCCGGTCGGCAACTACGTCACGTTCCTCGACCAGTACACCGGCAACCGCTCGCGCTGGGCGACCGCCGTGATCGCAGGGCCCGGACCGGGTGCGTGCTCGTCGGACTTCGGCAGCGCCGACGAGGCGACGCGGCTCAAGGACTTCGTGACGCTGACCGGCCCGAACGCGAAGTTCTCGTCGATCTGCGACGGCGATCTGTCGCTCGGCCTGACCCAGGCGCTCAAGCTGTTCGAGTCGGCCTGCGGAGACATCCTGTTGTAGCGTCCGCAGAGTCACGCTCCAAGATCCCAAGCGGCTGGGGTCATCCATCAAGTGCATCGCGACGATCTCGCCGGCACCCTCGGAGACGAACGGCGGTCGACCGGTGAGCAGCTCGTAGAGGATTGCGAATGGCTTCAAGTGCCGAAGGCTGGCCTTGGAAGCGGTTTGTACGCTTCCGGACAGACGCGAGATGATCTCGATGGGTTGCGACCTAGGAGCGTGACCCCATGCGAGCGCAGCGAGCTAGACGCCCAGCGAGCGCAGCCAGCTAGACGTGCGAGAGGAACGAGCGCGCGTGGTCGGCCCAGTCGCTGCTCGCGTCGAGCTCGATGTAGCGCTCGAGGTGCGTGCGCGCCTGCTGCGTGCTGTTGTGATGCATCGCGAGCATGATGCCGAGGTTGTAGTGCGCGTCGGCGAACTCGGGTGACATCGCGCAGACCCGGCGGAGCTCGGCGATCGCGAGCTCGATCTCGCCGAGGTCCTCGAGGACGTTGGCGAGGTTGTAGCGAGCTTCGGGCTGCACCGGATCGGCCTCGAGCGCGCGCTCGTAGAACCGGCGGGCCTCGGCCATCTCGCCCTGGCGATACATCAAGTTGCCGAGGTTGGTCAGTGCGGCAGCCATCGCCGGCTCGAGATCGATCGCCTGGCGGAACAGGTGCTCGGCCGACGACGATTCGCCGCGATCCTCGGCGGCGCACGCCTCGACGAAGTACCGATAGGCGGTCGTGCCGCTGTTCGCCTCGGTCGGGTTGTCGTTGACCTCCTGCGGTGCGCCGTCGGACGACGAGCCCGCGGGCGTGACCGCGTTCGGATTGACGCGCGGCATCGAGAGCACCTGCGAGATGTGCTCGCCGAAGCTCGGGACGTTGAACGCCATCACGACCTGACCGCCGATCGGCTGGAACGCGATGTCGTCGTGGAGCGCGACGATCGTCTCGCCGTCGCAGCAGATCCGCAGCTTGGTCGCGGG
>JANNBP010000567.1:0-12021 GCA_031385555.1 Deltaproteobacteria bacterium | reverse complement strand
CGATCGCGCGCGTTCTTGTAGCGATTGATGTTCGCGCGCGCGAGGACGACGTTCGATTCCTCGGCGAGCTGCTTCTCGAGATAGTTCCGGAGATCATCCTGGCGGTTCGCGAGCTCCTTGCTCTTGAGCGCGAGCGGGACGTAGCCCTTGCCGATCAAGATCACGTGCTCTTCGACCTGCCCCAGGCTGCGGACGAGCGTCGCGGTGATCACTCCGAACGTCACCGTCAGAGCTGCAAAACCGAGGAGGATCCGCGCCGATAGAGTCCGCATGGCGTCGTGGCGTACACGGTAGCTTGCTGCACGGAACCAAGCCAGGATACCGTTTCGGTCTGGATCGCCGCGCCATCGCGGCACCGAGGGAACCTATGGCACGCGCACTGTCGTCACTTTGTCTGTTCATTGTCTTGTTGGCAGGCGGTCACGCAACGGCGAAGGGGAAAGACAAGATCGCGATCCTCGGACTCGAGGTGCTCGGCACGACCACCGTCGATTCGGAATCGACGCGCGTCGCGCAGGACCTCACGGTCGCACTACGAACCCGGCCCAAGGCAGGGCAGGGACCGTATCAGTGGACGGTGGGCTCCGAGAGAGAGCTCGTCGACGAGAAGATCATGAACAACTGCCCCGGCGAGGAGAGGGAGTGCATGGCGAAGATCGGTCTCGCGCTCGGCGCCGACTACCTCGTCTACGGCAAGATCGAGCGCAAGCAGCTCGGTGGTCAGGCCGGCTACCAGATCTCGCTCAAGCTCCTCAAGGTCGCGAGCGCGCAGCAGCTGCCGGGGTGGACAGAGTTCATCCCGCTCGCCGAGACCACGCTGACGAAGCTCCAGGAGTGGGCGCGCAAGGGCTACAAGAAGCTCACCAACGACTTCGACGGGGGTGTGCTGAAGGTCAAGATCGCGAACGAGGGCTTCGATCGCGGCACGATCCTGATCGACGGTGAAGAGCGCGGCAACATCACCTCGGGCGTCGGCGAGGTCCAGTCGCTGCCAGAGGGCCGCTACAAGCTCTCGATCGTGGCCGGCGGCTTCGATCGCTACGACTCCGACGACAAGATCACGATCCGCAACGGCGAGACCAGCAACGAAGAGATCACGCTCAAGAAGTCGCGCCGGGATACGCCGGGTTGCGATCCGCTGGTGTCGAAGGACTGCGGCGGGACGGTCTCGCAAGCCGGCGGTGGACGCGGCGTGTGGAGGGCCATGATGGTCGCGGGCCTCGTCGTCGCTGCGGGCGGCGGCGGGCTGCTGTTCGTGTCCGGTGGCAAGGTCGACGACGCGAAGGCTGCCAACATGTGCGAGGCCGACCTCGACTGCTTGATGGGCAAAGGCTTCGACAGCGTCAAAGACCGCAACGATCAGGGCAACACGTACTCGACGCTGTCCTACGTCGGCGGCGGCCTGCTCGCTGTTGGCGGTGCGGTCGCCGTGATCGGCCTCGTCAAAGGCTTCGTGGTGGGTGGCTCGAAGGAGCACGTCTCAGCCCGGTCGCGGCGCAGCCAGAACCAGCTGGTGTTCACCCCGGTGGTGACCGACCGTAGCGCTGGCGCCACACTCCACGTCCGATGGTAGCAGACGCCACGGTTTGGCGCTGAACAGGCCAGGAATCCCTGCCGGTTTTCCTGAATCGGTGGGATACTTCCCGTCCATGTCCGCGCGTGTGTTGCTCACCTTCGCCCTGCTGGGGGCGCTGGCCGGAACCGCTGCCGCGGACAAGGCCAAGCTCGCGGTGCTCGGGCTCGAAGTCGCGGGCAGCATCGATACAGACTCCACCTCGCACGGCCGCTACTTGTCGGAGCGGTTCCGGACGCGGATCGCGGTCAGCCAGAAGTTCGTGCTCGCGCCCAACAGCGCGAAGGATCTGCTCGAGGAGAAGGTCTCGGCGGGCTGCGACAACGAAGCCCCGGACTGCATGGCCAAGATCGGCACCAAGCTGAAGGCCGGGTTCCTGATGTTCGGCAAGATCGAGAAGCGTCCGAAGGACGGCAAAGACGGCTACCAGCTGTCGATGAAGCTGCTCGACGTCGACAAGAAGTCCGTCAAGGAGTGGGCGGACTGGGTCCCGTTCGCGGACTTCGTCGACGCCAGCGCGCTCGATAGCCGCGTCGCCGCCGGGTTCGACACGCTGACTCGCAGCGATGGTGATCCGATCATCGTCGCCCCGTTGCCCACCCCCGGTCCGATCATCACGCCGAGGCCCAAGAACAACGGCGGGTTTCCGTGGAAGCCGACGGCGGTGGTGGCCTCTACCGTCACCCTCGCCGCGTTCGGCGGATTCGTCTACTACGGCCTTCGGGTCAACAGCCTGAAGGACTGCGAACTTTCAGCAGCCAACCTCCCAGAAGACAAGGCCTCCTCCTACTCCGCTGACGGCCTCAAGTGTGCGAAGGGGCCGCAGGCCGACACGATCAACAAGATCGCTGGATACACGGCGGCCGCGGTCGGCGGTATCGCGCTGTTCGCGATCTACAAGGGCTTCATCGCGAAGAAGGAATCGCCGACGCAGTCGACGTCCGGGCGTTCGACGCGCAAGAAGAAGCAGTTCGCAGTGACTCCGATCGTGTCACCCGAAGGCGGCGGCGCGACGTTTCGACTCGACTGGTAGCTTTTCGGGCGCCAGCTTGCGATCCTGATATTTGATGCGGGGGATCGTGGCGCTCGGGTTTATCGCCGCGCTGGCGGGGCGAGCCGTCGCCGACCGAGATCCCGCGGTCGCGAAGCGGCTGTTCTCCGAGGGGCGCGTGCTCTACGACCAGGGCAAGTTCATCGAGGCGTGCGTGCTGTTCGAGAAGAGCTTCGAGCTCGATCCCGCAGTCGGCACCAAGCTCAACCTCGCCGAGTGCGCCGAGCGCGACGACAAGCCGCGCGCCGCGTGGCTGATGTGGACCTCGGCGGCCGACGAGTTCGAGCGCAAGGCCGACAAGCGTTCGAAGTTCGCGCGCTCGCGTGCCGATGCACTCGGACCGAAACTCGCGACGGTGATCGTCAAGCTCGCGAAGCCGAAGCAGAAGGGCCTGAAGCTCCAGATCGCGGGACGCGAGGTCGCACCGGCGCTCGTGATCGTCGATCGCCTCGACCCCGGCGAGATCAGGGTCGTCGCCCAGGCACCGGAGCGCGAGAGCTTCGAGGCCACGGTCACGGCGGTGCTGGGCGGGAAGGTCGGTGTCGAGGTTCCAGCGCTCGCGATGGTGACCGGTCCCGAGCCCGACGAGGAACCCGATCCGCCGCCGGATGGCCCCGAGAAGCCGCCCGAGAAGCCGCCCGAGAAGCCGGCGGGACCGTCGCGCAACTGGTGGAGGACGGCCGCGCTCGCCAGTGGTGCGGTCACGGTGCTGTCGGCGACCGGCTATCTGTTCGCGGCGCTCGAGATCCGCAGCATCGAGAGCGACCTCGCTGACCAGATGCCACCACTCGACTTCGTACGGATCAACAAGCTCAACACCGAGGGGTTCACCTGGCAGACCCGAGCGCGCACGGCCCTCGGACTCACGGCGGGGCTCGCGGTGGTGACCACGGTGCTGATC
This sequence comes from Deltaproteobacteria bacterium, assembly GCA_031385555.1. Classification (GTDB taxonomy): domain Bacteria; phylum Myxococcota_A; class Polyangia; order Haliangiales; family Haliangiaceae; genus JABFXX01. Next base: position 8,496 of record JANNBP010000567.1, on the reverse strand, counting down.
CTCAAGACGCGGTCGGAGGCTCGCCGCGCGACGGTGATCCCGATGCTCTCGCCGCAGACCGCCGGGGCGCAGCTCGAGCTGCGCTGGTAGGCGTCAGCGCGGCCGGATCCGGATCACCACCGACTTCGAGGTCGGGGTGTTCGATCTGTCGGCGACGCTATCGAGCGGCACCAGCGCGTTGGCCTCGGGGAAGTAGGCGGCTGCGTTCCCGCGCGGCAGATCGAACGCGATCGTCGTGAACGCCTCGGCGATCCGCTCGCCGTCGGTCCACTCGGAGATCAGATCGACGAGCTGGCGATCGACGAGGCCGCGCTCCTCGAGATCCGCCGGCGAGACGAACACGATGCGGCGCGCGCCGCGGATCCCGCGGTAGCGATCGTCGAGCCCATAGATCGTGGTGTTGTATTGATCGTGGCTGCGCACCGTCATCAGGCGCAGCCGGCCCGGTGGCAGTGACAGATCCGGCGGGGTGGAGATCGTGAAGTGCGCGCGACCGGCGAGGAAGCTGCGCTCGCGCGCGACGTTGGGCAGCTGGAAACCGTCGGGCTCGCGCACGCGCGTGTTGAAGTCGAGGAAGCCGGGGACGACGAGCGAGATCAGATCGCGAATCCGATCGTAGTCCTCGGCGAGCTCGTGCCAGGGGACGGCGCCTCCGACGAGCGCGGCTCCGAGCGCGGACACGATCGAGACCTCGCTCCGCAGTTGATCGCTCGCGGGCGGCAGCACGCCGCGCGAGGTGTGCACCATGCTCATCGAATCCTCGACGGTGACCACCTGCGGACCGGCGGCCTGCTGATCGATCTCGCTGCGCCCGAGGCAGGGCAAGATCAGCGCGCGGGCGCCCGGGTAGAGGTGCGTGCGGTTGAGCTTGGTCGACACGCTCGCGGTCAGCCTGCAGCGCTCGAGGGCGCGTGCCGTGCGATCGGTGTCGGGCGTCGCGGACACGAAGTTGCCGCCGAGCGCGATGAACGCGTGGACCTCGTCGCGCTCGATCGCGTGGATCGTCTCGACGGTGTCGAGGCCGGGCGTGCGGGGCGGCTCGAAGCCGAACGCGGCGCCGAGGCGATCGAGAAACGCGGCGGAAGGCAGGTGATCGATGCCCATCGTGCGATCGCCCTGCACGTTGGAGTGTCCGCGCACCGGACATAGCCCGGCACCGCGACGGCCGATGTTGCCGCGCAGCAGCATCACGTTGACGACCTCCTGGATCGTCGCGACGGCGTGCTTGTGCTGCGTCAGCCCCATCGCCCAGCACGCGATCGTCGACTCGGCGTTGATGTAGTGATCGGCGAGCCGGCGGATCGTCGCCTCGTCGAGGCCGCTGCGCTCGACGATCAGCGACCACGGCGTCGCGAGCACATGCGTGCGATACGCGTCGAACCCGGTCGTGTACTGCTCGACGAAGTCGCGATCGATCGAGTCGTGCCCCTGCGCGTCGGCCTCGAGTACGGCCTTCGCGACGCCGAGGAACAGCGCTTGGTCGCCGCCGATCGGGACCTGGATGAAATCGGTGGCGAGCGCGACGCCACCGCCGAGCAGATCGAGCGGCTTCTGCGGATGGGAGAACCGCGACAGCCCGACCTCGCGCAGCGGGTTGATCGCGACGATCGCCGCACCACGCTTCGCCGCTTCGCGCAGCGTGCTCAGCATCCGTGGGTGGTTGGTGCCGGGGTTCTGTCCGACGACGAGGATCAGCTCGGCGTGGTCGAAGTCGCCGAGCGACACGGTGCCCTTGCCGGCCCCGACGGTCTCGGAGAGTGCGACGCCGCTCGACTCGTGGCACATGTTCGAGCAGTCGGGGAAGTTGTTGGTGCCGAACATCCGGCCGAGCAACTGGTAGAGAAACGCGGCCTCGTTGCTGGTGCGTCCCGACGTGTAGAGCGCGGTTCCGGTGGGTCCCGCGGCGCGCAGCTCTTCGGCGAGCAGGGCGATCGCGTCGTCCCAGGTGATCGCGCGGTAGTGGCGACCGTGGAGGACGAGGGGATGCGTGAGGCGGCCGAGCTGGCCGAGCTCGAAGTCGGAGAGCTCGCGCAGCGTGTCGATCGAGAACTGCTCGAACAGCTCCGGGCCGGCGCGCCGCGTGGTGGTCTCCTCCGCCATCGCCTTCGCGCCGTTCTCGCAGAACTCGAAGCGGCTGCGCTCGGTGGCGGTGGGCTCGGGCCACGCACAGCCCGGGCAATCGAAGCCATCGGCCTGGTTCATCGCGAGCAGCGCGCGCGAGCCGCGGCGGAGTGCCCCATCGCGCTGGAGGTGGCGCATCGAGGCTGCGAGTGCGGCGAGGCCGCCGGCAGCCTCGGGAACGGCGCGGACATCGATGTCTGGGGCATCCTCATGCCCTTCGTCACGCGCCACGATCGATGCGTACCACGGCGCCTAGGGCCGACTTCGCCTGCGGCGCGTACATCTATCGAGTGGCACGGCGTCGATCCGAAGCCGCCGTCGCTCTAGCTTGCGCTGGATCGCTCTCGCTCGGCAGGTGCGATGCGTTCGTCCTTGGTGATCACCCAGCGCTCTTCGTCGAGGTCGTAGTACGCCGACGACCAGGGACCCTGGTGGTCGACCTCGGCGCACTCGCCGGCGAACACCTTGAGCACCGGGCCGTATTGATCGAAGCGCGGGCCGTCGCGACCCTGCAGCCACGCATCTCCGAGGTCGCGGTCGAACGTGGCCGAGCAGCCGGGAAACGTCGCCTCGAGCTCCTCCCACTTCTGCGTGTAGTGGGTGTACGTCGCCACGGGGTCAGTATGGAACGATGTGCTGCTTCGAGGTGCGGCTCGCCTCGAGCTTCGCGATCTCGCCGGCGGTGAACGCACCAGGCAGGTTCACCGACGTGAGTCCGGCTAGCGGGCGTGTACGGAGAGGCAGACTGCTGCTTGATGAACCTTCGCGCGGATCCACCCGATCACGATCGCGCAGGCTCGCTCGCCGGCCTCGCCGTCGTGGTTCTCGCCTTCGCTGCACTCGTCCCACAGCGCGAATAGCGCGGCCTTGCGCTCCGCGACGGTCGTCGCTTTCCATCGTGCGTCGACGTTGCGCTGTCCGAGCTCCGAGGCGCGGTCGCGTTGTTCGCTGCGGTGATTCGCGCGGATCTGAGCGCAGGCCTCGCGCGTGGTGAGCACGCGCGGATCGGGGACAGGAGCACGCGCGGATCGGGGACAGGATCTACCCCCGCAACTCGTCGACATCGCAAGTGTTCTGCGGGCGAACGTAAAATCGCCCAGGAAACCCGTTCAGCGAGGGGCTGGAGCCGATTTTACGATCGGCTCGAAACGCGCAACGATCACGAAGTGTTGGGGGGGTAGATCCTGTCCCCGATCTACAGCGTCCGTCCCCGATCCATCACGCCGCGTTGATCCTGTCCGCGCATGGTTTAGGTGCGGGCGCGCGCGACTGTGACCTGGCTTCCAAAGATCGCGTTGCTTCCAGTCACTGCGCGGACTTGACGCGACCCGGGTCCGGATTCAATCAAATCCCTCGAGTCCCACAGCGTTCTTGGGGCGGGGTCAACAGACCCGAGTACCCGGATCGCAACCCTCCGATTCAACTAGCCTTCTCCAAAAGTCTGGGGCCGCTGATCCCGAGGGAAAGGTCCCATACAGAGTCCCAGGAAATTGGTGTGAGCTTGCCCCGTACAACGTACATGAACCGACTGCTGCTGGTCGTTCTCGGCGTCTCGTTGATCAACTGCGTGACGGGCGAGTCGTTGCCTCCGGTGCCCACGCCGGATGCGGGACCCGAGCCCGTGCCCACCAACAACGACGAGGATGGGGACACGTTCGAGAAGTCGGTCGACTGCGATGACCACAACGACAAGGTGTTCCCGGGCGCGCCGGAGCTCTGCGACGAGGTCGACAACAACTGCGACGGAACCAAAGACGAGGGCAGCGCGAAGTTCATGGACGCCGCTGGTGAGCGCGACGTCTCCGACAAGTTCCAGGACGGCACCGCGGCTCTCCCCGCACGCGTCTCGTTTCCCACCGCGGGCAAGCTGACGTTGTGCGGCGCGAGCACGTACTTCGCGGCGATCACCGTGACCAAGAGCCTCGAGATCGTCGGCACCGGTGCCGAGACGTCGATCCTCGATGGCGGCGGCAAGGCTCGCATCATCACCACCGAGACGCAGGGCACGACCACGACGCTCCGCGACCTTCGCCTCGCCAACGGCAACTCGACCACCGGTGGCGCGCTGTATTGCGCCGACACCACGGTCGACGTTCGCGACGTCGTGATCGCGAACAACCGCGCGAGTGGCCGTGGTGCGGGTGTCGCGCTCGATCGCTGCACCTCCAACTTCAACCGCGTCACGATCCGCGATAACGCGGGCGCGAATGGCGCTGGCCTCAGCGCGCTGAGCGGTACGGCGACGCTGACCAACGTCACGCTGACCAAGAACGCGGCGAGCACCGTGGGTGGCGGGTTGTCGAGCACCACCGGCGCCGTCGTCAACCTGATCGACTCGATCGTGCTCGAGAACTCGTCGGGCAACGGCCAGGGTGGCGGCGCGTTCATGGACGGCGCGGTGCGCTGCAACAACACCACGTTCAACCGCAACACCGGCAACGGTGTCTACCTGACCGGCACCGGCGCATCGTTCACGTCGACGACGTGCAACTTCGGCGCAGTCGCGAACGCCAACAACACGCCTGCCGACCTCGTTCCCGCCGCCGGCGCCGCCGCCAACGCGAACGACAACGCCAGCTTCAACTGCACCTCCACGCTGTGTCAGTAACTCGAAAGAAGACCTGACCCAGATGCGTATAACGATGATGGGACGTGCACTGCTGCTCGCGGTGACTGTGGCTGGGGCCTGCGCGGGGCCGCCGCCGTTTCTGATCGCGGACGCGCCACCGGCCGTCTGTGGGAACGGCACCGTCGACGGCGACGAGGTCTGCGACGACGGCAACACCGACGACGGCGACGCGTGCAGCGCCGACTGCAGCAGCGGTGACAGCCAGGAGCGCGAGGGCTGCGGCAACGGCACGATCGAAGCGGGCGAGACCTGCGACGACGGCAATCAGATCAGCGGAGATGGTTGCAGCAGCGATTGCACGAGCAACGAGCGCTGCGGCAACGGCACACGCGACACCTCGGTCGGCGAGACCTGCGATGACGGCAACACCACCGGCGGCGATGGCTGTAGTGCGAGCTGCCAGTCGAACGAAGGGTGCGGCAACTTCACCGTCGATAGCGGCGAGATGTGTGACGCGGGTCCGAACGGCAGCTCGACGTGCGACGTCAACTGCACGCCCGCGATCTGCGGTGACGGCACGGTCAACACGTTCCGCGGCGAGCAGTGCGACGGCGGTCCGAATGGTGACGCGAGCTGCGACACCGACTGCACGCCGGCATTCTGCGGCGACCTGACGGTCAATGCCGCGAGGGGGGAGAGCTGCGACGATGGCAACGCGGTCAACACCGACGCGTGCGTCGCGTGCAAGGCGGCAGTCTGCGGCGACGGCTTCGTGCGCCCCGGCGTCGAGCAGTGCGACGACAACAACACCGTCAACGGCGATGGCTGCAGCTCGACCTGCCAGATCGAACAGCAACCGAAGGTCTACATCCTCAACAACCTGAGCTGCAATCCGCAGACGCAGCAGTGCTCGTCGACGCAGCTGCTCGGCTTCGTCCGCGACTGCGGCGGCGCCGACGGTGACGTCACGAATCCGTACGACAACTGCTCGAACCAGCCGACCGGCTTCACCTGGGTCGACAGCACGCCGTTCCAGCCGTCGAAGGTCACGATCGAGGTCAACAACGGGATCCACACCGACTTCAATGGCAACCCGACCACACTGACCGCGGTGACCAACCTCAACGGGACAGCGTCGGGCAACTTCGCCTTGAACCCCAATCCCGGCGGCAACGTGTGCAACCCGACCGAGGTGCTCAACACGTGGACGCTGACGAACGTGGCGAGCTACAAGCGCAACCAGCCGAACACGCTGGCGATCGCAGGCATGGGCTTCACCGCGGCCGGCGTCAGCAAGTGCTTCGGCGTCAGCTTCACGAACGCGTTCAACGGCTTCGTGCGCATCACGGTGTTCCCGTAGAGCAGGCGATGCGCATCGCCTCCTCGTAGGCCGATGCACGCACGGCCCAAGCCGGCGGACGGACGGTGAGCGCGTCGGCTGCGTAGTCGAGCTGGACCGCATGTCCGGTCGCGGCGCGCACCACAGCTTCGAGCGGACCGGCGCAGCGGCCGATCACCTCACGCTGCAGGGCCGTCGGGGTGTCCGAGAACGGTTGGTCGAGTGTGTTGCGCCAGTCCTCGAGACAAGCCCCCACAGCAGAATCCTTCGCGTCGAGCAGCAGCTGATCTTGAAGTGCGGCTCCGGGTGCGGGCTCACCACGCAACACCGGGCGTGCGCAGCGCGCGGAATTCACCCCGATGGCGGCGAGCAACTGGGCCTTGGAGGTCGCGAGCTCGTCGGGCGTGACCAGATAGCTGAATGCGGCCTCCATGCTCGTCTCGTCCCCGGGGCTGGTGCCGAGGCACTGCACGCGAACGAACATCGCCGCGCAGGCAGGTTCATGCCCCATCACAACACGTTTCACGGCGTCGAGCAGAACCGCGGGTCGGGCGTGGCACCGGCCGCCGGCATCAACGCGCAGGTCTTCTCGTGTGCGGTGCGGCCTTCAGCGCCAGCTCCCTTGGTCGCAAGGCCGAGCAGCCACCACGCGCGCCAGTCGTCGGGGTATTTGGTCGACAACCGTTGCGCTTCGTCGACGGAGAAGGACCTGCGAGCGGCTGCGATCAAGTAGTTCGCGAGCATGTGATCCGCGTCGACGTGCACCGCTTCGAGAAGCTCCGCAGGTGGCTCGGGCTTGGTGGGAGCGAACAGGAACCGCACCAAACCGCGCGCGGCCAGCACATCCGCATCGGTGAGAACGCGCTTGGTCACGCTCCAGGCCTGGAGCTTGACGGTGAACTTCAAGATCGTGTGGCGGCCGTAGCGGAGCCACTGGCGCAATTCTTCGTCGAACGCGGCCGGTGTCAGGTCCGGGAAGGTCTGCTTCCACAGCTCCTCGAACGAGGTCGCGCGGTCGAGCAAGGCGGTGTAGCGCGTGAGCTCGGCGGGCCGCGTACTGACCAGCATCGAGAACATCGCCGACGCCGTCGCGTAGAACATGTCGTCCATGCAGTCGTGCTCCTTGCACGCGAACATCGTGGCGACCGGGGTCGGGTGCCTGGTTCGCAGCCGAGCCACGACGTAGTCGAGCGGTCGACCCACGTCGCCCTTGGTGGCGCTCGGATCGCGGCGGACCGTCGCGAAGAAGTTCGCGAGCCCCTCCGCGAACCACCGCGGCTGCTTGCGGATGATGTTGTACGAGATCACGTGCGTCAGCTCGTGCGTGATCACCGGGAGGTCATTGCCCGTGACATCCGCGGCGAACAGGATCACGGGCTGGAACATCCAGTTCGGGTTTCCGAACGCATACGCGATGAATTGCTTCGGCACGAACTCGCCGACCTCGCGCGTGTCGCGCATCGCGATCACGAGACTCCGCCCGGGCGCTGCGCCACTCGCCAACCCGACACCGAGCACGATCTGCCGCAGGTGCTCCATCTCGCGGATCAGCTCGCGGCCGCGTGCCTCCGGGGCATCCGTCCACATCGTGAAGTGCTCGCTCTGCAGCTCGAGCCACACGGGACCACCCAGGCTCGGCAAGGCGGGGAGCGCGGGCCCGGCCGGGGTGGTCGACGTTTGCGAGGCCGGGCACGCGGCGAGCAGCAACAAGATCAGGAGCCGCATCAGCTCGGCATCGCCCTTCCTCGACGCTGCACGAGCTCCCACGCGCGCTCGCACTCGGCGTCGACCATGTGATCGTAGAGGCGCACGATCTTTCCGTGCTCGAACACGCAGTCACTCGAGCCGGTCAGCGTCGCCGACTCACCGCCGATGAAGTACTTCGCCGCCCACACGAAGGTCACCGTCTTGTTCTTGACGCGCGGCAAGCCGCGGAGGGTGGGGATGCGCTTGTCGAATCGGCGATCGAAGTCGTTCAGCATCTGGCGGAACTTCGCGACGACGGCATCGCCGCCGACCACCTCGCCGGAGAACTGACCGCCGCCGTCGATGAGGTAGTGCGCGTCGTCGGCGAACGACTGGCGCACGCGGCTCCAGTCGTCCGACTTGAAGGCGCGCTCGAAGCGCATCGCGTACCGCGCAAACCGCACTAGCTCGAGCATCCGCGGAGGTTATGCCACAGCGAAGTAAGGTCGCGGCGTGAGGTGGGTCGCTCTGGTGGTCGGTTCCAGTTCGTCACGGCGCCCGAGCTCCTCGGCATACCCCGGCGCCAGCACCACAGCGGTAGCGAACGCTGACCGCCTTGGTCGTTTCGACCTGCGCTCCGTAGCGGCGATCGGATGCAGATAACGACCGATCCGAAACGAACAGCCACGGATCCGGAACACACGACTACGAACGATGCGGATCCAGTCAGCGCTTACGCGCCTTCTTCTTCGATCGCGTGGGCATCTGGATCCCGAGCTCC
>JANNBP010000550.1:0-26002 GCA_031385555.1 Deltaproteobacteria bacterium | reverse complement strand
GTCCATTACCCGACAAAGCACAACTGCCGCGCCCTGAACGACCACCGGTAAGCCGTGTGCGGGAAATCCGCACGCACGGTTTGAACGGGGGTCTCAATCGCATCCGTCGTCAGACGGAAGAAGGTTAGATCTACCAATGCGCTCCTCCCTCCTCGTAGCGATCACGGTCTGCGTTCCCGCGACCGCGCTCGCCGACTACACGTCGATCTCGCCGGTGCGTCCGCTGACGATGTCGGATCCGTCGGGCCTGAGCTCGCTCGGTCTCGAATTCCAGCTGACGCGCTGGAACGAGCTCCGCGCACCAGACCTCGAGGTCGACCTCCAGAGCATCTCGCTCGATCTCACTGCCGACATCAAGCTCGCACCGCACTGGGTGTTGATCGCGCGCTTACCGATCACCAAGGTCGGCATCGACGGTGATCCGGCCTTCGATGGGTGCTGCGGCTTCGGGCTCGGCAACCTCACCATCGGTGGTCGTGGCCTGTGGGCGTCGGTGTTCGACAGCGGCGCACGCGCGGTGGCCGGCGCCGAATTTTCGATCTCGCTACCGACCGCCGCCGATGACGGCGAGGGCGGGGTGAGTGCGGGAGCCACGGCGTTCGCGCGGTTGCCCCACGACGTCGGTCGCTACGCACCGAACACGACGACGCTGCGGCTCACCGGCCTGTCGCAGTACTACACGCGGCGGTTTCTGGTTCAGGGCGAGGTCGGGCTCCAGGCCTTCCTCTACGACGACGACATCCCGGGCGACAGCTCCGACCTGGGCGTGCGCTTCGCCGCCGGGGCCGGCATCCGCGCGACGTACACGCTCGCGGTGATGCTGGAGCTCAATTCGCTGTTATTCACGACGGACGGCACCGGCGACGACAGCGTCACCTCGATCGATCTCGGCCTGCGCTACGCGTCGGGTCGCGCGATCTTCGGTGCACGGCTGTATCTCCCGATCGATGATCCGCTGCGCGACCTCGACATGGTCGGCATCGGGCTCGACGGCGGCTTCCGCTTCTAAGCGTCGCCTCAGGCGAGCGCGGAATCGCACCGCAGGATGAGCTCCAGCCGACGCGCTGGAACGAGCTCCGCGCACCGAACCTCGAGGTCGATCTCCAGCGCATCTCGCTCGACCTCGCCGCCGACATCAAGCTCGCGCCGCATGAGCGCGGTTGCCGATCACCAGCCATCGGGCACGAGCGCCACCAGATCGGCATGGAGCGATGTGCCAACTTCCTTCGGCAGTACTCGTGCAACTGATGTGTCCACCACCGAATCCGCTCGCCGCTAGCCGAACACCACGACGCTCCGGCTCGCCGGCCTCGCGCGGTACGCGTCAGGCCCCACCATCTTCGGTGTGCCGTCGACATGATCGGGATCGGGCTCGACGGCGGCTACGCTTCTAACGCTTCTCGATGATCGCGTTAGGGCGAGCGCGGAATCGCACTGCAGGTCTGCGTGCCCTGATCGCAGATCAGCGTGTGATCCTTGCAGACGTCAGGGTTGTTGCACGACTTGTCGCAATCGGTGATCGACGGCGCGCTCAGCGCGACGCCTTCGCACGAACAGCCGCAGTTGCTGCGTAGCTTGCACCCGTGCGCGTCGCTGCACGGGCCTCGCTCTGCGGGACCCGAATACGGTGCTGCCTGCGTTGTTGGTGTTGGCGCCGAACCGCTCGCCGTCGGCTCCGGCGCTGAACCGCTACCCGTGCTCCCGGCGGGTGGCACCTTCGCGCTACAGGCGATCAGGAACACGAACGCAGCGTGGCGCATGCCGCATCATCGCTCACGGCGCTGCCAGTAGCTCGGTGATCTTGCGATCGAGCTCGGCATGCCCGGGCTCGCCGGCCACGTACTCGCCGCCGGGATGGACGTGGCGAACCACGCCGTGCTTGTCGAGCAGGAACGTCACGCTCGTGAAGCCGGTCTCCACCGAGGCACCACCAGCATCGCGCATCCAGCTGTGCAGCGTCTTCCAGTCGGGATCGAACGCGAGCGGGAACGTGAAGCCGTACTGCTTGGCCGTGGCTTCGTAGACCGCCGGATCGAACGGGCCGTCGTCCTTGTGGTGATACATCCCGATCACGACCAGACCCTTGGGTCCGTAGTCCTGGTGAAACGTTCGCAACGCGGGCGCGGAGGCCGAGCAGTACGGGCATCCCGCGGTCCACCAGCGGACCAACACGACCTTGCCGCGCAGTCCTTCGAGCGACAGCGGCTTCGAGTTGATCCAGCGATCGACCTGCCACGCGGCAGGGGTGATGCCGATCAGCTTCGCGATGGACTCGCGGCTCTCGGGTTTGCCGACGACGGGCGCGGGTGCGAGCGGCGCGATCGCCGTGGGCTCCGCCGGCGCGGGACTACTGCATGCGGCCACGACAAGCACGGCGAACCGGAGCACGAGGCGAGGGTACTCGCCGAAGCGTCGAGTTGACAATCCAGCGTTCGGCCGTAGCCTGCGAGTCACTATGAGCTGCGTCGCGTTCACCGTCGTGCACCGCGTGCCGACGAGCGCCTCGCGTCTCGGCTGAGCGGTACCTCCGCTCGCTTCCCACGACCGGCTCTCGAGCTGGTCTGTCGTCATTTGGAGATTCTCATGCGTACCGAAACCCTCATCCTCACGAATACCGATCTGGAGCGTCTGCTTCCGGTCATCGATCAACACGACACCCCGGCCTCGGATTCCCTCGCCTCCGAGCTTCATCGAGCCCAGGTCATCGATCAGCGCGCCGTGCCAGCCAACGTCGTGACCATGAACAGCGAGGTCGTCTACGAGGACTGCGCCACCGGCATCCAGCGGCGCGTGACCGTGGTGTCTCCCAAGGACGCCGATGCCGGGCGAGGTCATGTCTCGGTGCTCGCACCGATCGGCAGTGCCCTGCTCGGACTCCGTGTCGGTCAGACGATCGAGTGGCAGGTACCGAGCGGAAGCAAACAGCTCCGCGTCCTCGAGATCCGCTATCAGCCGGAGGCTCGTGGTCACTTCGAGCGCTGATCGAAGGTCTACCCCCCAAGCGCAACGGCCTGCCGGGTGCGGTGGTTGTGGTCAGGGCGTTCACCGTGCGTGGCGGCTCGGTCGTCGAGATAGAGATCGCCATCGCTACGCCGTGAGCGTGCTCCGGCACGCCGCCGTTGCGCGAGCGCACGGTGGGCACCCGGGTGATGTCGTCGAAATCCCCGACAGTTCGGTAGTCAGCAACCGCCCGAGGCTCGGTCTGTTTCGTGCAAATCGTCGGTGGCATGGGTAAGGCAGAGGCAACCGGCGCGAAGCGAAGGAATCGCCGCACGCGCAGATCGACCCCGATCCTGCCGTCGATCGCCGCCGCGGCCGGTACCGAGCTGGCTCCCTTGATCCCCCTCGCGTGCGGGTCGCGGACGAAGCTGTCGATCCCGCGCGTGGTCGTCGACCTGCCGATCTCCGAGATGCCGGAACCCGAGACGTTCGAGGACGTCACCCAGGAGCTGTCGGTGTTGATCGCGCTTGATGAGCCGAGGCCGCCTCGTCGGACGACGCAGCCGCCTCCGATCCCGCGCCCACCGCAGTCCGCGGTCGAGTTGGTGGGCGACTGGCGGCTCGGCTTCGAGCTCGGTCGCGGCGGGATGAGCACGGTGTACGCCGTCTCGCATCGTGAGTTCGGCAAGCGCGCTGCGCTCAAGCTGTCGCACGAGTCCACGGAGGGTCCGTCGCTCGGGGCGAAGATGTTTCTCCGCGAGGCGCGCATCGTCCAGCTGATCGAGCACCCGGCGATGCCCGACGTGTTCGCCACCGGCACGCACGAAGGTCGTCCGTACCTGGTGATGGAGCGGCTGCACGGCGAGACCCTCGCGGAGCTGGTCGCCAGCGGCCTCGATCGCCGCCGCGCCTTCGAGCTGCTGATCGAGCTCTGCGAGGTCCTCGCCGTCGCGCACGACGCGGGCGTCACCCACCGCGATCTCAAGCTCGACAACGTGTTCGTGCTCGACGATCAGCACGCACCGTCCAGGAAGGTGAAGCTCCTCGACTGGGGCTTCGCGCACGTCGCCGGTGAGGACGACCCGTTCGTCGGGCTCGTCGCGGGCACGCTCGGCTACGTCGCGCCCGAGCAGATCCTCGGCACGCCGCTCACGCCGGCCTCGGATCTCTACTCGCTGGGCGTCCTCGCGTACCGGATGTTGCTCGGACAGTCGCCGCACGAGGGCACCAGCCAGGTGGATCTGGTTCGCCACATCCACGCGACGCCCACCCATCCGGCGATGCTGTGGCCCGACATCCCGGCGTCGCTCGCCGATCTGTTGATCGCGATGATGGCGAAGGAAGCGAGCTGCCGGCCGTCGCTCGCCGAGGTTCGCGCAGGCTTCGCCGCCTGCATCGCTCGCCGCCGTCGGTTCACGCGGGATCAGGTGCCGCTCGCACGGACCGGCAAGCCGGGTGTGGTTCGCCGGATGCTCGGCGCCGCGACCGCGGTGTTGTGTGCGCTCGCCGGTGCGGTCGCGATCACGACCTGATCGGTTCCGGCCGGCTTGTCGAGTGGCCTGCTAGGTCGCTTGGCCGTCGCCGCCGGGTGACAACGTCTGAGGACTCGGTCGGTAGACGTGCGAATCGTCGCTGGCGCGCCTCGCGCCTTCGGGCAGAGCGACGACTCAACTACTCGCCGCCCTCGGTGTCGAGGTACGGCCGTTGCTCGACCTCGGTCTTGACCTGTTCCTGGAGCTGCGGATCGCTGTTCGCCGCACGACGCGCGGCGCGCTGCCCCTCGAGGTCCTTGGGATCGAGGCCGGTTTTCTTGTGGGACTTGCGCATGGCAGGAGGTCTTGCAAGTCGCAGGGCCTGCGCGCGTACGCACCACCGTGCGCGCCTGACACTTGGTTGCCAAGGGTGGCGGGGCGCTCGGTGCGACCTTCGAGGAGTTTCGAGCGCGCACGACCTACCGAGTGCTCGGTGATCCCGCCGGGGCGCACGCGAGCGACCGTCGGTGGTATGCGTGGGTCGCCCGGTCGAGGCGTTTGCGGCGAACGCCGCGAGCTGACACGATTGCCGGCATGAGCCTGTTCCGCTGGTTCCTGCCGATCACGCTGGTCGCCGCAACGACGCCGCTCGCCGAGGCCTCGCCCGGTGCCTGGTCGTCGACGGTCGAAGGGCTGCGCGCCCGCCTCGTCACCACTCCCACCGTCGACGCGAGCAAGCGAGTGCAGGTCGAGGTCTGGCTCGAGATCGAGAACGTCAGCGATACCGACGGAGGCATCCCACTGCCGTGGGGGTACGTCGGGGACATGCTGCAGTTCGTCGTCGAGGACGATGCCGGCAAGGCCGTGACGGGCGCCGGCGTCGGCGGCAGCTACGCGAGTGGTGCACCGTACGTGGTGGCACTCCCCGTCGGTGCAACGCTGCGAGTGCCGGTCAGCAAGGGCGCGTACGAGTATCCGCAAGCCGGCAAGATCTACTTCCGCCCGTTGACGTTCCAGGCGTGGGATGTGCCGGCGAAGCACCCCAAGTGGACGCTCCGCGGGAAGCTGTCGCCGCACACCCTCGACAAGGGTACCAAGGCCGGTAGTCGCGCGTGGACCAAGCCGATCGAGTTGCCGAAGGTCGAGTTGCCCTAGCGCAGGGGGTGCATCACCGCCGATCTGTGAGTAGCTGGGTGATCTTGCGATCGAGCTCGGAGCGGGAGCAACCAGATCCGCGTCCTCGAGGTCCGCGATCAGCCAGAAGCTCAGCGTCAGCGCTGAGCGATCAGGTCGTGGCTCGATCCTCACTTCTTCTTCGCCGCGGTGGTCGCGATGGGGTCGCCAGTCGCAAACCGCAGCTTGTCACGCGAGCCGAACGCGAACCAAGGTCGGTCGTCGGTGCCGAGGGCGAACGCCGATCGCTGAAACGCGTTGCCGACCGTCTCGCACGACCACTTGCCGGCCGTGTCCTGCTTCGCGAAGCGCACCGGCGTATCGACGACCGCCGTGCTGCTCGCGTTGTCACTGCTCTTGCTTGCCCAGTGGCCGATCACGGGGCGGTCGTCGACGAACGCGAGCTTCGGATGAAAGCCGCTGTTGAGCTCGATGTCGACCTTGGTGAGCTGCCAGCCATCCCGGCGCACGCCGTGATAGAGCCGGTCCTTGCTGCCACGCTGGAGGTACGCGATGTGTGGCGTGCCGCTGCGATCGATCGCGATCGCGAGATGAGGCGCACCGTTCGTCGTCTCGATCTGCTCGAGCTTCCAGTCCTGACTCGCGCGGCCGTAGTGCAACCCGCCACGACTCGGATTGCACAGCAGGTGGACGTCGCCTTGGGCATCGACTGCCAGGGCGACGCCGTCGATCTCGAGCTCGAGCTTCTTGGGCGCGCGGCCCGGCGACAGGATCGTGAGGATGCGGTTGTCCTGGTCGAGCACGCCGGCTGCCACCGTGACGGCGCCCGAGGCCGTGGCGGCGATCGAGATGTGGCGCTGCGAGGTCGAGCCGATCGCGGCTACCTGATCGATCAGCGTCTGGGTCTTCCACGTGTTGCCACTGCGCGTGGCGAGCCCGATCACGCCTTTTGGATAGGTGCCGAGGTCGTACGCCACATAGAGCGTGCCCTCGCCGTCCGCCGCGACGGCCGTGGCGCCGAAGAACTGCGAGCCGTCACGCATGTGGTCCTTGTTGCCTTTCACGATCTGCTCGCGGGCACCGTCGAACCGGACCAACCACAGGCCTTCAGCGTCGTATCCGGTCACCATGAAGTCATCCGCATACACAGCGTCGAGGCCACGCAACGACGACCCACCATCGATCAATTTCCACCTCATCGCGTGCACTCTATCGTGCTGGCGAATGGGTGTCCCGCCTACGCCGGTGCGAGCTCGAGGTGGTTGCCGCAAGCGCCGCGAGGTGCCGGCATGAGCGAGGCATGCGAACCATCCAGCTGTCGATCGGCGAGATCATCGAAGCGATGTACGACGGGCTGCTCGAGGAATACGGAGATCGCGAGCTCTCGCTGGTCGCGGCGCAGGCGGTGAGTGACGCGCTCCTCGCGCGGGTCGCCAAGGCCGACGCCGACGATAACTAGCGCTCTTTGCGATACAGCCGGATCGCGATCGGCACCGCGATCGCGAGCACGATCGCCGTGGCGATCAGCACGCGCAGCACCTCCGGTCCCGCGGGATCGCCGTGCATCAGCTTGCGCGCCGCGTCGGCGAGGAACGTCAGTGGATTGTTGCCGACCAAGGTCCGCAGCCAACCGGGCATGGTGTCGAGTCCGACGAAGATGTTGCTGGCGAACGTCAGCGGCATCAGGAACACGAAGCTCGTGGTCATCACCGATTCCGGCGTGCGCACGAGCATGCCGATGATGATCCACAGCCACGACATCGCGAACGCGAACAGCAACACGAGCCCGACGGCTGCGAGGACGCCGAGCAAGCCGCCGCCGGGGCGGAACCCGAGGATCGTGCCGAGCACGACGATCAGCGTGGTCGCCATCGCGTAGCGGAAGACGTCCCCGAGCAGCGCCCCGAGCAGGGGCGAGGGCTGCCAGATCGGGAGCGAGCGAAATCGATCGTAGAGACCCTTCTGGATATCGGTGTTGAGGCCGACGCCGGTGTAGACGGTGATGAACACGATCGTCTGCACGACGATGCCGGGTAGCAGGTACTGGATGTACTCGCCTGGCGATCCGGCGATCGCGCCGCCGAAGATGTACGTGAACAGCAGCGTGAACATGATCGGCGTGATGGTCACGTCGAACAGCTGAAACGGCACGTGCTTGATCTTGAGCAGCGCGCGCCACGCGAGCGTGATCACCGACGACAGTCCCGAGGCGGGGTGCTCGGGAGCCCGCATCGCGAGCAGCTCCTGCATGCGGGCGGTGCTGGGCAGGCCGTCGTCGCTCACGACTTCACCTCCTGCGCGGGTGCTCGTGAGGGCTTGCCGGTGAGTGCGAGGAACACCTCGTCGAGGCTCGGATCGCCGACGGAGAACTGCGCGATCTCGATCTTGCCCTCGCCCAGCGCCGCCAGCACGCGCGCCGCCTGCGCCGCACCCTCGACCCGCGCCGTCAGCTCGACCGGTTCCTGGGCGGCGAACACGCCCTCTCCGATCACACCCGTGACCAGCTCGATCGCTCGCGCGCGCTGGTCGGCGCTCGCCACCCGCACGCGCAGCGCATTCGCGCCGATCGAAGCCTTGAGATCGCGGCTCGTGCCTTCGGCGATCACCTTGCCGTGATCGATCACCGCCATGCGCTCGGCGAGCCGATCCGCTTCCTCGAGGTACTGCGTGGTCAGCAGCACGGTGGTGCCCCCCGCGGCGATCAAGCGAACGAGCTCCCACACCTGGTTGCGGCTGCGGGGATCGAGGCCGGTGGTCGGCTCGTCGAGGAACAGCACCTCGGGGACGACGACGAGGCTCGCCGCGATATCGACGCGCCGGCGCATGCCGCCCGAGTACGTGCGGACCTGGCGACCGCCGGCTTCGACGAGCCCGAACGCCTCGAGCATCTGATCGGCGCGGCCCTTCGCCGCCGCCCACGACAGGCCGAGGAGCCGCCCGACCAGGACCAGATTTTCGCGGCCGGTGAGATCTTCATCCACCGAGGCGGCCTGGCCGGTCAGGCTGACCTTGCGCCGCACCGCCTTCGCTTCCTTGACGACGTCGTGCCCGAGCACCCGCGCGGTCCCCGCGGTGGGCCGGATCAACGTGGTGAGGATCCGGATCGTGGTGGTCTTACCTGCGCCGTTGGGACCGAGCAGGCCGTAGACACTGCCCTTGCGGATCTGGAGCTCCACACCGGCCAGCGCGATGGTCTTGCCGAAGCTCTTCGCGAGGCCGGTAGTCTCGATCGCGTACGACATCAGGACGCGTTGGTTAGCACGCGCTGCCGACGAGTGGTTAGTCGGGCTGCAGCACCGCGAAGGTCGCGCCCTGTGGATCGGTGAGGAATGCGAACCGTCCGACGTTCGGGATGTCCTGCGGGCCGACCGTGATCTCCGCACCGAGCTGCTTCGCGAGCTCGGCGACCTTGTCGCAGCGTTTGACGCCGACATACGCGATCCAGAACGAGTGCGGCACGCCCGGTGGTGACTGCATCGCGCCGCCCGCGGACTGTTGCTCGCCCTTCGCGTTCGTGACACCCGGGCGATCGAGCAGCGTATAGGTCATCGCGCCGCCCATCTCCACCGCTCGGCCCTGCCAGCCGAACACCTTCTCGTAGAACGCGACGGCGGCCGCGGGATCGGTCGTGACCAGCTCGTCCCAGCAAAACGTGAACGGCTTCGGCAGCGCGACCTGCTCGACGGCCTCGCCGGCGCGTGCACTCTTCCACGGCGCGAACACGGCACCCGTCGGATCTGCGGTCACCGCGAACGTGCCGACGTTCTCCATCGCCGTCATCGGCACGAGCTCCCTGCCGCCGGCGAGAGTGATGACTCCGACCGTCGCCGCGACATCGTCGACGCCGACGTAGCCTAGCCAGCTCGTCGGCTGGTGCTCGCTCTCGGTCATCTGACGGATGCCGCCGATCATCTCGTCTCCGACCTTGATGTGGAGATAGCCGTCGCCCTCGAACGTCCAGTCGAACAGCTCGCCATAGAACGCCTTGGAGCCCTCGAGATCCTTGGTGCTGAGGTCGTGCCAGACGAAGCGGTGCTTGTTCATACGCGCGACCGTAGCAGCAGCCCAGACCTCCCAGTGTGGGGAGGGCGCGCGCGAGCGCGAATGACCAGAAGATGACGAGCCAGACGAGCCCACAATATGCATGATGCGCCCATGCAGGCCTCGCAGCTCGCGGACTCGTTGGTTGCCCGGTCCGAGTACGTCAAGAAGCTCCGGCCCGAGTTGCCGCCGGAAGCGTTCGAGCCCGCGACCTCCCGCCTGCTGGTGATCCCGGCCGTGCTCGCCGTGATCGGTTCTGCCATTTCCGTGGTCGCGATGGGCTTGGTCCCCTGGTTCGTGTTGCCGCTCTTCTCGGTCGTGATCGGCGTGGCGATGTCGTGCCTGACCTTCATGGGTCATGAAGCCGTGCACGGCGGCATCGTGCGCGGCCGCACCTCGCGTCAGCTCGTCGGCTGGATCGGCTTCCTGCCGTTCACCGTGTCGCCGCGGTTGTGGGCAGCGTGGCACGATCGCGTCCACCACGGCAGTGCGAACTCCGACGGCGATCCGGACATGTATCCGACGCTCGACGAGTATCACGCGAACAGTCGCGTCCGCTTCTTCATCAAGTGGTTCTCCCCGGGCAACGGCAAGCTGCGCGGCGTGCTCAGCCTCGCGCTCGGGTTCTCGCTGCAGGCGCTGATGCAGCTGATCAACGCGCGGAGCCGCGAGTATCTCTCCACGCGCAACGCGTTCTTCGCGATCGTCGAGACGCTGCTCGGGGTCGCGGTGTGGGCCACCGTGGCCGTGCTCGTCGGCTTCGTGCCGTTCCTGTTCGTCTACGTGATCCCGCTGCTGATCGCGAACACCATCGTGATGTCGTACATCATGACCAACCACAGCCTGAGCCCGCGCGTCGAGATCAACGACCCGGTGGTCTCGGGTCTCAGCGTCACCACGCCACGCTGGTACGAACGTCTCACCTTGAACTTCGGCTATCACGTCGAGCACCACGTGTTCCCGGCGATGAGCTCGCGGCATTCGCCGCTGGTGCGCGACCTGCTGCAGAAGCACTGGCCGGGTCGCTACCAGTCGATGCCGCTGTCCAAGGCGCTGCTCCAGCTCCACCGCACGCCGCGCGTCTACAAGGACGCGGTCACGCTCGTCGATCCGTTCACCGGTCGCGAGTTCCCGACGCTGTTGCCGGGCGGGTTGAGCTCCGCGACGCCTGCGATCGCCGAAGCCAGCTAGAGGCAGCGCCTGACCTTCGCTCACGCGTCAGCGTGAAACGCTGGAGCTTGCCGGTGGCCGTACGCTCGAGCAGGTCGACCGCGAGGTCGAACGCGTGGCAGCGCGACCTGTGGTGGGCTGTTGCAAGGTAGCGTGTGCGGGTGGATGAAGAGCACCTCCAGACAACGAGCGAGTTCGCCGCGCAGCTGATGACGCACCTCGAGCCGCTGCGCGATCCGACGCTGGCGCTCCCCACCGCGTCCCAGCTCGCAGCCCTCGTCGAGGCGGTGTTCTACGCGAGCCTGCACGAGGAGGAGGCTCGCCGCGTCGAGTTCGGGGTGGCGTGGAAGCCGGATGCCACTGCGTGCGCGGCCGTGCTGATGCTCGACACGGCGGTCCGGCTGACGCCGAAGAACCTCGCGAAGCTCGCGCCGGCCACCTTGGGCGAGTCGACCGCGATCGCGGTGCGGCCCTACGGAGATGCGATCGTCGCGTGGGCCTTGCTCGAGCGCAACACCGCCGCGAAGCAGCCGTTGACCGTGCGGGCCCTCGACGCGGGCGTCGTTCGCGTCGACTACGGCGGCTGGCCACGCGCACTGTATGCCCGTGGTGAGATCGTGCTGTTCGGTGACCACGGGCAAGTGGCGTCCGCCTCCGAGACGCTGAGCCGGTCGTTCGACGTCTGGCGCGCTCACCTCGATCCGGTCACCGGCGTTCATCTCTGCGCGGCCATCGTCACGCGGATCGCGCTCCAGGTGCTCGCGCATCGCCACGGCGGGATGATCCTGATGATGCCCGCCGAGGTCGAGCCGATCGGCGTTCGCGCGCACTACCCGATCACCGGCGGTGGGGACCTGCTCGCGCAGCGCTACGCGCGCGTGATCCGCGACACCACCGCCGGCTCCGATCAGCTCGCGCGGCTCAAGGGTTCACGCCCACGTGCGAACGATGGACGCGTCACCGTACGCGACGAGGATCAGATCGCGTTCGCCGAGACCATCGAGCTCGTCGCCCGGCTCACCGCCGTCGATAACGCGCTGTTGCTCGATACCGATCTCCGCGTTCGCGGGTTCGGCGTCCAGGTGATCGAGGGCGACGCGCCGAGGATGCAGTTTCGCCATCGCAACCCGTACACCGGCGAGAGCCACCTGGATGATCTGTCGACGTTCAAGGGCACGCGCCACCCGGCGGGCGTCATCTACTGCATGCGGCAACCGCGCGAGGCCGCGGCGATCATCGTCTCGCAGGACGGTCACCTGACCCTGGTCGTCAAGGACCGCGAGGGCCACGTCGAGGTGCTCGGCAGCTACGAGCACGCGTTCGGCTGGCGCTGACTCCCTGAACCGTGAACCGCCACACCCGGCACGTGACCCACCGTTCACGGGTTGCCTGAATTCGGTCGATTCCGCCGGGATTCCCGCTGGCACGACGCTTGGACATGTCTCCAGTCGTCGTCCCGTCACGGAATCCCATGCGCCAAACGCTCCTCCTTGCCTTCCTTAGCCTCGCGGCTCTCGACCTCTCGTCGGCCTCCGCCGAGACCCGACCCTCGGCGGGGCCCGCGATCGGTCCCACCAACCCAGCCGTCCGCTATCGCCGTCGCCCGGGGCCGCGCTTCATGATGCCGCTCAAGATCGATCTCGGTGCCAGCACCGCGAGCACCGAGCGCGGCATGGCTCCCGGGGTCGCCGGTGCCATCGGGATCCACTGGGCCTCGCTGAGCCCGCGCCCGACGAACTTCGACATCGGCGTCGGCGTGTTCGGTGGCATCCACGTCGCCGAGAAGATGGACGCGAATGACACCGAGAACGGGCTCGCGTACGGCGGCGCGTACCTCGAGGGTGCCCGTATGCTGTCGACGAATGGCTGGGGCCGCACGTGGGCCTCGATGCGCGGCGAGTACCTCGGCTCGAGCGCATTCGGCAATGGCTCTTCCACCGGCGTGGGTGTCTCCGGCCGGCTCAGCGCCGAGCTGTTCGCGAGCGGCGTCGGCATCGAGCCGCGGGGCTTGTTCCTCGGTACGTACGCCGTCGGTGTCTACGCCGAGGCTGGTGCGCGACAGATGGTCGAGGGCGTCAACGCGTTCCAGGCGACGGTGGGCCTGACCTTCCGCACGCCCCTCGTGTTCTCGCCGTAGCGTACGCTCGCCGCGTGGCGATGCCGTTCACCTGGGACGAGATGCGGGCGCGCTTCGCGCCGACGATGCCGGTGGAGGCGTGCCCGATCTGCTGCACCCTCCCGGTGTCGTCGCGCAACAGCGAGGCGTGGCGCCAACTCGAGAGCGCGGGTCTGCCGGAGAACCCCGGATCCGTCTGGCGCTATCGCTGCCCCAGCTGTCATCAGCTCTACGTGCGGTCGTACCAGATCCCGTATGACTCCGCGGATCCCTACAACCCCGAGCTCACCGGCGAGTCGTACGAGGTGCTGGAGCGCATGCCCGAGCGGATCGCGTTCGACGAGATGATCGCGCATCGCGTCGCCCTCGATCAGTTCGCGCGTGCACTGGCCGCGCTCGATCCGGCTCTCGACGTCGACCAGCGCGAGTACCGCCAGCTCGGGGTTTCGTTCTGGCGGGGGTATCAGCTCGTCCGGATCTACTGTGCCGGGCACGAGCGCTGGCTGGTGGTGTCGGAGCAAGGCGAGCTCGCACGCTGCACGCTCGCCGAGGTCGCGCGGCTGTCGGCGAAGGCTCCGCCGACGTTCCACGACGTGGCCGTGTATGTGGACTGGGTCGACCATGTGACGAGCTCGTTCGATCATCGGCGCGTCGAGGACTTCGATCGCATCCCCTGGCGCGCCGAGTTGAGCGATGCCGATCGCACCTACGTCGAGGTGCTTCGCCGTGAGAGCCGGGTGGCGCCGGAGCGCGTCGAGTCACACCCCGATCGCACGCTCGTGCATCGCTGGGTGGTCGACAACTTCCGGTTGATCTGCCGCGTGCTCACGGTGTGGCCGACCGGCGTGGTCGAGCGCGAGGACGCCGTGATCGGCGAAGCCATCCCGACCTACTATTCTGCGTAGGTCATCGCATCGCACGAGCTTCTGCAGATCCGCGCGATACCAGGCTGGACGACCCAGCGCATGCCGCACGCGTTACGCTGGAATCATGAAGACGCTCCTCCTCATCCTCGTCCTGTGCGCGTGCGGCGGCTCCGAGAAGCGGAGCGAGCCAGAGGCCGCCACCACGGTCGAAGCCGTCGCGATGCGGTGGGGCCGCGCGGCACTCGGCGGCAACCGCGCCGAGGCGATCGCGCTCTCGCTCACCCACGCGGAGCTGTCGGCGATCTCGAACAAGTCGATCGAGAAGGCCGACTACGACGAGGAGCTCGCCAGCGTGATCGACGGTCTCGCACGCGAGGGCCGCGAGAATCCAACCGGCAAGCTGGTGTCGACGAAGGTCGCGCAGCGCAAGACGTTGCCGGTCAGCGAGAAGGTCAAGCGCGAGATCGAGATCGCGGCGGTGGTGCTGGTCGTCGAGGACAAGGGCGAGAAGCACGAGGGGATGCCGATGTTCTTTGTCCGCATCGACGCGGGCTGGCGCTTCACGCCGCGGAAGTGACGAGCACGACGACGCGCGCGTCGACGTCGAGCGTCTGCCCAGAGGCTCGCGCGGACAGCGTTTCGTCCCAGTGCGCGTGACCCCAGACGGCGAACGGGAGCTCGGCGGCATCGATCAGCTCGCGGATCTCCGCGCTGCCCGGCTGGCCGTCGTCACGGGGAACAGGGCAGGCCGAGGAGCTCGGGCATCGGCGGCAAACCTAGCGCAATCGGGGCTCGGTTCGCCCCGTGCCGTCGTGCTACCCATGAAATGCGATGAGTGACGCCCACGCCGCAGCGAAGGCCATGTACCAGGACTACCTCGCTCGGGTGGCGGTCCTCGAACCCGCTCGCAAGTACGCCGCCGATGTCGCCCGGGCAACGTCGGGCTCCGGGCAAACACCCGTCGAGCCGCTCGCCACGCTGGGCAAGGGCGGCAAGGCGTTGCTGTGCGACGTCTGCAAGAAGCCGATGATCCTCGAGGGCGGCACGTGGCAAGGCGTCTACGCCGACGAGGCGTGGAGGCGCAATCCGCAGCACGGCTGGGCGTCGTGGATCTCGGGCGGCATGGTCGTGCGCATCGAGACCAACGGCACGTTGCGCGTGTTTCACGGCTATCCCGGTCGCTCGGGGTGCGTGCAGAAGGCCGACAAGGCCGACGACAAGGCGCGCGCCGAGTTCCGCGCGAAGGCGGAGGAGCTGGATGCGTCGGGCAAGCTCGACCTGCTGGCGAAGTACTTCAAGGCAGAGATGCCGGAGAACAACAACGACGCGGTGATGACCGAGATCTACAAGGTGTTGTTCGTCTACGACCCGGGGCTGGGGATCAACGAACCCTAACGCGTCGGCCAGCGTCCGAGGTTCTCGTCGATCTCGAACTGCCCGATCACGGTGCCACGAGGCGAGGCGTGATCCGTCAGGTCCCTTTGTTCGTACGTGCGCGCGATCAATCGTGGTCTCCGCCAAGACGCATGAGCGCCGAGACACCACTGTGGGCCCGGCGCTCCCGTCGGCGTCGCAGCGCACCCTTCGCGAGGGCTCGGTCGGGTTCACAAGGTGCAGCTGGCGCGCGCATGAAGCATCGTTCGTTGTTCGTCGCCGCTGTTCTCTCACTCCCAGGCATGGCCGTCGCCGACACCAAGGCACCACCGCCGACTCCGGCCGCAAGGCCGGCGAAGGCGGACAAGGACATGCAGAGCGTCCTCGACGCACTCGCGACGCTGGGTGGCAAGCCGATCGAGACGCTCGATCCGCTGGTGGCGCGCACGCAGCCAACGCCGACCGACGCGGTGAAGGTCGTGCTCACGAAGAAGCTCGGCAAGGCACCGGCACCCGAGGCCGTCGCGAAGGTCGACGACAAGACGTACGGCGACGCGAAGATCCCGATGCGCATCTACACCCCGAAGGGAACCGGGCCGTTTCCGGTCATCGTGTACTTCCACGGCGGCGGCTGGGTGATCGCGAACCTCGACGTCTACGACGCCGCGCCGCGCGCACTGGCGAATGCGACCGGCGCGATCGTGGTTTCGGCGAGCTATCGCCAGGCACCGGCATACAGGTTTCCGGCGGCGCACGAGGACGCGTTCACCGCGTACAAGTGGGTCGCCGACAACGCGGCCTCGTTCGGCGGCGATCCCATGCGGCTCGCCGTCGCCGGCGAGAGCGCGGGTGGCAACCTCGCGATCAACACGGCGATCCGCGCGCGCGACGAGAAGGTCACCGCGCCGGTCCACATGCTCCTGGTCTATCCCGTCGCCGGCAGCGACATGACGACGCCGAGCTACGTGGCGAACGCCGATGCGAAGCCGCTCAATAAGCCGATGATGGAGTGGTTCGTCAAGCACGTGTTCAAGACGCCGGACGGCGCGAAGGACAAGCGCATCGATCTCGCGAAGCGCACCGACCTCGCGGGCCTTCCGCCGGCGACGGTGATCACGGCCGAGATCGATCCGCTACGCAGTGAAGGCCAGGCGCTCGCGAAGGCCCTGACCGCGGCAGGGGTGAAGGTCGATGCGGCGGACTACGCCGGCGTGACCCACGAGTTCTTCGGGATGGGCGCCGTCGTCGCCGATGCGAAAGCGGCCCAGCAACGCGCGGCCGCCAATCTCAAGGGAGCGTTCGGGACCGTACCGAAGAAGCTGTCGACCAAGTAGGAGTACGCTAGGTCGATGCGCGCCGCTCTCGCCCTGCTACTGGCGGCTTCGACCGCTCACGCAGAGGGTGCTGATCTGCGGCTCCACCTCGAGGTCGATCCACAGCCATTCGCCCTCGGTGGCTACGGCATCCAGCCGGGCATTCGCTACAACCACCTGCGCGTGGGCCTCGGGAACTTCCGGCTCGACGTGCCCGACGTGATCACGGAGCTCGGCGGCAACGCCGGTTTTCATCAGCACGTCCGTCACTCGAACGCGCTCTACCTCCTCTACTTCTTGAACGACCGCAGCGGCTTCGCGTTCGGTGGCTCGCTGCGCCTGCTGCGGCTGACGTTCACGCGCGATGGCGAGACCGCCGAAGCGAAGAAGTGGGAATTCGGTCCCGAGGCGATCGCGGGCTACAAGTGGCACCCGACGAAGTACGGGTTCTACGTGATGCCGTGGGTCGCCATCGGCGTGACGCTGCACAGTAGCGGCGATGCCACCGTCGCGGGCAGCACCTACGATCCGCTGCCGGTGAACTTGTTCGCCACGATGAACATCGGCTGGGAATTCCGGCTGTAGAGGCTAGATCACCAAAATGTCCGACGAGCTCGAGTTCTACCCGTGCATGGTCGATGGCGCGCCGGCATCGATCTACGTGAATCTGAAGTTCGAGCAGTCCACGGGCGGCAACCGGTACACCGTGGCGATCGCGATGCGCGAGCAAGGCGAGTACGGGATCGGGTCTGCTGCCGAAGCCGAGGCCCTCGATCTCGTCGAGCAGGCGATCATCGCGCGCGGCGTCGAGCTCTCGATCGAGTACGTCGGTCGCATCCGGACGCGCGGGATCTGGGAGACGGTCCTGTATGGCGTCGACGGCCAGCTCGCAGCACTCCGCCAGGTCGCGATCGATCGCGCGGGCGATCGGCGGATCGACGCACGCAGCGAGCCGGACCCGACCTGGCGCTACTACCGCGAGCTCCTGCTCCCCGATGCCGAGCGTCGCCAGTGGATGGACGATCGCCGCATGGTCCAGATCCTGGCGGAGCAGGGCGATCGCCTGTCGACACCTCGGCGCGTCGATCACCGGCTGACGTTCTCCTCGACGGCAGCTCGGCAAGCATTCCTCACCGTTGCCGAGGCGGCGGGGTTCACGACGGTCGAGGCGGAGGACGCGCTGCGAGCCCACGTTTATCGCGTCGACTCCGTCGAGCTCGATCACATTCATGATGTGGTGATGCTGCTCGTCGACGCTGCGAAGGATGGCAGCTACGAGCGATGGGTAGCCGGCATCTGTAGCTGATCCGCCCAGCGCTGCACTGCATCGCGCGATCGCAGGATCACGACCTGGGTCGTCGATGGTGCGGCGGCGAGCAGCGCCATCAACTTCGTCTCGTCTTGGTCGGGTAGTTCCAGATCCAGGTCAGGAAGCCGAGGTCCGGCAGCTTCTCGGGGCATCCCGGCGCCAGATCCTCGCGCACGCGACCGCGTGTCCTCCACCAGCGCGACATCACGCCGTACACGCAGTGCCGGCGCGGGAAGTCGAGGAACACGACGATGTCGGCGGCGGCGATCCGCTGGACGAACGTGCCGCTGTAGTTGCCATCCATGATCCACTCGTCGCGTGCGAGGAGCTCGTCGACTCGTGTTTCCCACTCGGCCTTCGGCGGCTCTTTCCAGCCGGCGCGCCAGTAGTGCGCGTCGAGGTGAACACCGGCACCCCGGTCGACCTGCCGACGCGGCGAGCAAGCGTCGTCTTGCCGGTTCGACTCGGGCCGAGGATCACCATCCGCATCGGGCGAGTATGATCGAGGCGATGACGCGATGGTGGATCGCGCAAAGCGAAGCGATGTAGCTCGGCGTGCGTTACGACGTGACGTGGTCGGGTAGCGACCGCGAGTGGCGGAGCTTCTCGAGTGCGGTCGACGCGACGCCTTGCGCCTTGATGATGCCGTCGGCCGCGCCCTTGTCCGCGCGATCCAGGCGAACGCGGAGCGCGCCGATCGCTCCTTCGAGCAAGTCGAGACCGCGACCGAGACGCGCGCGAATGGTGTTGCGGAGCGTGTGCATCCGATCGGCGGCGCGGGCGTGACCGCGATCGACGCTGTCGAGGACGCGCGTGAGGGTGGTGGGCTTCGGGTCGTTCACTGGCGTAGGCATATGACCGTAACTTGAGACGGATCGAGGACGAGGCAAGTGGTGTGGACGAGTGAACGCGAGATCGTGGCGATGCGCACGGCGCTCATCGGTAACGCGCGTTCGAGCACGGGAGATTCCCCGCGCGATCCCCATCGGCTTTGATAGGGTCCGTCAGATGAGGCATTCCCTCTGGCTCCCATGAGGGCGTTGCTCTTGCTGTTGTGCGCGTGTGCGGAGGTCACCACGCTCCGCTATCAGCCGTCGACGGCGTCGAACGCGATCGTTGCCGACGATCACGGCCCCTCGACCGTGTCGCGTCCGGCGCGCGGTGGAACGATCGCCGCGACGCTCGCGGATGGGTTCCCGGTCTGGGTGGTGCATCACCACGACGGCACGATCACCGTCGTCGGTGGCGTCGCGCCGGTGCGTCCCAAGGGGAAGGGCTACATCCGCGATGACATCTCGGCGCAGGTCGGTCGCTATCTGGTGTCGTGGATCCCCGGCGTGCGTCGCTTCTACGCCAGCGGCATCCTGTTCGACGAGTACGGCAAGGTGCTCGGGTTCGCCGAGTTCGATGGCTGCGCCGGTGAGTGCTCGCGCATCGAGGACATGCCGCAGACACTGCGCGACCTCGACACCTATGCCGTGACACTGAGCACCGACGCCACGCTGTCGGTCGGCGCGCTCGTCGAAGGCGACTTCCGCCTCCGCGCGAGGACCTGGTTGCCGTGGCGACGAGCCGCGAATCGCGAGGACGACATGAACGCAGCGAACACGCCGGCCTCGCCCCGTCGATCGCTCGTCGATGCGCTGAAGCTCGCCAACGGGCAGTACGCGACCGTCGACGGTGAAGCGATGCGCTCGACGCATGCCGAGCCGGTGATCTGCAAGACCTCGAACCCGTGCCGCGCATGTGGCACGGAGCGTTTGCCGCTCGTCGGCGTCACCTCGTCGGATGCGGCGCGTATTCACCGGCGCGGCTGGTGGAGAGATCCGGGCGAGTACCGTCGCGATCTCAAGAAGACGTACGTCGAGGGCCAGCCCGGAACGTTCCTCGTTCGCAGGCAGGGCAGCGGCTTTCAGATCGTGGCCGGCATCTTCCGCGGCATCTGCGGCGGCAGCTTCTGACCAGTTCGGTTAGCGGATCACGGCTGCAACCAAGGCAGCGATCGCGTCCACCGACGACGCCGGTGGGAGTGCAGCCTCGAACAAGGCAAAGACCGCCGGGTCGTCCACGCGCATGGCCGCGAACGACTCCTTCGGGCCGCGATACCAGCGGCCGCGCAACGCGTAGTAGTCCTCGAGCAACTGGAACAGCAGTTGGTGGCGCCGGTAGTGCGCCTCGATGTCGCCGCGCCGGATGCGCTCCACGGTCTTGTGCGCCCAGACGATCCGCATCTGCCGATCGTCGTCGGTGATCGGCGCGGGGCCGCTGCGCATCCGCTCCGCGACTCGCTCCAGGAGTGGCGAGGCAAGCCCGCGGTCGTCGAGCAAGACACGTGCAGTTTGCAACTTGAGCATGTCGTCGTCGACCGGCGCGGCCGCAACGGCTTCCGGATACACAAAGGCATCGAGATACATCCCGTTCCAGACGCGGGCATCGCGCGTGGTGGTCGTGACCTCGCCGAAGGTGGCGACATCGATGTCGCTCTCTTCGGTGGCATCGCCGCGGGCGCGCGAGCCGTAGAGGACGATCGTGTGGACGCCGTGCGCGGAGACCAACTCGGCGACGAGGGCAGCTTCGTCCATGGCGGTAACTTAGTACGATGCGGGCGTGGGCGAACGCGTTCAACAGAACGAGCAACTGTGGGCGGCGAGCGAGCTCGCGAACGACTCCGAGGACGCGCTGATCGCCTTTCTCCTCGATGCCTTGGGCTGCGCGAACGAGCCCGTGCAAGGCGATCCCACGCCACCGCCGGCCCCGATCGACCGATCGCCGAGGGCGAGCTCGTACGAGGAGGAAGTCACCACCAACTGGCACCAGGAGACGGTCAGCTGCACGCTGCAGCTCGAGCGCACCGAGAGCTGGTTTCCGGGTGACGTGAACCAGCCGGCCGTGGCGCACACCCACTTCAGTTTTCGCGGAGCCCGCCGCGATGCGACGAGGAGCATCCACCTGCGTGCGAACGTCGGTAATCGGACGGTGTCGCTCGCGATCGATTCGACGATCGAGGACTGGGCGCAGATCCTCGACAAGTTCAAGGCTGTGTTCGGGCAGTTCGGCTGACGAGCGCCGCCAACCCAGCTAGATACAGCGGTGGCCACGAAGTCGGCGACTGGTCGCAAAGCGGCGCGCGGATGGAGCCCTCTGATCGATCATCGAGGGAGCTCGAGCTTGGTACTCGCCGGTAGCTTCTCGATCGACACCAGCCGCAGCGCCGCGTCGGTTCGATAGTGCGTCGTGAACTCGATTTTCACGAGGTCTCCCACCGCGATGCCATCGATCGGCGCGGCGCTCGTCGCCGAGAACACCATCGTCATCGGGGCCATCGGCTCGAGCGTGCCGTCGACGGTTCGCATCTTCGCGATGTGCTCGTGCTGGATGTCGAGCGTGTTGCCTTCGATCCTCATGATCTTGCCGCGCGTCGTGAAGCGTTCCGCACCGAGATCCGCAGCCGGCAGGTCCGCACCTCGACAGCCGATCACCAGCACCACGAGAAAGCGGATCCACATATACAGTTTGTAGCGCGGCCGGGGCCTGCAAGAAGTGACCTCGCCAGGTAAGGTCGTGGGCGATGAGTGACCCGGAGCGACTGCAGCGTGTGGCCCTCGCTCTCGCCGACGCGATCACCGCCCGCGAGGCAGGCAAGCCGGTGCGGCTGCCGGTGCTCCAGCGCCCCGACGTGGTTGGTTTGACGCAGATCATGCACGCCCAGCTCGACGACGCGATCGCGGAGCGCGACGCCCAGCTCGGCAGTCGGCTCGCCTGCAAGAAGGGTTGCGACGCGTGCTGTCGCGCGGCCGTCGTGGTGACCGAAGGCGAGGCGATCGCGGTCGCGGAGTATCTCAAGGACCCCGCGCATGCCGCGGAGCGCGCGCGCTTCGAGCACGCGTACGGAACGTGGAGTGCCGCGCTCGGTGATCTGGTTGACAAGGCGAGCGACGATCCGGCGTGGACCGACGAGGTTCGCAAGCGGGGCGCGATGTGCGCCCTCAACCACGAGGGCGCGTGCACGGTCTACCCGGTGCGTCCCTCGCTGTGCCGCAAGGTCCACGCGCTCGACACCAACCAGTACTGCAACGACGTCACCGGCGAGGTGCGCATTCCGTACTTCCAGCATCCGCCGACCGAGGAGATCTACGACGAGCAACGTCCGATGCGGTTCGCGATGCACGCGTCGTTGCGCCCGAACCATCCGTTCGGGCTGCTCGGCTCGGCGGTGCATCGCTTGCTCGGTGGCGCCGCCGCGGGACGCAACCAACCGTGCCCGTGCGGCTCCGGGAAGAAGTTCAAGAAGTGCTGCGGCGTCTGACGCGTTACCAGTTGCCGCGCTCGTAGTCGCGGTACCTCCACTGCTTGCCGGTGACGTGATCGTTGACCACGTCGTCCTGCTGGCGAATGGTCCGGCGCTTGTCACCGCGCATCCCGCTTCCGATCTGGCGTCGTCGATCGTCGGCGCGAGCACCGGACACGCGGGCTTGCTCGGCTTGCCAGATCCGCGCGCGCAACACCGCCATCGCCGTCGCGAGGTTGTCGTGCTGACTGCGCTCGGCTTCGCAGCGGACGTCGAGACCGGTCGGCAGATGGCGAATCCGCACGGCGGTGTCGCGCTTGTTGCGATGCTGGCCGCCGGCCCCCGAGCCGCGACATCGGGAGATCTCCAGATCGTCGTCGCGCAGGACGACCAGCGCCTCGGCGGGCTCCGCCAGCACGGCGACGGTGATCGTGCTGGTGTGCACGCGTCCCCGTCGCTCGGTGGGTGGGACGCGCTGCCAGCGATGACCGCCGGGCTCGTCCGCGAAGGTGGCCGCTGCTCCCTTGCCGCTCACGCGCAGCAGGGCGAAGCCAGGTGCTTCCTCGACGATCTCGGACTCAAAGCGACCTCCGGCCCGCGAGCCGGAGATAGATCTTGGTCTGTTCGATCACGAGGGTCTTGGCGTCGGCGCCGCCTTCTGCGGCGCGGATCTCGATAACGATTGAGTCGCGCATGCGCCCGAAGCTAGCACGCGCCTCTGCGATGGCCACACGAGCCACCGCGCGTCCACTCGATCGTGCCGCCGTCGTCGATCGTGATCGGCTCCTTCGACGCGCGGTCGATGTGGAGCACCGTCGGCTTCACCACGTGAGGATGACTTGCCCGTTGCCCGCGCGAACGCCGGCGGTGTTGACCGGCGCCGCGCTCGCGTTGAACGAGCCGCCGCCACCACCGCATCCCCACGCCGAGCCGTTCCACGCGTTGCCACCGCCGCCACCATTGAAGCCGCCACCGCCGCCGCAGGCACCGCTGAGCCCGAAGCCGGAACCGCCGCCACCGAAGCCACCGCTCGCACCGCCCGCGCCCACGCCACCGGCGGCTCCATTGCGAGGCGCCTTCCCGCCGATGCCGCCGGTCCCTCCACCTTGCAAGCCATCGGTCAGCCATCCCGCTCCACCGCCGCCGGCAGCGAAGCTCGTCGCCGCACCACCGTTGCCACCGGCACCGTTCGCTCCACCGATCGAGTTGCCGGCGCCCTGGCTGCTCGCGGTGGCGTCCGTGGTCGCCGAGCCTGGACCAGCCGTGCAGCCGCCGTTGCTGTTCGAGCTCGCACCACCACCGCCGCCGGCGACGATCAGCGGCGCCGCATCGCCCGCCGCGCCGTAGACCCAGCTCGCACCACCCCCACCGCCATGCCCGTTCGCCTGATCCGCACCGATCCCACCGACGATGATCGTCACGCCGCTCGCCGTGATCGGCACGGTGCCCTGGATCCGCGCGCCCAGGCCGCCGGCGTTGCCGACACCCTCGGTGCCGCGACCGCCCTGGGCACCGAACGCATCGACGGTGATCGCCGTGACGCAGACGGCGGGAACGAACGTCTGCGCGGCACCGCTGAAGTCGAAGGTCTGTGTGCCGGGATCACAAGAAAACATCGCGCCGATCGTCGCCGTCGCGCTGAGGGTGGCGGTGCAGGCGGTCGTCCCCGAGCAGCCGCCGGTCCACCCCATGAAGGTCGTGCCCGTCGTCGTGGTCGCCGTCAGCGTCACGACCGTGTCGGGGTCGAAGCTCGCGGTGCACGTGGCGCCGCAGTCGATGCCGGCTGGTGAGGACGTCACGGTGCCGATGCCCGTGCCCTGGTTTTCGACGGTGAGTGCGACCGGATCCCCGGGGCTCTCGCTCGGCAGCTCCGGAGCGTCTGGATCGCTTGGATCATCCGTCTGCTGACCTGCCGTGGCACATCCGACAAGGAAGACGAACGCAGCCCCCGTGAAGCGCATGGGCCGATCTTAGAAGAAATCCCGACGACCAAGGCCCCAAAAGGTGGCGCGTACACGACACGTTTCGGCGCTGGCCGCGAAGGCATACCCTATGTAGGTTCTCTTGTAGATTCTCTGGCGTGAATCCACTCGTCGACGATCGCGATGTCGAGGTCATCCTCGACGAGCTGCTGGACCTCCGCGCGCTGACGGCGCTGCCGTACTTTGCCGATCACGATCGGGAGACCTTCGAGATGGTGCTCGCGTCGGCGAGATCCCTCGCACGCGACACGCTGTACCCGGCCTATCGCACGCTCGACGAGGCGCCGCCGGTGCTGCGCGACGGGCGCGTCCACGTGCATCCCCAGCTCGCGTCGCTCGTGCGTCGCGTGGTCGAGCTCGGCTTCACCGCAGCCCCACGCCCGACCGCGGTGGGTGGTGCTCAGTTGCCGCTCACGGTGTTCTCGCTCGCGACGTCGTATCTGATGGCCGCGAACCTCTCGGTGTACGCCTACGTCGGGTTGACGAATGGGGCGGCTCATCTGCTCGAGGCGTTCGGCAGCGACGAGCTGCGCGCGACGTACATGGCGCCGATGTATCGCGGCGAGTGGATGGGCACGATGGCGCTGACCGAGCCGCACGCGGGCTCGAGCCTCTCCGACATCACGACCGTGGCGACGCCGTCGGGTGACCACTACCTGGTGAGCGGCGCGAAGATCTTCATCTCGGGCGCGGATCATGATCTCGCCGGCAACATCGTGCACATGACGCTCGCGCGGATCGCGGGCGCACCGGCGGGCATGAAGGGGGTGTCGTTGCTGTGCGTGCCGAAGCGGCGCGTCGAACATGGTGCGCTGGTCGATAACGACGTCTCGATCACCGGGCTCGTCCACAAGATCGGCTGGCGCGGTCTCCCGAGCGCGATCCTGGCGTACGGCGAGCGCGGCGATTGTCGCGGCTGGCTCGTCGGCGAACCGCACCAGGGCATTCGCTACATGTTCCAGATGATGAACGAGGCGCGCATCATGGTCGGCCTCAACGGCGTGGCGACGGCGTCGGTCGCGTATCACGAGTCCCTCCACTACGCGCGCGAGCGGACGCAGGGGCGCACGCCGGGTGCGAAGTCGCCCGTGCCGATCATCCAGCATGCCGACGTGCGGCGGATGTTGCTGCGCCAGAAGGCGATCGTCGTCGGTGGGCTCGCGTTGCTCGCGCGCGCGTCGTACTACAGCGATCTCGCGTCGCACGGCGAAGGTGCGGTCGCCGAGCGTGCCCAGCTCCTGCTCGATGTCCTGACGCCGATCGCGAAGTCGTTCCCGGCCGAGCGAGGCTTCGAAGCCAACGCGCTCGCCGTGCAGATCCACGGCGGCTACGGCTACTCGAGCGAGTACCTGCCGGAGGCGTGGCTGCGCGATCAGAAGCTCAACTCGATCCACGAGGGCACGACCGGGATCCAGGCGCAGGACCTGCTCGGTCGCCGCGTGATGGCGAAGGGCGCGCTCGTCACGCTCGGTCAGGAGATCGAAGTCGCGTGCGCGCGTGCGGCAGCCGCCGGCGTCGAGGTGTCGTGGGTCGCGGAGCTGCGTCGCGCGGTGGGCGTCGTCGGAGCGCTGACGGCCGAGCTCGCGCAGCGCGGCATGTCTGGTGATCCGACCGGCATGATGCTGCACGCGACGGACTATCTCGAGCTCGCATCGACCCTCGTGATCGCATGGCAGTGGCTGGAGCTCGCCGCGATCGCCAAGGAAGCGCTCGCCGGTAGCCTCCCGCGCGGCCGCGCCTCGCGGGATGACAACTACTATCGCGGCAACCTCGCGGCGGCGCAGTACTGGATCCGTACCGAGTTGCCGCGCGTCGACGTCCTCGCACGGTTGTGCCGCGACGGCGAGGATTCGTACGGCGCGCTCGACCCCGCGTGGTTGTGATGGACGACTACCCCTGCGTCGTCGACGGTGCGCCGGCCTCGATCTGCGTGAACTTGCGGTTCGAGCTCGCGCCGCTCGAGACGCACGACTGTCGCTACACCGTGGCGATCCTGA
>JANNBP010000526.1:0-5677 GCA_031385555.1 Deltaproteobacteria bacterium | reverse complement strand
AAGTCAAGAATGGCCGAGTCGTTGTCGACGAGCCGACCGACTTACCAGAGGGGGCCGAGGTCGAGGTCGTCGTGATCGACGACGACCTCACGCCCGCAGAACGAGCGGAGCTGCACGCTTCACTCGACCGCGCCCTCGATGACTCGGAGGCCGGCCGCAGCATGGACGCCGGCGAATACCTCAAACAGTATCGGGCGCGGCGTGAAAATCGTTCTGCTCGCTGAGGCTCAGCGTCGGTTCGAACTAGAGGACGAGTGGTGGCGCGGGAATCGCGACGCCAAGGATCTATTCGTCGACGAATTCGCGCAGACGATCGAACGCCTGACCACCAATCCCGAGGTCGGTCAGACGTATCGCGTCAGCAGAGGCAAGCTGATCCAGCGCGTGCTGATGAAGAAAACACGTTGCCACGTCTATTACTTCCACGATCGTGATGAGGACCTCGTCGAGATCCACACGGTCTGGGGTGCGCATCGCGAACGAGGGCCGAGCGTCTAGCCATGATCCTCGCACCCGACGAAGCAGCGTTGTTCTACCGAGCGTGGTGGCCTCTTCTCACGTGGATCAACGACCAGCGACGTGTCGTTCCGCCGTTCCCGAAGCCCACCGCCGAACGCCCGCTCGACGTGGCGCTCGTTCATCCGATCCGACAACTCCTCTGGGCCGAAGATGCGCTACGCGAGCGGTTTCTTACGGACGGCGCGGCCAACCTCGGATCCGCGGAACGGGAACTGATCGCGTCCTGGAAACACCGCGTTGCCGGAAGCTTCGTCCTTTTCAAGCACCTCCAGAAGCATTCCATCTTCATGAGCAAGGACGTGTTTGGGGTCCTCGGCCTCTATTCGCCGCTCCCCGAGTTGGTCCGCGCGGTGCCTGCGTACGTACAGGCCGTACTCCTGCCCTTCGAAGGGCGAATCATCATCGACGGGATCGTCAGCTCATCCGGCGTGCAGCTCCACTTCGGTGCCGGGATGCGCCGCACGTTCGCGGCGCAATACGCCGAAGCCCGAGCCCGCTCGGAGATCCGGACTGCGCTGATTCCGTCTGCAACGGCGCAAGCATCCGTCCTACAGCCTCGCTCGAAGAGCTCACGAGCTGCAAAGGCACGGTCGTCATCGATTCTAGGCGCGTGGCGCATCACCGGTACCGAGCTCTGGGATCAGGACGCTCTCGATCTGATCGAAGAGGCGCGCATTTATTTCGGGAAAGACAAGCTGGGCGAGCTCGCGATGATCGCTGTGCGCGCGGACGTCGACTATCGGCTCGAGACGAGGGAAGGGAAACAGCGGGTGGAGTTCAGCTTCGAAGGCGACGACGAAGGTGACCCGTGCTCGGGTCGCGGTTGGGCGATGCTCGACGACGATGATGTGCTTCGAGGTCGGCTCTACATCCACCGTGGCGACGACAGCGCGTTCGAAGCCGTGCGCGTCCAGGCTGCGACCAAAACACGGCGACGTCACGGAGGCGGCGGGTAGATTTCGACGCCAGACGTACTTCTCGACGGAGAGAACCGTCGCAAAGAACTCCGCCTCCGTCGCTCGCGACTCAAGTCGGCGAGAATCAGGAGGAAATAATGGTGGAGGCGGCGGGAGTCGAAATCTCCCGGGACGTCAAACAAACCGAGCGCTTGCTGCACGAACAAGAGCTTGGCGTCCGGGGTGATCCGACCTCGTCCGCCGTGATCTGGTGGTCTCGGGCAGAGCGGGCAGAGCAAAACGGCGAAAGAATCTACCCGCCGCCGCTCTGACCAAGTCTGCCCAAGGCGTCGAGGCAACGCTGTCGATGCGGCTCGTCGCCGAACGCGGTACGCTAGTTTGTATGACCGCCGCCGTCAAAGCCGTGCTCGAACAGGCCAGGCGCCTGACGGAGGAGGAACGCGAGGTGCTCGCGGAGGCTCTTCTGGCAGAGCTTGGTAGCGACCATGTGGAGCTCGAGGACGGCTGGGACGCCGAGATCGCCCGTCGGGATGCGCTCGTAGAGTCAGGCGAGATGCCCTTGCATGATGCCGACAGCGTCCTGGCCGAAGCCGACGCCCTGGTGCGCACGCGCGCGCGATGAAGCCGGCGCGGTTCGCTGCAGCAGCTCGCGATGAATTCCTCGCGGGCGTGGAGCAGTACGGCGCGGTTCCGAGACGCAGTGAATCACGCCATCGGATGCATTCGACGTTTCCCAGCAGCGTGGGCGGCATTTCCCGACCAGCCCGGCATTCGTCGGTTTGTGCTCAAACGATTCCCTTTCGTTGTCGTCTACCGCGAGACCGAGACCGAGATCCGACTTCTCGCAGTTGCTCCCACCAAGCGCCGCCCTGCCTATTGGAAGCGCCGTCGGTAGCGATTCGCTCGTCGACTTGCTCATTGCTCGTCGCTCTTCTCTCCGCGCCGCTCGCGTTCCTCGGACTTCGTCTCTCCGCCCTCGAGCAGCATCGTGCCGCGAGCTCGTCCAACTATCGCTCGGCTCACTTGGCCTTGGCCTCGGCCTCGCCGCGGCGCCGAACGCGGTGTACTGCGCCTCGGCCCATTCGAACGCGTCGTCGTGCGCCACGCCGTGCGCCGGCGAGCCCGGGCAGCTCGTTGTCGGCGAGGAACTTGTCGAGGACCGCGCTCCGGTCCGCCATCTTGATGTCCTTGCGACGCTGCGCGCGGAACTCTGCCTGGTCGAGGAACATCCGTGATCCGGTTCAGCGTGTCGACCTCGGTCTCGTCGAGGTAGTTCTTCGCGGTCGCCACATCGCGCTTGAGCACGCGGCCACCACTCCACCTCGTGAGCCCCATGTTCGGCTTGTCGGCGTCGGCGCGTCGCCGAACGATTTCGGCCGCCGTGAGCTCGGTCGCGGCGTAGTGCATCTTGTTCTGCATGAACGCGAAGAACCGCAGCGTCTCCTGCTCGCCCTCGGCATAGTCCGACGCGAGCGCGAAGATCTCCCGGATGCGCTGATAGACCCGCGCCTCGCTCGCGCGGATCTCGCGGATACGCGCGAGCAACTCGTCGAAGTAGTCCGCGCCGGCTGGCCGCTTCAACCGCTCGTCGTCCATCGTGAACCCTTTGACGACGTACTCTTCGAGACGCGTCGTGGCCACTTCCGGAATTGTGTGCCGCGCAGCGAACGCACCCGGTAGCCCACCGCAAGCACGACCGGCAGCGAGTAGTGGTCGACCGTCCGGGAAATCGAGCGATTCCCTTCAGTTCGAACTGTTCGGAATTTCCGAACAGTTGCCTCGGGCGCCAACTCCCCTTCCTCGAAGATGTTGTGCAGGTGCTCGCTGACCGTCGGCACCGAGACCTGGTAGAGGTCGGCGAGTTGCCGCTGAGCCACCCAGACGGTGCCGTCGACGAGCCGGACGTGGAGGCGCGTGATCCCGTCGTCGGTCTGGTAGAGAACACGACGCCATCGGTGTCACGAATCTGATCGCACATCTTTCGCACCATGCCTTCCGACGAGAGCGCGCCAGTACGAGGGAAAGTCTGGGGAGTTGCGGCGAAGCTGCGGGATATCCGCGATCTGTCGGCAGCGTGATTCGAGTGCGTCGATTGAACGGACGCACTGCTCACTGCCCACTTGTCGAGTGTGTAGGCGGCGATGTCGCGCAAGTCTGCGCGTGCGCGAGACGTGAAACGAGCACCGGGACCTATCGGGACAAGCCGAGCTCGGTGCGAACGCTCGCGAACGCATCGCCCTCGAACCTCCCGCTCTGTTCGCTTTCCTCAAGTGCGGCGCGGCGGTCGCGAATGTGCGCGGGATCGTTCCCGGCGAGGTCACGATCTGCGCAACCGCGGTTGGCGATCTCGACGACCCCGCGTATGTCGCCCGGCTGAACCGGAGCTCTCACAAGCTCGAGCTGCGCTGCACCACAACGACCGTCACCGACCGCACCGGCTCGATCGTGGTGACCGTCCCGGCGATCAAGAGGCTGGCCGACTGACGCGCGCGAAGCGAGCACGTAGACTGTGGTCATGCGTGTGGTCTGGATCGTGGTGGGGATGCTGCTGTGTGCGTCGATCGCCAGCGCGGACACCGCTGCCGCACACTACAAGCAGGGCAAAGCCTTCTTCGACGCCAAGCAATACGACCAGGCGGTCGCCGAGTACCAGGCCGCGTACGCGATCGACAAGCTCCCCGCGCACCTCTACAACGTCGCGCGCGCCTATCACCTCGCGGTCAACCTCAAGCTCGCGCTCGAGTACTACCAGAAGTATCTCGAGGCCGATCCCAAGAGCTCGCGTGCCGCCGAGGTCCGAGGCCTTGTCGTCGACGCGACCCAGCAACTCGCCGACGCAGAGAACAAGCGCAAGCTCGACGACGCCGCCAAGGCCAAGGCGCTCGCCGATCAGCAGGCCAAGGCCGAGCAGGAGCGCAAGCGCACCACCGCCGAGTCGCACGTCAAGCTCGCCGACGCCTATGGCCGTGCCGGCGAGTGGGCACGCAAAGGCGACGAGCTCCGTGCCGCCGCCGCCGACGACGACGATCCGGTGCATCTGCGAGACGCCGGCGAGGCGTACGCCAAGCAACCCGACCACGCCAAGGCCCGCGACGCGTACCTCGCGTACCTCGACAAGCTCCCACGCGCCTCCGACAGCGACGCGATCCGCGACAAGATCGCAACCGAGACGCGCGCGCTCGAAGAAGAAGCGAAGCAGGCCGCGAAGGCGAAGCAGGTCGCTGCCCTACCGACCGGGCCCGGGCGCCCCCTGTACTATCTACCACCCGACCTGCCGCCGCGCCCACCGGCGTGGGCACGAGGCTGGTCCGGGTTCGGGGTCAAGGTCGCAGCCGGCGGCGCGATCGGTACTCGCAACCCCTTCAAGCCAGTCGGCAGCCAGTCAGAGGGCCTGGTGCCCGGGGCGGCCCTCGACCTGGGCGTCTACCGGCGTTTCACGGTGATCGAGCAGCTCGATATCCGGCCCCAGATCGGTGCAGTCTACCGCACCGTGGGCTTCGACGGCGCCATGGGGATGGCCGGCGCGGGGAAGCTCAAGCGCAGCGGCCCCAGCATCACGTTGCCGCTGATCTTCGCGTTCAACCGTGGCCTGGTGAGCTTCCAGATCGAGCTCGGTGCAACGCTCGCGATCCTCGTCAACAACGACGTCGAAGTGATGGACCCGCCGAGCCTGGGAAACTTCAATGGACTACCCTCGAACAAGCTCAACACCGACATCGTCGGAGGCATCTTCATGGACCTCGGCAAGGCGACGATCCAGATCGAGTACCACCGCGACCTGTCCGACGCGGCGAGCGACTTCAAGACCTCGATCCAGTCCCTCCAGTTCGGCGTCGCGATCCGGTTGACGAAGCGCTGAGCTACGGCGCCGCTTCGATGCCGGCGCTGAGGTCGATCGTGACCCGCGCGACTTCCTCTCGAGCCATCGGATCGGACGAACCGGCCGGCAGCTTGAGGACGATGATCTCGTTGGCGACCGCGTGGATCTCGACCGTCCCGCTCAAGGCCGAGCAGCTCCTGCACCGCCACAGCACGATCCAGATGACGATGCGCTACGCGCACCTCGGTCCGCAGGTCACTCGCGATGCGGTGAATCTGCTCCTTCACCGTCCGGCGGCGACGCTCTCGACGACCAGCGCATCCGCTTCCTCCAGGGCATCCCACCGCTGGCGCCGGGCGCTTCGATCTACCGCGGCAAGGTGATCGTTTTGATCAACAGCGACGCGGTCAGTCAGTCGGAG
>JANNBP010000507.1:0-5020 GCA_031385555.1 Deltaproteobacteria bacterium | reverse complement strand
TCAAGAAGCAGCTCGACCGCCTGGTCGAGAAGGGCAAGCTCGACGCCGGATCGCGTGACAAAACGCTCTCCCACCTGAAAGCCGGGAAGGCCCACGGCGATCTACTCGAGTGCGATGTCGTGATCGAGGCCGCGCCCGAGAAGGAAGATCTCAAGCTCGCGATCTTCAAGAGCCTCGGGGAGGCCTGCAAGGACGAGGCGATCCTGGCGTCGAACACGTCGTCGATCTCGATCACCAAGATCGCGGCGGCGTCGGGCCGGCCGGATCGGGTGATCGGCATGCACTTCATGAATCCGGTCCCGCTGATGAAGCTGGTCGAGATCGTGCGCGGCCTGCCGACGAGCGATGCCACGGTGGCCACGGTCACCGCGCTCGCGCAGCGGTTCGGCAAGACCACGATCGGTGCCCGCGACATCCCGGGCTTCATCGTCAACCGGATGCTGATCCCGCTGCTCAACGAAGCCTGCTACGGGCTCTACGAGGGGCTCGGCACCGCGGCCGATATCGACACCGGCGTGCGGCTCGGCCTCAACCATCCGATGGGGCCACTCGAGCTCTCCGATCTGATCGGCCTCGATACCTGCCTCGCGATCGCCGAGGTGCTGCACCGCGAGCTCGGTGACGACAAGTACCGGCCGTGCCCGCTGCTCCGCCAGTACGTCGCGGCGGGTTGGCTCGGTCGCAAGGTCGGCCGCGGCTTCTACTCGTACGATCCACAGGGGCAGAAGTCGTGAGCTACACCGAGTTCGAGACGATCAAGGTGCAGGTCGAGGCCGACGGCGCGATCGCGACGCTCATAGTCAATCGCGAAGCCGTGTTGAACGCCTTATCGTCGACGGTGATCACCGAGCTGACGTCCGCCGTCGGCGAGCTCGAGCTGTCGAGCGACATCCGCGCGGTGATCGTCACCGGTGCTGGGGACAAGGCGTTCGTCGCCGGCGCCGACATCGCGGAGATGCTCGAGCTGTCGCCGCGGCAGGCGCAGGCCTTCTCCGAGATGGGCGGCGCGCTCGGCAACGCGATCGAGACCAGCGAGAAGCCGTACATCGCCGCCGTCAACGGGTTCGCCCTCGGTGGTGGCTGCGAGCTCGCGTTGGCGTGCGATTTCATCCACGCGAGTGTCAACGCGAAGCTCGGCCAGCCCGAGGTCAAGCTCGGCGTGATTCCAGGCTTCGGGGGCACGCAGCGGCTCGCGCGGCGCGTCGGCGTCGCGAAGGCCAAGGAGCTGTGCATGACCGGCGACACGATCGACGCCGCGGAGGCGCTGCGGATCGGCCTGGTCGATGCGGTGTGGGCGCACGACGAGCTGATGGGTAAGGTCCGTGACCTCGCGCGCCGGATCGCGGCGAACGGTCCACTCGCGGTCGCCGAGTGCAAGCGGCTGATCCATCAGGGGCAGTCGATCTCGCTCGAGGCATCGCTCGCACTCGAGCAGCGCTCGTTCGGGCTGCTGTTCAGCTCGTCCGATCAGCGCGAAGGCATGTCGGCCTTCCTCGCAAAGCCGAAACGTAAAGCGGAGTTCAAGGGTCAATAAATGCAGTTCGAGCTGACAGAAGAGCAGCAAGCGGTTCACAAGACCGCGCGCGACTTCGCGACCAACGAGGTGCTACCGAAGGCGGCGGAGATCGATCGCGAGCATCGCCACCCGGCGGAGCTGGTCAAGCGGATGGCCGAGCTCGGCTTCCTCGGGATCGCGATCCCGGAGCAGTACGGCGGCTCGGGCTTCGATCACGTGTCGTACGCGCTCGCGATGGAGGAGGTCTCACGCGCGTGCGCGTCGACGGGCGTGATCATGAGCGTCAACAACTCGCTGGTCTGCGATCCGATCCATCGGTTCGCGACCGAGGCGCAGAAGGAGGAGTGGCTGAAGCCGCTCGCGTCCGGCAAGCTGCTCGGCTGCTTCGCGCTCAGCGAGCCCGAGGCCGGCTCCGACGCGGGCGCGCAGAAGACGGTCGCCGTGCCCGACGGCGAGGGCTGGCTGATCAACGGCACCAAGAACTGGATCACCAACGGTCCGGTCGCCGACGTCTGCGTGCTGTTCGCGATGAACGACAAGGAGAAGCTGCACCGCGGGATCTCCTGCTTCATCTTGCCGATGGCCACCAAGGGTGTCCGCACCGGGCCTCCCGATGACAAGCTCGGCATCCGCGGTAGCAAGTCGTCGCAGATCTATCTCGACGACGTCCGGCTCCCCGCGAGCGCCTTGCTCGGTGAGGTTGGCGGTGGGTTCAAGGTCGCGATGTCGACGCTCGACGGTGGCCGGATCGGCATCGCCGCGCAGGCGGTGGGCATCGCGCGCGCCGCCCTCGAGGATTCGCTCGCGTACGCACAGACGCGCCGGTCGTTCGGCAAGCCGATCGCGCAGCACCAGGCGATCCAGTTCAAGCTCGCCGACATGGCCACCGAGATCGATGCCGCGCGCCTGCTGACCCTGCGGGCCGCGTGGCTCAAGGACAACAAGCACCCGTACGGCAAGGAAGCCGCGATGGCGAAGCTGTACGCGTCCGATGTCGCGAACAAGGCGGCACGCGAGGCGATCCAGATCTTCGGCGGCAACGGCTACGTCACGGAGTACCCCGTCGAGCGGCACTTCCGCGACGCGAAGATCACCGAGATCTACGAGGGCACCAGCGAGATTCAACGGATCGTGATCGCGGGCTACCTGGCGAAAGGGCAGTGAGGATGAAGAAGCTGGCGTTGGTGTTGGTGTTGTTCAGCGTCGTGGCGTGTGGCGGCAAGCAGGGCAGCACCACGCCGCCCCCGACCGAGGAGTCCACCAAGCCGGATAACAGTGGAACCGGCGGCGAGCCGATGGTGTCCGCGGATCAGATGGAGGAGATCCAGAAGATGTTCCAGCGCAAGGGCAACGCGGTGTCGCGCTGCCTGTCGATGGTCGTCGACAACAAGGAGTTGCCGAAGAACTCGCGCGGCAAGCTGACGGTCGAGGTCACGATCTCGCCGAGCGGCAAGCCCGAGAACGTCAAGATCCTCAAGTCGACGCTCGAGTCGAAGGCGCTCCACGCCTGCGTGATCGATCGCGTCAAGGAGATCGGGTTCCCGGCAGTCCCGAACACGTACCCGACCACGTACACGTACGCGTTCGAGGCGATGTGATGCGGATGCCGTTGATCGCAACTGCGCGTCGCTTCGCGACGCTGCGCGCCCCAGCGAGGCTGGGGCTTGTGATCGCGGCCTCTGCGACGATGGCGTGCGGCGGCAGCGGCGTGGTCAAGCCACCTCCCGAGAAGCCAGTCGACCAGGCGGCATTCACGCCGACCCGCACGCCGATCGAGGAGCCCGAGAACGAGGATGGCGTCGAGATCCTCAACGCGCGGGGCCACATGGAGCCCGCGGTGATCGAGACCGGGCTCGCGCCTCACAAGGAGACGCTGTCCGACTGCTACATGACCAAGGTCGGCAAGCGGAAGTGGCTCGGCGGCAAGGTCGCGATCCACTGGGACATCTCGAAGACCGGCGAGATCACAAAGGTCATGCTCAGCGAGTCGGACCTCGGAGCGTGGCCGATCGAGAAGTGCCTGCTCGACACGGCGCGCGCGGCGACGTTCGGCAAGCCGAAGGGCGGCGACGCCGACTTCAGCTTGCCGCTCGAGTTCGCGGCGAAGGGAAAAGCGGCGATCTGGGACGAGGACCAAGCGCTGCGCGCCGTCGGTGGTCAGGTCGCGAAGCTCGACGACTGCACCAAGCCGCCGAAGGGGAAGCGCAACCTCAAGCCGATCGCGCGGCCCGACGACGTCACGGTGACGCTCTACATCGGTCCGGCCGGGAAGGCGCAGTCGGTGGGGTTCTCGTCGAGCAAGAGTGTGATCGACGAGGACTGGGCGGAGTGTGCGGAGAAGGCGGCGATGGCGTGGCGGCTGCCCGATCCGAAGGGTGGCTACGCGAAGCTGGCCATTCGCTACCGGCCCTAGTCGATCACCGAGAGCGCCGCTTGATCTCGGCAAGCGCACCGAAGTTCGGTGTGAGAGCGTTGCTCGCCGGGCGTCCGCACGGAAGTCGCAATTGTCGGAGGGTCGCCAACCCGCGGAGGAGCGCCAACCTTCGCCAGAGATCAGGGAAGCTGCGATGCAATCGCGGTTGCCTCGATCATCCGCGTCTCGTCAGTCGATCATCAGGTGCGGCTTGCGTCGCCGGAGCTCGGCGATGTCGGCCTTCGGGATCGAGCCGTGCGAGATCACGCGTGCGAGCCCCGGCAGGTCGGCGAGGACGAGCGCGTTCGCGAGCGACGGCGTGCCCCACACCTCGAGCTCGCGTAGCTGGACACAGCCTATCAGCGGCGCGAGGTCGGTGATCCTCGTCAGGCCGAGCCCGAGCGTGTGGAGCTCGGTGAGCCTCGCCAGCGGCGCGAGGCTGGAGACCTGGTTGCCCTCGAGATCGAGCACGCGGAGCTCGAGCAGCTCGGCGAGCGGCCGCAGATCGTCGACGTGGTTGTCCTCGGCATGCAGCTCGCGCAGCGCGCGGCACCGCTCGAGGCC
Source organism: Deltaproteobacteria bacterium (assembly GCA_031385555.1). Taxonomy (GTDB): domain Bacteria; phylum Myxococcota_A; class Polyangia; order Haliangiales; family Haliangiaceae; genus JABFXX01. The sequence continues at coordinate 527 of JANNBP010000507.1, read as the reverse complement.
GATCAGCGAGGACACGCCGCAGCGGTCCATGTAGAGCTCCTCGAGCTTCTCGGCGGGAGCGAGGCTGACGAGATCGATCTTGTTGTCGCGGACGATCAGGTCGCGCAGGCGTGGCGCGTGCGCGATCGGCGACAGGTCGACGATGCTGGTGTTCTGCACGTTGAGGTAGTCGAGCCGCGCGAGCTTGCGCATCGGTTCGAGCGTGAGGAGCGGCACGTCCTCGATCGAGATCGAGTCGTCGCGGAGCAAGCCCTGCAGATCGTCGTCGTCGGGCTCCTTCTTGCTCGTGTAGATCTCGTTGTCGATCAGCGCCTTCTTCCAGACCTTGGGGAGGGCGTTCCACCACTCGCGCGCCGTCGGATCCGGTGCGTGGACGAGGTCGACGCTGTCCGCGGGATTCTCCGGCGACCACTGATCGATCGCGACGAACGGGTTGGCCGCGCGCAGCGCCTTGACGTCCTCGGCCGTGCTGTCGTCACCGGCATCGATGCTCTCGAGCCGTGGGAGCGTGCCGAGCGCCGCGAGCC
>JANNBP010000462.1:0-9432 GCA_031385555.1 Deltaproteobacteria bacterium | reverse complement strand
CGATCGGCATCGACGTGAAGAGCATCAAGGAGCTCCACGTCTACGGGCCGAAGATGACGAGCACGTTGATCGTCACCGGCCAGGAGCTGCAGTCGGAGAAGGCGAAGGGGTTCTTCTTCCGGTTCGGTTCGAACACCGGTGGCAAGGCAATCCCGACGACGCCGGGTGCGTTCGGCAACCGCAACGTGCCCGACAAGATCTCGGGCGTGATGCTCTACATGAACAAGCAACCACCGAAGCTCGTGCCCGACGTCGGCATGATGGTCCCCGGCGAGACCGAGCCGAACAGTGGCGTCCCGTACTTCGGTCAGCCGCTGCGCGGCGGCATCCGGCTCTACGTCGACGACAAGCTCGGCGGGATCATCAAGCGCCAGGATCTCGATCCCAAGCTCGCAGACACCGACAAGGACGGCGTCATGCACTACAAGCTCGCCGAGGTCATGAAGCGCCTCGGCATCGACACCAAGAAGTCCGTCGAGGTCTGGGTGATTCGCGACGAGCGCTGGAACGAGAAGCTCCCCGCGGCGGAGGTCGCGGCGATGACGTTCACCGCATCGTCGCAGCAGAAGGGCGGCATCCTGCTCGGCGACAAGAAGGTCCGCGCGCAGGCACTCGCGTTCCACACGAAGCCAATCGACCCGAAGCAGATCCCGACCGTGACACCCGACGACGAGTAGAATCTCGAGCGCTCGAGCCCCCGCAAGGCGACCTGGCATGGCTGGGTCGCCTTTGTTCCGTTTCGGGTTCGCGTGTGATCTCACCCATGGGACCAGACTCCCAGGTCGGGGGGACTATCCCCGATCACGGATTGGGGTCTCCCTCTGGGACTGCAGACCCAAACAGGGGGGATCGCCAGTACTTAGGACCTTTTCCCCCCCTAGTCGGAACCTTCTCCCCCATGTTTCACCCGTATCACATGCAGTAATTCAAGGGAGTTACGCTTCGAGCCGCACGGCACACCCATTGCTCATTGGTTCGTCATCATCAACCTCCCCACTCCCAGGGAATCTCAAATGACCAGCATCAAGCAGCAGCTCTTCATGTTCGCGATGGCCGGCGCGGCTCTCCTCCCCGCCACCAACACCGATGCGGCTCCCAAGGGCGCCCGCGTCATGAACGCGGCCTCGCTGACGGACCTGGCGCCGGTCGGCGGCACGCCGGTTCGCCTCCGTCGCACGGACGAGGAGCAGCCCGGCAACGAGATGCCGTCGGCCGCGATGTTCAAGAACAAGAAGGGGCTCTACTTCGTCGCCACCGGCGAGATCAACGGCATCAAGGCGAACCGCCGTATCCAGGGTGGCATGATCCCGTTCACGCTGGTGAACGAGGGCGGCACGATCCAGGCGCTGCCGGATGCGACCAAGGCGAAGTTCATCACCGACAACAACGGCAACGAGTACCGTCAGTTCAACGCCTCGAAGGTGAGCGTGGTCGAGGTTGGCGGCAAGCAGTACGCCGTTGTCCGCTACAACTTCCAGCCGCAGGGCACGAACGACACCAAGCGTTACCTGCAGATCTTCGACGAGGACGGCAACCAGATGCTCGGCCAGACCGAGTTCTTCGCGAAGAACAACGACGACGCGTCGATGAGCCAGGATGGTTCGGACGCCGTGTTCGGTCCCGGCCCCGATGCCGACTCGTTGATGATGTACTCCTACGAAGGCGCGAACGGCAACGGTCGTGACGATGGCTGGGTCAACGCGACGCTGATCAAGATCACCGGCACGACCGCCACGGCGCAGCGCAAGTGGGACGTCTCGGTGTGCCCCCGCGAGGAGCGCTCGCGTGGCACGGTTCGCCTCTCGGCTGACAAGAAGGCGCTGATCGTTTCGTGGACCGAAGGCAACACGCAGCCGCAGCGCGACGGCGTCTGGATGGCCGGCCTCGACCTCACCAAGCCGGCGAACGGCGCCGACCAGCAGCAGGTCATCGCATGGAAGCAGCAGATCGATGGCCGCAACGATAAGGACGGCATCCGCACCTACTCGATGCGCATGAAGATGGAGCAGCTCGTCAAGCCCGACGGCACGGGCGACGATCGCTACTTCATCTCCTACGGTCGCCTCCGTGGCAACAACAACACCAACGGCAAGGGCGGCACCTACTACGAGCAGATGACGGGCGTCGTCAACGCGGGCCTCGCGGGTGTCACCTTCGAGCAGCCGCTGCGCGACATCGGCCAGGACGCGATGCTCGGCATCGACGGCACGCACCTCGGCGCCGCGTTCGGCATGTTCGGTACGCAGGGCAGCGCGGTCGCCGGGATCGCATACCTCTCCGGTAACCACTTCGGCGGTTCGACGAAGTCGAGCATCCGCGTCGTGACGATGGATGGCGCTTCGTTCAAGAACGCCGGTACGCTCGTTGGCGGACCCCACGATCGCCACCTCTACCCGAACTACCTCGGTAACAACCCTGGTAACCAGGGCCGCAACCACTCGCATGGTCAGGTGATCGACAACCCGTTCCTCGCGGAAGGTCACACGGCGACGCAGCTCCTCGTCTACGCGACGACGGCGAAGGACACCGGCGACGCCGGTGGCGCGACGACCTCGCAACTCATGAACCCGGAGATCAAGCTGGCTGCATGGCTCTCGATCATCCCGGTGCAGGCGAAGGCGAACGAGCCCGACCCCGTCACCCCGGATCCCGAGAACCCGACGCCGGAAGACCCGGCCAACCCGGATGACACGGCTCCCGACGCAGGTCAGCAGCTTGGTGGTTGCTCGACGGGCTCCTCGACTGGCGGCATCGCGACCTTCTTCCTGATGGGTCTCGCTCTCTTCATTCGCCGCCGCCGCAAGTAATGCCCCGCAACCTCCAGACGCCAACTGACCTAACACCAAGTCATCGGAGAACCGACCCAATGCGTATCCTCCTCTCACTGACTGCGATGCTCGGCCTAGTTGGTTGCGTGGGTGGCCTCGAGGCCCCGGACCCGACCCCGGGCGACGACGAGCCGACCAACCCCAACCCGAACCCGCCGCCCCCGGCCGGTAGCGCCCGCCTCGCCTACGAGCAGGATGTCTTGCCGGTACTCGAAGTGAAGTGCAAGAACTGCCACACGGACGGCGCGACCGCCGGTGGCGCCCCGGCCACCTCGGGCTTCGTCGGCAAGACCGTCGCAACCGCCTACGACGTGATGATCGATCACCCGGGCGTGCACGGAAACTTCGCCTCGACCGCCAAGGTCCTGACCTACGTCACGCTGCAGGGCCACCAGGGCCTGGCCTACGAGAGCACGGAGATCGCCTCGATCGAGCACTGGCTGACCACCGAGCTCGCCGAGCGCGGCGATGGCGGGGGCAGCACGGGTCCCGAGGGCCCGGGCCAGGCGACCGAGCGCATCCTCAACACCTTCTCGGCCTGCATGACGCAGGAACTGTTTGATGCGGCAAACATGGCTGACGCGTGCGGAAATCTTCAGAGCACGAACAACACGCAGTGCCGTGATTGTCACGTGAATGGTGGCGAAGGCTTCGTCGCGAACCCTATCTCCACATCGATGTTCAAGGTCGTCTCGGAGCACCGGTCCTTCCTTCAGAAGTACTTCATGGTCGCGAACGCGGAGACCCCGGCGACGGCGAAGATGGACCGCAACATCCCGACGTTCCAGGCTGTCCTCGGCCGCACCGGCCAGTACTTCGAGCACCCGGAAACCGAGAACGGAACGCCCGACAACAACACGTGCACGCAGGCGATGTCGGCCTTGCTCGCCTCGGTGCAGGCGCGGATCGATGCCGGCGCCGCAGCGTGTGGCCCGAGCAAGCTCGTCGACTGAGCTGTGGATCTCTGAAGTTGTGAATCTGGCGCCGGCAACGGCGCCAGTGTTGTTTTCGGCGTTACTCTGGGCGCCGCTCAGGAGCAAACATGACCGACCTCGTTGGCGGCGATGGCCGCACTCATATCAAGTCGCCGCTGATGCGTGAGTCGCTGCAGGATCGTGGCGTCCTCGCGAAGACCGTCAGCGACCGAGACCTCCAGATCTTTCCCGATGTCTCGCTGGTCTCGATCGGAGGCCAGAGCATCTTCGACCGCGGCGCTGCGGCGATCCTGCCGATGGTCGAAGAGCTCGTCGAGATCAAGCAGGACAAGGGTTTGAAGTTCGTGATCGGTGTCGGTGGAGGCACGCGCGTACGCCACACGATCTCGATCGCGGTCGACCTCGGGCTGCCCGTCGGTGGGATGGCGCAGCTCGTCGGCGCGATGGAAGAGCTCAACGCGATCCTGCTCAACACCCTCCTCGCGCCGCACGGCTCGATGCCGATGCAGCGCGACCACTTCTGGGATCTCCCGTTGTACTTCGACGCCGGCATCACGCCGATCGCGATCTCGGTGCCGCCGTATCACTTCTGGGAGCCACCGCCCGAGGAAGGGCACCTGCCGATGCACGGCTCCGACTTCGGCCTGTTCCAGCTCGCCGAGGTGCTCGGGATGAAGCAGGTGATCTTCGTCAAGGACGAGGATGGCCTGTACGACAAGGATCCAAAAAAGCACGCGGACGCGAAGCCGTTCCGGAAGATCACGCTGAGCGAGCTGATGACGAAGCTGCCCGACGACAACATCCTCGACCGCGAGCTGTTCCACGCCTGGACGACCGCGAAGAACCTCAAGCGGATCGTGATCGTCAACGGCCTCAAGCGCGGCGAGCTGACGCGCGCGTTGCGCGGCGAGGACGTCGGCACCGTGATCACCAAGGACGCGCGATGACGAGCGAGCATAAGACGAGCGGCGAGCGCAGGACCATCGATTCCGTGCTGTCGGGCTCGAGCCTGACCGGGCCGGGTGACAAGTACGAGTACCGGCCCACCGCGGTGATGCCGGACGTCAAGGTCGTCAAGATCGGCGGCCAGAGCGTGCTCGATCGCGGCCGCGCGGCGCTGTTCCCGATCCTCGACGAGATCGTCGAGGCGCGAAAGCTCGGCATCCAGGTCGTGCTGCTGACCGGCGGCGGCACGCGCGCGCGCCACATCTACTCGATCGCGTCGGAGCTCGAGGTACCGACCGGCGTGGTCGCGACGCTCGGCAAGTACATCCCGATGCAGAACGCGCGGATGGTGCAGATGCTGCTCGCGAAGCACGGCGGCATCTACATGCTGCCCGACGACTTCGAGAAGCTACCGCTCTACCTCCAGATGGGCTGCATCCCGGTGATGTCCGGCATGCCGCCGTTCGGCTACTGGGAGAAGCGCGAGGAAGGCAGCCGGATCCCGCCGCACCGCACCGACGCCGGCGTGTTCCTGTCGGCCGAGTTCCTCGGATCGCGGCGCGCGATCTTCATCAAGGACGAGGACGGCCTCTACACCGACGATCCGAAGAAGAATCCGGCGGCGACGCACATCCCCCGGATCACCGCCAAGGAGCTGATCGCGCGAGACCTGGACGACCTCGTCCTCGAGCGCGTGGTGGTGGAATATCTCCCCCGGGCGCAGTGGTGTAAGGAGCTGCAGATCGTCAACGGACTCAAACCGGGTCGAGTGTTGGCGGCGCTCAAAGGAGAAGATGTCGGCACGATCATCAGCGCCTAGGTGGATCCTCGTCGGGTTGGCCGCGTGCGGGAGCAAAGGCCCGGATGCGGATCCCAAGAAGGTCGAGGCGCTCGCGGCGTCGATGCTGAAGAACATCCCGTTTCCCGCGGCGGTGAAAGAGTGCGCCGACGCCGACTTCACCGGCACCTACCCGCTGACCGAGCGCACGGTGGTGAAGATGTCGAAGCAGCCGGTGCCGCCCGAGCCCGAGTACGCGGACTGGGTGAACCCGACGGACGCGGACTTTCCGTCGGTGTTCCAGCTCGCGGATGACACCGCGACCGAGTCGAGCAAGCGCAAGGCGGCCGGCGAGCTGCTCGCGGCCACGGCGTTCGTGATGTTCCACGTCGACATCGTCGACATCCCGATCGCGGTGGGCAGCAAGGAGCTCAAGCGCGGCTATGCGGGCTTCCGCGCGATCCGGTACGACCACAGCGGCAAGGCGACCTGCGTTCGGGTGTTCGTCGTCAAGAACTCGAAGAAGGTCGCCGAGTGGGCGCAGGACCAGGTCGAGAAGTCCGCGCTCGTCGATCCCAAGGTGCAGAACGCCGTCCGGGAGGACTTCCGCGTGCAGTACAAGGCCACGCTCGCCAGCCTCGGGCTGCCGCGGCCGGCCGACCCGTAGATCACGCTACTACTTGCAGTCGGCGCGGAACGTCGACGACAGCGCGGGATCCTTGACCAGGCCGTCCTCCATGCCGCCTGCGTCGTACTGGCTGCAGGCGAGCGCTTCGTCGACCGGTGCCTTCGGATCGGTGCTGAGGACGTCGAGCGCGAACGCGGCCTTGCCAGCGTTGATCATCGCGCGAACGTCATCGCAACACACGCGGTCGCGAGCGAGCCCCTCCATCAGCTGGAACTGGTACGCGGCGATCAGATCGCTGTCCGACGCGATGCCGGTGTAGCCGTCGTGGAGGCCGATCGCGACCTTGGTGTCGTCATCCGGCGTGCGCGCGAGGCCCGCGACCGCGGCGTGGAAGCTCAAGATCTCGTTCGGCGCGACCGCGAAGCCGGGGTCGACCATGAACGTCTCGAGCGCGAGGATCGCGTCGCAGCCCAGGTCCTTCGCGAGCTGGAAGCGCTTGTTGATCAGCGGCGTGACGACGGCGCGCGAGCTCTCGCGGATGTCGAGGAAGCGCTCCATCGGCTCGTTCGGATTGTTGGTGCTCCAACCGATCACGCTGCCGGCTGCAGGCGGTGTCGGGTTGTCGGGGATCGTGACGTCGAAGCCCGGGAACTTCGGTGCATCGGGATCGTCGAGGCGGATCGCGCCGGTGCCGACTCCGCAGACGACGATCGTGTCCTTCGCGTGGAGCTCCGCGATCGCGGTGGGAAGCGCACCGGCGGGCACGGTAATCGTGCCGTCGTCGTAGGTGATCGTCTGCTCGGCGGGGACCACGTCGAACAGATCGAGCACGTACATCGCGCGCGTCGCGTCGAGATCGAACGGCGCGTGCAGCTGGATATCCCAGTTGCTGTACTCGCCCGGCTTGGGTGACCACACCTCGGGCTCGACCGGACCATCTGGTGCCGGCGGTGGATCGATCGGGGGACCGTCGTCGCCGCAGGCTGCCAGCCCGAGGATCAAGATCGAGATCGCGCGCGTCGACATCCCTGCGATGCTACGCCAACTCGACGCCGCGGGCGCGTGACGTGACTACCAGCCGCCGGCGGCTTTGTCGGCAGGCTTCTTATCCGCCTTGCCGCCGCCCGTCCCTGCGCCGCCACCGCCGCCGGTGCCCGAGCCCTTGCCGTCGCCGCCCTTGCGCTCCTTGCCCTTACCATCGCCACTGCCCGAGTGATCGGAGCCGTGATCGCCGCTGCCGCCGCCGACCGCGCCCTTGTTGCCCGCGTCGCCCGGCTTGACGTTCGACTTCACCCACTCGGCGGCCTTCGCGATCCGGCCATCGATCGTCGCCTTCAGCGCCTCCGGCTTGTCCTTCGGGGTGATCGTGATGACCGCGCCCTTGTCGTCCTTCTTGAAGGCCGCCTTGCCGCCGTCGTCCCAGAACACCGGGCAGATGCCCTTGCCGCCACCCTGGCTGCCCTTCTGATCGTGAACCGTGCCGCCCGGCGCGTCCTGCTTCTCCTTCACGAGATCTTCGGCACGGCGCTGGATCGCGGCGATCGCGTCCTTGTCGCCGGCAGTGATCGTCAGGACGACGTCCTTCCCCTTCACCTCGGCCTTGGTCTCCGCGCCGAGCACGGTGCTCGGGCACTTGCCCGCGCCGTGCTGCATGGCGGTCTCGGTGGCTGCCGAGCCCGAGCCCGAGCCGGCAGCCGTGGCGCTGCCCGAGCCGGCCTGCTGCGAGCCCGAGCCTGCGTCCGAGCCGGGGCCAGGGCCCACGCCGGCCATCATCAGCTTGGTCATGCACTCGGTGTACTTGGTCATCACGTCGGCCGACTTCTTCGCGAGGTCGGGATCCGGCTTGTCGTCCTTGGCTGCGGCGCCGGCGGTCTTCGCCATCTCCGCGCCCCACTTCGCCATGTCTTCGTTGACCTTGTCAGCGCACGCCTTGTCCTTGCAGTCGCACATCGACTTCTGGAACCCCTCCATCTTCGCGAGGGCTTCATTGGCGGCGTTGTTCTTCTTCTTGCAGCCGAGCGTGGTGAGCGAGAGCGCAGCCACGAGACCGAACACGAGCTTGTTCATCAGACGTCTCCCAATAGGCCCCAACCGGCCTAGCGTGGGGCATGCTACATGCTTTCAGGTGCGTGTCTTAGTCCTGTCGCTTGTCTTCGCCCTCGCAGGCGGGGCTCGTGCGGACACCTTCGACGTGCGGATGCCGCCCGGCACGCGGACGGATTCGACCGGGCAGATGGTGTCCGGGCGCGGCCTTCGGGACACCACCGACTTTCTCGCGAAGGAGCTCGACCGGCGGGGTGTCTTGGTCCGGCAGATCGGCCCGTACCGGCACCGCGGCGTGGAGCTCACCCGGTTCGTGGCGATCTCGCCGTCCACGAGCTGGCTGGCCATCCACGTCCTTCGGCGGGACGGCAAGACCCTGATCTTCTTCGTGCCGCGATCCCGCGCTTGACGAAACGCGAGGAGCCCATTAAAAAGCCTTCCGCTCGATCCATTCGGGGATCGTCTAATGGCAGGACGTCAGACTCTGGATCTGACTATCAAGGTTCGAATCCTTGTCCCCGAACCAACTTACGCGACACCAACAGCGACTAGGACTCACGTAGGACACCGGAGGGCGTGATGGCGCGGACGTGGGAGGAAGAAGCTGACGACATCGCCGAGTCCCTGAACGCAGGCGACGAGGCCGACGCGTTCCGCGCGGTCGACAGCTCGGCGTGGTGGCGGACCGGAGATCCCCGGGTCCGGAACCAGATGATCGAGCGCCTCAAGCTAGCCGTGAAAACGCCGGGCGTGGTCACGGCGTTCGTAGCGAAGCTGCAGTTCTGGAAGCCGTAGCGGTCCTAGTCCTCGACGATCGACATTCCCTCCGACAGCGACTCGCGCAGGATCTCGACGAGCGCGGCGAACTCCTCCGCTGTGTCGGCCGCACCGGGTCGAATCATGATGTCGACGATGCCGCCGCTGGGAACGCGGACGGGGATCGTGTTTGTGAAGGACGGTGCGCCGGTTTCGACGTTGCTGTGGTGCGCCGGGCGCGGCGTGCTGGGCGCGGTGTTCGGCGGGCTGGCGGTGTACGCGGTGTTGCGGCGCACGAGCGAGGGACGGAAGTATTTCGGGCGGGGGCTGATGTTCGGCGCGATTCTGGGAGTGGTGGGGGCACCGTTCGCAATGTCGCGGGGCGTGCCGGGGTTCATCGCGAACCTTCCGGGGCCTGTGGAGGGCGGGGCGCTGACGATCGTGGGGATCGTGATGACGGTCCTCGCGTGCGCGGCGGGGCACTACTTCATCCGGGCGTTTGAGTGCGGGCGGGCGGAA
>JANNBP010000456.1:0-4877 GCA_031385555.1 Deltaproteobacteria bacterium | reverse complement strand
CGTGTGACCACCGTCAGCGGGCCGAACTCCGTCTCGAGGCGCTGCCGCGACTGCCACCCAGCCTGCAAGGACTCGGTGACCAGCATGAAGTCGAGCGTCAGCGTGTCGCCCCCCGCTGATCTTGCTCGCGCGTCGCATCTCGGTTCCGTCACGAAATTGCATGGGCGTCGCCTCGGTGAAGCCGCGTTCGCGTGCGACGGCGAGCCCGCGTTCGAGATTCGCCTCGTCGATCAGCAAGTCGATGTCGGTCGTCGCGCGCGGCGCGCCGTGAATCGCGACGGCGAGCGCGCCGATCACGGCGTGATCAACCGCGTTGGCGTCGAGGGCGCGAATCAACGCCTTGAGCTCGTCGAACAGGTCGAGCGCCATCTCCCGTCGAACGTAGCACCGCAGATCAGCGCGCCAGAGGGCTGCTGTGCGCGTGGCGCCTCGAAGCTCCCAGCCGAAATCGCGAGCCATGACGGTCATCTAGCTGCCACTGCGTTGGTGGAAGCAACCCGTAGCCCCGGCGGACGAAGGCCCCCGAATGGGAGACAGCCTGAAGGGCGAACCGGACGTCGAGACCTTCTACGAAGTGCTGCTGAACGTCGGGGCGAGCCAAAAGCCTCTCGAGGTGATCGGAATCGCCTTGGCCCTGATCGTAGAAAGCTCGGCTGCAGAGCTCGGTTACATCGAACTTCGCTCGTTGAGGGAGCCGCACAGGCGGGTCTCGCTGAGCAATCCTGTAGGTGCCACCGACCTGAGACTGTCGCTTGGGATCTTGGCGCGCGTGATCGAGAGCGGAGTGATCTACGCCGGCAGCTCTCTCCCAGACGCTCTCGCCGAGAACGGAGACACACCAAGCGCGAACATTCTGGTCGTTCCGATCGAGCTTGGCATCGGCGCCATCTATCTTCAGGCACGGCGAGGTCTCACGCTCGATGAGCAGGCCAGACGTCGCATGGAACACTTCGCGCGCCTTCTACAGCCGATAGCGTCGCGGCTCGTCGGTGAACGAAGTCTTCAAGAGGAGACCCTGTCGTACGAGCGCCGTCGCGTCCTCGAGGCTCTCGAGCGGACCAGATGGAACATCACAGCCACCGCCGATGAACTGCGCATTGCTCGACAGAGCATGTATCCACTATTGCGCAGGCTGCGCATCGATCTCAGATAGGCAGTCAGACCCTGTTGTCAGCGCGCGCTGTCACTGTTCGTTCGTGCGGCGCTTTTCATCGACGCCGAGACACGGTCTCTCTTGCAATCGATCTCGATGACGGCGCATAGATTGTTCAGGTCGTCGTTCAGGTGTTGCGAGCATGGCGCAGGCATCGAGTGCTTGCTCTGTCCATTAGTTCTGGGCTGCCAGTTGTGATTCAGACGTGCGGACTACTTGAGTAGTCGAAGGGAGTCGTGATGCGTTGCTGCGTCTTCTTGTTGGTTCTAGCGGCGTGCGCGAGTGAGGGCAATCAACCGCCCGAAGCGAGTCGCTGCACGAAGCTGCGAGATCACCTCGTAGATCTTCAGGTATCAGACATCCACATCGCGACCGGGATCGATCGCGAAGCGCACCGGCGATCACTCGCAGGTGCGCTTGGAGACGACTTCGTTGCGACGTGCACGAGCACGCTCACCGACTCCCAGGTCGAGTGTGCACTCGGCGCGAATGACGCGGCGTCCGCCGCCGCCTGCGCTCGCTAAGTAAACCAATCATCCATCGTGCCCTCGCATGAGGGCATTCACCGTTCAGGTTTCTAAACGTTCCGGAGTCCGGAGGTCGAGTCATGCTTGCTCGTCGTTTTTTTTGTTCGCGCCTCGTAGCGGCACGTACGCTGGCAGTCCTGCTCGCTACGTCGCTGGTGTTCCAGCTCGGCCAGGTCCGCGCTTCACCGGGGGATATCTTCACGCAGTCTGCACCCGTGATCGGTGCGGATCCGGCGAAAGCCGCCGATCTTCGTACCGGTGACGCGTCGGTATCGACGCAGACAGGCGCACTCCAGTACAGCTACCCGATCACCGTGCCGCCTGGCCGCGGTGGGATGGCGCCATCGCTCGCGCTCGCGTATTCGTCGCAGGCTCCGATCTACGGCGGAATCGCGGCGGGCTGGTCGTTGCCGCTCGGGATGATCCGGCAAGACACGGCTCGCGGGACGATCGCCGCCGGTACCGACAATCGGTTCCTCATCGGAGAGTCGCGCCTTGTCGAAGTCACCGAGCCGAAGGCTGCGGATGTGCTGAAGACCTATCGCATCGCGAACGGCGATACCAGCTACACGCGCTACGAGCGCCTGATCCCCGGCGCTGTGGCGCGTTGGCGAGCCCGCGCCACCGACGGCTCGATCAGCCTGTACGGCGAGCCGTCGCTCGTTGCTCAGAAGTGCATCTGGGTCAGTGATGGCTTCGCTCCGCTCACGCGCAGCACCGACGTGTTCGGAAACGAGGTCCTCTACACGTACGCCGGGTCACTCAACAGCGAATGCCGGATCGCGAAGATCACCTGGGGCCAGAACGCAAACGCCGGGATGCCGGATCCGTTCGCGAAGGTCCAGTTCACGTGGGAGGCCAGCCCCACCTGCGCGGGCGGGCTCTACAACGGCGCTCAGCTCGACTATCGGACCGGACGGTTGATCCAGACCGGCGCTAGCCGATTGCGAACGATCACCGCGACCGCCTTCCCGCCCGGATCGGAGTCGACGCCGGATCACACGCGCACGATCACGCTCGACTATACGGGCGACGACACCGACTGCTCCGCACAGCACTCGCCGGTCCGCTTGCTGTCCAAGATCCAGGAGAGCGCCGTAGGCACGGACTCGCCACTCGTCACGCTACCGGCGGTGGAGCTCGACTACGGCGATCCCACCGTCGCGTTGAATACGCTGTCGACCACCGGAGCCCTGTGGGGGGATACCAGTCCGTTCGGCTCGTTCAACCTCGCGTGGGGATACCGCCGCAACGACGATCGTTGGCCCACGGTCGAAGCGATGCTCCTCGATCTCGATGGAGATGGCTTGCTGGATCGCGTGATCAACACCTCGAGTCCGGGCGTTAGCGGCCAATGCACCATGAAGTGGCAGCGCAACCTCGGAACGCCCAACGGCCAAGGTTCGGCGGTCAGCGGGTTCGGGGGGTTGAGCCCGAACATCGTGTTGCCCAGGCTCAAATGGCGAGGCAACGCAGCGCTGCCGGGATCGAGCACGACGGCCGACGTCACCGGTCAGGGCAAGGAGGGTTGTGCCCTGAATGGGCAGTTCACCGCATACGAGAACTCGTACGACCCAGGTCAGGGCCAGGCCAACAACTGCCATCCAGGACGCACGCAAGGAGCCGGGACGCAGCCGAACAACCCGGGGCCCTATTGTTTTCCCGGAGGTACTGCGATCACCCCGACGCCGGGCAGCGGACCGAGCGGGTACTTCCGGACGGCTTTCGCTTACCGCTGGCTCGACATGGATGCGGACGGCCTCGTCGACTTGGTCGCCGCTGTGCACGGTGACGCGGATCGCTACGATATCGAGCGCGGCAACATGACCACGGTCACCGGGGACGAACAGAGCACGACCGGAAACCAGGCCTTCACGTGGCCCGCCTGTCCGACGGGGAACGTCGATCGCTGCAAGAACATCAGCGCGCAGTGCGCGACCGCCGCGCGCAGTTGCCCCGTCGGCGGAGCGTGCACGGTCAACCAGAGCGCGCTCGATGCGTGTGTCGCCGCGGCGCCATCGCTTGGCTGCTACGAGCTCCTCAAAGACATCCCTCCGCCCCAGATCCCTGTTCCTCCACCAAATACTCCACCGATCGCCACGCAACGCGCGCCGTACTCGCGATGTGAAGGGCTCTACCCTTGGTTCATCTACAAGAACCAGGGCAACGGAACCTTCGCGACGGCGCCCGTGATCAAGTACCAGCCCGTCGAGCTCGAATCCGATAGCGGAGATTCCAACCTCAGCGGCAAGACGATCATGGCGCAGCGCCATGCCGTGATCGACTTCGACGGCGATGGCATCCTCGATGTGGTGGCGAGACCACGTCCAACGGACGGTGTCGCTCCTTGGTACTGGCTCGTGTGGCTCGGGGACGGCACCGGCGGATTCTCCACCACCTTTCACCTGTTCCAGACTCGAAACGATCCGTACAACAACCTCGCTTCCGTCGGCCCTGATCCGGCGTTCACCAACCTCTACGAAAACACCGGCCTGCTCGACCTCAACGGCGATGGGCTCAGCGATCACTGGATCCGGACGTTCGATACCTCGGGGATCTTCCTCGGCGCGAACGTCGCGATGCATCTCGGCCGCGACAAGTTCGACCTGATCGGCGACACCGAGGCAACTTCGACCGGCAAGGTCAACACCTTCACGACCCCGTTCCATCTCGCACCATCGAACGACTCGACCCTCGCGAATATCGTGCGCGACCTCAATTCCTACGGTCAGCCGATCCTCTCCGGCAACACGTCGAGTCGTCAGCGAATGACCGACGTCGATCAAGATGGGCGCGTCGACCTCGTCCGCTGGGGAAACCCACCGCAGGTTCACTTCAACGTCGGTGGTCAATTCATGGCGTCGCCCGTCGCCTACCCCAGCTTCGATGTGGGCTTGCAGCGGCTCACGACCGCTGGCGTGAACAGTCCCGATCTCATCTGGGAGCTGGATGGCGATCTGACCGACCTCGACGGAGATGGCCTTCCGGAGGCCATCAGGTTCGATCCGTCTGTGCGTTACGTTCGCGCTGCGGGCCCGCCACCACGCTTGCTGTCCGCCATCCGCAACAAGCGCGGCGGGGAGACGATCGTGACGTACGCGCAGATGCACGACCCTGCGGCAGTCATGCAGAGCACCAGCATTGCTCCTGGCTCGACCTGGTTCGACGGTCGCCCGAAGGCGACCCCACGCACGCAG
>JANNBP010000435.1:0-4616 GCA_031385555.1 Deltaproteobacteria bacterium | reverse complement strand
GTCTTCGTTGCCGTCCTGGGCGATCTCGTCGTCGTCGTCGTCGTCGTCGTCGTCGTCGTCGTCGTCGTCGTCGTCGTCTTCGCCTTCGGAGTCGTCGCCGTCTTCGGCGTCCTCTCCGTCGTCACCCTCGAGCTTGTCGCTCTCCTCGTCCTCGTCTTCTTCGACGTCACCCTTCGCGTCCGCGCCGGCCTTCGTCCCGCACACCTTGCATCGGCCATCGGCGCCGATCACACCGACACACGCACCGTCGGGACACAGCGTTCGGGTGTTCCACGTGGTGACCTTCGACGCCGTGGCCGCGAACCTCGCAGGTGACGCCTGGGTCTCGACGGCCTCGATCTCTTTCTCTTCCTCTTCCTCGACCACATCCGCCTTCGAGCTGACGCGACCGGGCTTTCGGAGATCGCCGAAGTCCGCGCTCGGCTTGCCGCAGGTCTTGCACGTGCCGTCCGCGCCGATCACGCCGGTGCAGGCTCCGTCGTCGCACAGCGCGCGGCGGTCCCATTTATCGACGGTCACGGCCGACCTCCGAGCACCTGATAGAGATCGGGTCCGAGATAGAACGTCAGGTCGACATCGCCGAGCCGCAGCACTTCGCGCGAGCGGATCGGCTTCTCTTTTCTCGGCTCCAGCGGCTCGCCTCGGAGCCAGCTGCCGTTCTTGCTCCCTGCGTCTGCGACCACCCAGCCGGTCGCCTGCGAACGCAGATAGGCATGCAGGCGCGAGATCGAGTGATCGGCGATCGCCAGATCGTTATTGGTCGTCCGGCCGATCGTGATCCGATCCGGGAACGACGCGCCGGCCTTCTTCGCGAGGGGATGAATCGCCATGTCGATGTCGGAGATGTTGAAGCCGTGGATACCGTCCATCGGGAGCGTCTCGTCGATCGGCTCGTCGAGCGTCAGCGTGCTTGCACCGAGACCATCGGCCGCTCCCTCATTGCGGTAACGCACGAGCGCCGCCGGAGCCGCCGTCGCCAGGAACTCGTCACGCCCCAGCTTGATCAGCTGGCGATAGTGGGCGGAAGCATCCATCGCGGTGGGTATACACGGGATTTCACGTTCGGGCCGAGGGCGAGATCGAGGTTTGACAGCACCGACGCGAGCGGGGTAAACAGCCCGCAAATGTACGATACGTCGGATATCCGCAAGGGCCTCAAGGTACTGATGGACGGGAACCCGTACAACGTCGTCGAGTTCCAGTTCGTCAAGCCTGGTAAGGGTGCCGCGTTCACCCGTACCAAGTTCAAGAACCTGCTGACCGGCGCCGTCGTCGAGCGGAACATCCGATCGGGCGAGAAGCTCGAGCCGGCGAACGTCGACCAGCGCGATATGCAGTTCCTCTACAAGGAAGCTGGCGACCTGGTCTTCATGGACCAGACCAACTACGAGCAGGTCACCATGTCCACGGATCTGATCGGCAAAGCCGTCGACCTGATGAAGGACAACCTGCCGGTCACGGTGCTGTTCTTCAACGAGCGTCCCGTCGATGTCTCGCTGCCGACGTTCGTGTTCCTCGAGATCACGGCCTCGGAGCCGGGCGTCAAGGGGGACACCTCGGGCAACGTGCAGAAGCCGGCCACGGTCGAGACCGGTGCCACGGTCAACGTGCCGCTGTTCATCCGCGTCGGTGACACGATCAAGATCGACACGCGTACCTGCGAGTACGTCGAGCGCGTCAACAAGCAGTGAGTCGGCTCGGCAGGGTCCTCGCGATCGATCAACGAGTCGCGACGGTCCGCTTCGAGCGCGAAGACATCCAGGTGCTCGGCGCTGCGGACTGGCAGTCCGGCGACCTGATCTCCGAGCACGAGCCGTTCCCGGACGAGGGAGCTCCTGGGTACGCGCTCGTGCGCCGCTATGTGGGCCCGCCGTATCCCGGTCCCGCGACCGAGGTGGCTCGGTTACCGCGCACGCGGATGCGCGCGCTGCAACACCGTGCGAAGGCCCTGAGCTCGACGCGTGCCTTCTTCGCGGAGCAGGGCTTCCTCGAGGTCGAGACGCCGCTGCTCGTGACGTCTCCGGGGCTCGAGATCCACCTCGATGCCGTGCGCGCGGGGAACGGCTTCCTGATCACGTCGCCCGAGTACCAGATGAAGCGGCTCCTCGCCGGTGGCTGCGAGCGGATCTTCCAGATCTGTAAATGCTTCCGCGGCAACGAGCACGGCCCGCATCACTCGGGCGAGTTCACGATGATCGAGTGGTATCGCGCGGGCGCGTCCCTCGACGCGATCATCACGGACACCGAGCAGCTCGTCTCGCGCGTGGTTCGCGAGATCACGGGCACGATGACCGTCTCACTCGGCGATCGATCGTGCGATGTCACGCCGCCGTGGCTGCGGATGACGGTGCGCGAGGCGATGCAAACGTGGGGTGGCGTCGATGTCCACGGCGCCGAGCCCGCCGAGGAGTTGGTGGCGAAGGTACGCGCCGTCGGTATCGAGGTCGACGATGGCGCCGCGTGGGACGACGCGTTCTTCGCGCTCTTCCTCGCGAAGGTCGAGCCGCAGCTAGCGCAGCTCGAGCGTGCGCTGATCCTGCACGACTGGCCGACGCCCCTGGCCGCCCTCGCGCGTCGCCGACCCGACGATCCGAACACCGCGCTGCGCTTCGAGGCGTACGTCGGTGGGCTCGAGCTCGCGAATGCGTTCGACGAGCTCGTCGATCCCGCGGAGCAGCGCACGCGCTTCGAGGACGATCAACGGATCCGTCGCGAGCGGGGCCGGGCGGTCTATCCGATCGACGACAAGCTGGTCGCTGCACTCGCCGAAGGCCTGCCGCCATCCGCCGGCATCGCCCTCGGCTTCGATCGTCTCGTCATGCTCGCGACCGGCTCGCGTTCGATCGAGCACGTTTTGACGTTTACCGAGTCCGAGCTCTGACCTGACCGAACGAAGCGAAGTGAAGGGTGGACAGCCCCCTAGTCGAACACGAGCGAGTTGTTCAGCTCGCCGACGCCCGAGACCCCGTGGACGGCGTGCTCGACGTCGTCGAGCTTGGTGCCCTGCGTGACGCTGCCGCGCAGCGTGACGCGCTCGCGCACGACCTCGATCGCGATCCGCGAAGTATCGATCCCGTTCGCGCTCAGGGCATCTCGCACACGGTCGTGCAGCTCCTGCTCACCGGCATCGAGCGCCTGGTAACCGGCCTCCTTCGCGGAGGTCTCCTGGTTCGCGGTAGGTCGCCAGGAGCCCTCGGGATCCGGAACCGTCTTGCGCGTGATCTCGTCGTAGGACTTGGGCGTCTGGCCGGACATCACGACCTGGGAGTGCAACGCGCGGGCCTACGCCGGCGGTGACGCCGCCCGCTGCGAGCCTCGCGACCCGGCGCCGCGCTTCGGCTTCGCACGCTCGAGCAGCGGCTTGACGAACTGGCCGGTGTAGCTCGCGGCGACGTCGGCGATCTGCTCCGGCGTGCCGACGGCGATCACCTCCCCACCCGCGGCCCCGCCCTCGGGACCCATGTCGATGACCCAGTCGCACGTCTTGATGACGTCGAGGTTGTGCTCGATCACGAGCACCGTGTTGCCATTCTCGACCAGCCGCTGCAGTACCTCGAGCAGCTTCTTGACGTCGCCGAAGTGGAGCCCGGTGGTGGGCTCGTCGAGCAGATACAGCGTGCGACCCGTCTGTACGCGGGCAAGCTCGCGGGCGAGCTTGACGCGTTGGGCTTCACCACCGGAGAGCGTGGTGGCGGGTTGACCGAGCGACAGATAGCCGAGGCCGACATCGACCATGGTCTGCATGATCCGGCCGAGTTGCTTGTGGTGGCGGAACAGCTCGAGCGCCTCGTCGACCGGGGTGTCGAGCATGTCGGCGATCGACTTGTCCTTGTAGGCCACCCGCAGCGTGGCGTCGTTGTAGCGCTTGCCCTTGCACACCTCGCAGGTCACGAAGACGTTGGCGAGGAAGTGCATCTCGACCTCGCGCACGCCGGCGCCCTCGCAGGCCTCGCAGCGGCCGCCGCCCTGCTTGGCGGTGACGTTGAACGAGAACCGGCCCGGGCCGTAGCCGTAGGTGCGCGCGGTCGGGACCTGCGAGTACAGCTCGCGGATGAGATCGAAGGCCTTGGTGTACGTGGCCGGGTTCGAGCGCGGGGTGCGGCCGATCGGCTTCTGATCGATGACGATGACCTTGTCGATCTGCTCGAGGCCGGTGAGCGAGTCGTAGGGCCCGACCCGCTCGAGCGCGTTGTGAAGCAGGCGGTTGAGCGCGGGGTAGAGCGTGGCGTTGATCAGCGACGACTTGCCGGCGCCCGACACGCCGGTGACCGCGACCATCACGCCCAGCGGCAGATCGACGTCGACGTTCTTGTGGTTGTGCTCGCGGGCGCCGCGCAACGTGATGTGGCCGCGGGGGGTCCGGCGGGCGGTGGGGACCTCGATGCGCTCGACGCCGGACAGGAAGCGGCCGGTGATCGAGCCGGGGATGTCGCGGATCTGGAGCGGGGTGCCCTCGGCGACGACGTGGCCGCCGTGGCGGCCGGCGCCGGGCCCGAAGTCGACGACCCAGTCGGCGGCGTCGATGGTGGCCTCGTCGTGCTCGACCACGAGCACGGTGTTGCCGAGGTCGCGCAGGCGGTGCAGCGTGTGGATCAGGCGCTCGTTGTCGCGCTGGT
>JANNBP010000430.1:0-33455 GCA_031385555.1 Deltaproteobacteria bacterium | reverse complement strand
CCGAGTTGCCGTGCCCCGCGAGATCGAGCGTGACGATGCGATAGTCCGCGGCGAGCGCATCGCGTTGCGCGTCCCACCAGCGCACGTTGCCCATCCAGCCGGCGACGAACACGAGTGCCGTGTCCGCGCTGCCGGTGACCTCGAAATAGATCTCGCTACCGTCGGCTGATCGGGTGTGCACGTGCGGAGGTTGACAGGTCTCCACCCGCGGGTCATCCAGCGATGGTTCTCCCAACGAGTTTCGCGTGCGCGTCGTGATCAACGAGCTCGGTCTCGCGCGGATCGATCGATGTCGCCTCCGCTCCCACCGCGTCGAGCGCTGCCGTCGTGGGCAAGGCCCTGCCGAAATCCATCCGCGACAGCGAGGCGCCGCAACGAGCCGAACCGAACCGATCCGAAACGAACCGATCCGAAACGATCCGGAACCGATCCGAACCGATCCGGAACCGATCCGAAACGAACAAAGCCCCGCCGGTCGAGGCGGGGCCTGCGTGGTCGGAGAGGCTTACTCTTTGACGCCGTGCTTGGTCTTGATCTGGTCGAGCACCTTCGCGTACTCGACATCCCACGCCGACGTGCCTTCTTCGAGGTTCTTGATGCGATCGCGAACTTCCTGATCCATCGCTTCGTCGACCTGCATGTGCTTCTTGCAGATGTCTTTGATCTTGTTGCGAAGGACCTTGTCCTCGGCAAACACCTCATCGACATGGCGAGACGACATGAACGCCTCGAGCATCTGGTTGGCGATCCATGACAGGCCTTCTTCGTTCAGACCGAATTCCTTCTGGTCCGCGAGCTGGCGCTTGGTGCGGCCGAGGTGCGAATACGGGAGGCCTCGAATCTCGAGGATGTCCTTCGCGCGCTCGGTCAGCTCCTTGTCGACCCGGATGTATTCCTTGAGGACGGCGGCCACATCGAGCTGTGCCTCGTTGTTATCGCTCACCTCGATGTCGCTGGCTTGGACCAACGTGGTGATGATCTCGGCGGCGATGGTGTCGACCTTCCCGGGATACAGTCTCATTGTGGCGCACTCTAGGGGCCGAGGCATCGACATGCAAGGTAGGGAGGCGATTCTTGGCCTGGTTTTTCGTCGGGTTAGGGGTTGAGCGCATGTGCACGATCGCGATCTTGATCGACGTGATTTCGGGTGCGCCGATCGCGATCGCCGCGAACCGAGACGAGCTGTACGCGCGTCCAACTCGGCCTCCCGAACGGCTAGGTCCCAATCTCGCAGGTGGGGTCGACGTGCTGTCGGGCGGCACGTGGCTCGCGGTGAAATCGGACGGCCAGTTCGCAGCCGTGACCAATCAGCTCGCGCTCGCGACCCCACCACCGGGACTGCGATCGCGCGGTCACGCGGTGCTCGAGCTCGCCGCCGCGAAGGATCCAGAGGCGTATGTCGCGGCGATCGATCCGACGCGCTACGCGAGCATGAATCTCGTGTGGCGCGGTGCGGGCGAGTCGCGCGTCTCCATCGCATATACGCGTCGCGAACAAGGCACGCGGGAGATCGAGCGGCTCGGTCGCGGCATCCACGTGCTGTGCAACGATCGGCTCGGTGCCCCCGGGTTTCCGCGCTGCGGGAGATTGATCGCGGCGATCGAGCACGCCCTCGCGCAGGACGCGACCTGGCCGGCGATCGCGGGTCCCCTCCAGGCCGCGCTCGCGGATCACACGCGGGTCTCGCTCGCCGACACCCCGCCGTCGCAGCTGCCCGCGGCGCTCGCGCGCGAGCTGACCGCGAACTGCATCCACAGCGCGACCTATGGCACGCGCTCGGCCACGCTCCTCGCGCTCGGGGACGGCGTGCGCGACTACCTGCACGCCGACGGGCCACCCTGCGTGACGCCGTTGGTCGATCGGCAGGAGCTGCTGCGATGACGCGCAAGCTGGTCGTGGCGGGCTTGATCATCGGTGATGACGGGCGCGTGCTGATCACGCAGCGCCGCGCGGATCAGCCCCTGCCGCTGCAGTGGGAGTTCCCGGGAGGCAAGGTCGAGGCCGGGGAGTCACCGGTGGAGGCGCTCACCCGCGAGCTGCGGGAAGAAATCGGCGTCGAGGTCGCGGTCGGGCGGATCTGGGACGTGCTGTTCCACGCGTATCCCGACTTCGACCTGGTGATGCTGGTGTACGCCTGCCGGATCACCGACGGAGAACCACGTCCCGTGGAGGTGGCGGATCTCGCGTGGATGGCCACCACGGCGCTGCCGGGTGACTTCGATATCCTCCCTGCCGACCGCCCGCTGGTGGATCGACTAATCGCCGAAGGTCCACCTGAGCGCCCCGCGTAATTGATTCTCGTCCGTTGCGAGGCCTACAATTCGGCCTGATGGAAGGCCGAGCCAAAGTCACGAAGGAAGTCCTCTGTGAGGAGGCTCGGTTCATCCTCGCCAACGTGATGGCGGAGGCGCGCTACGGCCGCCAGAACCGATACGACGACATCCGCCGCGTCTGCGAGGGAGCGGTGTCGATTCCGTTCCAGGAGTACATCGGCTTCCTCGAGAAGTCGGGATACCTCCGCCACGATCGCGGCAACGAGAGCCTCGAGGTCTCGCCGGAGGGCGAGACCGTGGTGAATGGGGGCAACCTCGCGGAGTTCACCGAGCGCGCCGTCAGTCACTTCAAGAAGCTCCGGCAGAGCCGCGCGATGGCGGTGCCGGGCGCGGCGCCGCCGATGGGCACGCAGTCCGGTGTGGTGTCGTCGGCTGCAGCGATGCCGCAGCGAGAAGTTTCCGGATCTGGCCCACTGCCCAGGAAGGACCTCCCGATGGTGAAACCGACCATGACAGCATCGGGCGGTCGCCCACAGGCGATGGTGGGCGGAGAGATCCAGCTCGGTGGGGGGGAGATGGAGAACCGCTACGAGAAGCTGGCGTCGATCGGCTCCGGCGGGATGGGCACCGTGTATCGGGCTCGCCAGGTCGCGCTCAATCGCGAGGTCGCGCTCAAGGAGATCCGCGATCTGTTCAGCTTCTTCAGCGAGGACCAGCGCAACGAGATCACGCGGCGGTTCACCGATGTCGTGCGTGCGTGGGGCAACCTCGCGCACCCGAACATCCTGCCGATCCACGACGTCAACCTCTACACCGAGTACCCGAACCTCGTGACCGAGCTCGCGCCCAACGGTTCGGCGCGCCGGTTGATCAACGACGCCGAGGAGATTCCGGTCGACCTCGTCTTCAAGTACCTGCTGCAGACGCTGCACGCGTTGCGCGCGGCCCACGCCCAGCGCGTGTTCCACCGCGGCCTCAAGCCGGAGCAGTTGCTGATCGACGGCTACGGCAACATCAAGGTCAGCGACTTCGGGTTCTCGCGGATCGTCGAGCGCGACCACGCGGTGATTCGCCAGATCTACGTCGGCATGGGCAACGTCGCGTACATGGCGCCGGAGCTCTACTCGGATCCGATGCAGAGCGGTCCGCAGACCGACATCTACGCGCTCGGCATCATCTTCTACGAGCTGTTGACGCGGAAGTTGCCGGGGCGTCGCTCGCCGATGCCATCGCAGATCAACACCACGCTGCCGAAAGGCATCGATGACGTGTTCGATCGGATGACGCGCGATTCGCGGAGCGAGCGCTACGCGACCATCGACGACATCCTCGACGATATCGACAAGCTCGACGGCATGGAGAACCTGGTCAGTGCGCACGACCGCGCGTTGGTCGGCGATAGCCCTCTCGGGTCGATCAAGTTCCGGCCCGGCGCCGAAGAGCCGCTCACCGGGACGCCGGTGGATGGGTCGGAGGATGACGACAAGAAGGGTTCGTCGCATCGCCCGTACTCGTTCCAGCAGCGCCGCAACAAGAAGATCTGATGGCGGCCCAGCCGTACCAGGGCGGCTGCCACTGCGGCGCCGTGCGCTACACGGTGACGATCGATCTCGATCAGCCGGTGGTCGCATGCAACTGCTCGATGTGCGGTCGTGCGGGCACGCTCCTCGGGTTCGTCGCGACGTCGGAGTTCACCCTCGACGCGGGCGATGACGTGCTGACCGACTACTTGTTCAACAAGCACGTCATCCACCACACGTTCTGCAAGGTGTGCGGGATCAAGTCCTTCGCGCACGGCCTCGGTCCGAAGGGGCCGATGGTCGCGATCAACACGCGCTGCATCGACGGCGTCGACGTGGCGAAGCTCACCGTCACGCAGTACGACGGCAAGAGCCACTAACACCGCGGGCGTGAGCTCAGCGGAGCCGCACGTCGTACTCGGCGAGCTGGCGTGCGAGCTGTGCGGCCTCGTCCGCGTGGTTGTAGAGGTGCGCGGAGAGCCGGACGAGCGCACCCTTCGGCGTGTCGACGATCGGGACCTCCCAGCCGGTCTCGAGGAGCTCTCGCTCGAGTGCGAGGGCGGAGCCGGGCAGCGTGACCGGGATCGAGACCATCGAGCCGATGCAGTGATCCGGTGCGAGCGACCGCACCGGCGTCGAGCGACCGAGCGTGTCGACGAAGCGGCGACGCATGTCGAGCACGAGCGCGTGATTACGCCGGCGGAGCTCGGACCAGCCGCCACCCTCGGCGCCGACCTCGGTGATCGCGGTGGGCACCGAAAGGTGCGCGGCCGGGTCATGCGTTCCGGCCCAGTCGAGCTCGGCGTGCAGCCGATTCGCCAGGCCGTACTCCGGAGACGCACCGTGCGAGGTGACGAGCGGGATGGCAGGTGCGCCCTCCGCGATCGCGAGGAAGCCGGTGCCCTTCGGCGCGCACATCCACTTGTGGCAGTTGCCCGTGTAGTAGGTCGCCCGGATCGCGGCGACGTCGAGCTCGAGCTGGCCCGGCGCGTGCGCGCCGTCGACGATCGTGGTGACGCCACTCGTGGTCGCGAGCGCGACGAGCCGCTCGACCGGCAGGATCAACGCGGTCGGGCTGGTCACGTGATCGACGAGGATCGCGCGGGTGCGCGAGGTGATCGCGGTGGAGAACGCTTCGACGACCTGATCGTGATCGAGCGGAAGCGCGAGTGTGACGGTGACGATCTTCACCCCCCGCGCCGCGGCGAGGCGCTCGACCTGGTTGCGACACGCGCGGTAGCCGTGATCGGTGAGGATGATCTCGTCACCGGTCTGCCAGGGGATCGAGTGCAACGCGAGCGCCACCCCGGTGGTCGATCCGGGGACGAACACCAGGTGATCGCTCGGTGCATGCACGAACGCGGCGAGCGCTTCACGCGCGGCATCGAGCTCGCGCTGCCAGTCGAGCACGAAGAACCTCATCGGCGCGGCTTCGAGCCGCTGCCGGAGCTCGGCGGCGCGCACGAGCACCGTGCGCAGACAGCCGCCAAAGGATCCGTGGTTGAGATGAACGACGTGCGGGTCGAGGCCCCAGCGTTCGATCGGCGAGCGCGTCGCAGAGGATAGGGGTGGTGGAACCGTCAGCGACACGCGCCGACAGTACTACTTGATGCAGTTCGCGAACGCGTGCTTGAAGTTGACGAGCGTCCAGATCCATTGATTCGCGGCCGAGTTGAAGCCGAGGTGGACGCCGTCGCTGCCGGCGTTGGTGGTGAACACGCCGCCGAGCTCGGTCAGGCCACACGCGACCCCACCACCGGCGTTCGAGGCGAGGTTGCCGGTGATCGAGCCGGGGACGGCCTGGCCCCACGACCACTCGCCCTTGTTGGTCGCGCCGTCGAAGCAGATCGCGCCGCCGGAGAGATAGCCGGTCTGTCGGGTTCCGCCGAGGAACCAGTTGCCGTTCGAATCGCGCCACGTCCGGATCGAGTCGTTGTAGTTCGTCAGCCCGCCGGCCTGGCTGGAGAACTTCGACAAGAAGCACCGCGTCGACGCCGTGGTGTTGGGGATCTGCACGGACGGGACGCCGAAGTTGGTGTTCCACAGCGTGCTGGTGACGTTCGATGCTGGGATCACGCACGTGGTCGTCACCGTGATCGGGACGCCGTTGCTCGGCGCGTAGACGGTGAGGATGTAGTCGGTGCCGTTGGACCCGATCACCGATAGCGAGCCAGCCGCCGCGCCGCGGATGCCTGACAGGAAGCAGGCACGGTTGGTGGCGGTGCCGAGATTGAAGTTGCAGGGAGGGCTGCTCGACGAGCAGGTGAAGCTGCTGAGTGCGGTCGAGGTGACCTCCTGTGCGGTCTCGCCCAGCTCGTCAGGATCGTCGGACAGCGTAGGATCATCGACGCAGCCGGAGAGGAGGGCGAACGGGACGAGGAGGGAGGGCCAGGACGTGGTCAGCTTCATAGCGGGGTAGTGTCCGAGCGGGCCAGATGTGACCAGGAAAAGCGGGCGGTGCCTGCGCCGCTTCCTCGGTGCCCCGGGATCTCCGAGAGATCTCCCCTAGTTCAAGACACTGCAGGTTGTTCGAAGCCGTCGACGAATCGCACTAGTCTGCGGACGTGACCAACGCAGCGCGTGCGCGCATGGAGTCGTGGAAGGCGTCGCTCTTGGATCTGTCGATCGACAATCCGTTGATCGACGCGTTTGGCCTCGAGCTGACCGCCGAGCCGATCGCGCTCGCAGCCGCGCTCGCCGCCGGTGGCGGGCTGGCGATCGAGGCGGGGACCGGGGCGCTTGGCGAGGGCACGCTGTCGGCGCAGCTGGCGCCGGCCGAGCTCCAGCGCGAGCTGATCGCCCTGTGTCGCGAGGCCGCCTCGTCGCGGGGCGAGCACGCGCTGTGGATCGCGCTCGGCGCGTTGACGTGGAGCGACGGTGGTGATCGCACACGTCGCGCGCCGCTCGCGCTGTGGCCGGTGGCGATCGATCAGGGGCGCTTGCTGTCGGCCAACGAGCCCGGCTGGCTCGAGCCGCAGCTCAACCCCGTGCTGGTCGAGAAGCTGCGCCGCGACTTCGATCTCGTGCTCGCCGGCAGCGTCGCGCAGCTCGCGACGCTGTTCGAAGCGGCCGAGGGCATCGCCCTGACGCGACCGGGTTGGAAGGTCGAACGCACGGCGCTGCTCGGGTGCTTCGCCCCGGCGCAGGCGTCGCTCTGGCGGGACCTCGATGGTCGAGAGGACGCGCTGCTCGCGCACCCGCTGGTCTCGCAGCTCGCCCTCGGCACGGTCCTCGCGCAGCCCTCGGGCGCCGCGGCCTCGGCGGTCACCGGTCGTCCCGGCAGCGCGGAGCTCGGTAGCCTGCTCGCGCCACTCGACGCGGATGCGACGCAGCTCCAGGCGGTCGCCGCCGCCGGGCTCGGGGCCACGTTCGTGCTCCAGGCGCCTCCGGGCACCGGCGCCACGCAGACGATCGCGAACCTGATCGCGCACTGCACCAGCAACGGCACGTCGGTGCTCCTGGTGTCCGACAAGCCGGCCGCGCTCGACGCGATCCGCGAGCGCCTGGCCTCGGTGGGGCTCAGCGACCTGGTGCTGAACCTGACCTCGCGCACGGCCCTGGCGCAGCTCGAGCGCGTGGTGTCGCGCGCGTTCCGCCCGCACGCACCGCAGCTGCACGATAACGGCACGCGGCTCGACGAGCTGCGCGGCGTGCTGGATAGCCACGCGACCTCGCTGCACCGGATCGGTGCGTTCGGTCGCTCGCTGCACGACGTGCTCGGCCGCCTGGTCGAGCTCCGCACCACGCCGCGCGCGGCGGTCGCCGACATGGACGCGGTCGGGCTCGACGCCGCGACGTTCGAGCGCCGACTGGCGGCCGTCGCCCAGCTCGCGGCCGCGGCCGTGCGCGTCGATCCGGTGACCAGCCATCCGTGGCGCGCGTCGACCCTGACCAAGGAGACCTTCGGACCCGACGGTCGTGGTCGGGCGCTGCGGGCGATCGACGAGGCCGCGGCCGCAGCGGCCGCCCTGACGACGGCGGTGCGCGATGTCGCGAGCTTGATCCCGAACCTGGTCGCGCGCTCGAGGGAGCAGTTGCTCGCGCTCGGTGCCCTCGGCACGCTGGCGGCCACGTCGCCGCGACCCGGCGCCGAGCTGCTGACCGCGTCGCGGGCACGTGCGAGCGACCAGCTCGACGAGCAGATCGCGCTGATCCGCGCCCGCGGTGGGGAGAAGTCCTCGATCGAGACGCCGCGCGATCCACACGCGTTCCTCCAGCTCGCCCGCCGCCATCGCGCCCTCGTCGAGGAGGTCCGCGATCGGTTCACCGATGCCGTCGATGGCATCGATGCAACGGGGCTGTGGTCGCAGCTCAAGAAGTGGACGCACAGCATGGCGCCGGTGCGGTTCGTCGCGCTGCGCACCGCGCGCGCGGAGGTCAAGGCGGCCGCGCAACCCCTCCAGCTCGAGATCGACGCGTCGATGATCGAGGCGCTCGAGGCGGTGATCGCCGAACGCGCGTGTCGTGCGGCCCTCGAGGCTGCGGCGGAGCCTGCGCGCCGGTGGTTCGGCGAGCTCGGTGGCTCCACCCTGACGCTCGATCTCGAAGCGATCGATGCCGCCTCGAAGTGGGGCAGCGAGCTGCGCACCACCTTCGACGCCGTCGACGTGGTCGGTGGTGAGAAGGAGCGCGAGGCTGCGTGGCGCGCGCTGGTCGCGCACGTGGCGGGGCCGGGCGACGACATCGCGATCGTCGTCCTGGCACGCCTCGGTCGCGAGGTCGCACGGTGGGCCGGGACGCTGGACGAGCTGGCGAGCTCGACCGGCATCGCGCAACCCCGCGAGGACGGCGATCATCTCGGCTGGCTGCTCGAGAAGACGGCAACACTGCGCCACGCGATCGATCAGCTCGTCGACTGGGTGACGTTCCACGACGCGCGCCATCACGCGCTGGCGTCGGGCGTCGGCCCCGCGGTGGGCTCGATCGAGCGCGGTGATCTCGCCGCCGCGGAGCTCGCGCCGGCCTGGGAGCGCGCGACGCTGCTGTCGTGGGCGGATGCCGAGCTCGCCGACAGCCAGGTCGCCGACGGTGCCGCGCATCACGCGCACGCCGCCGCGTTCGCGGATCTCGATCGCGCGGCGCTCGCGATGGTGCGCAGTCGCGCGCTGGTGCGGTTCGCCGAGCGAGTTCCCGCGGTGCCACCCGGCAAGCTCGACCCCGACACCGAGCTCGGTGCGCTCCTGGCCGAGCTACGTGCCGTCGGGCGCAGGGTTGGCTCCCCCACCAACCCCGCGTCCGGTCCATTGCCCGGTCCATTGTACGGAGACAGGCGCAGGGTTGGCTCGTCCGCCAACCCCGCGTCCGGTCCATTGCCCGGTCCATTGTACGGAGACGGGCCCACGCAATCGCTGCGCGAGATGTTCGCCGGCATTCCGCTGGTGCTGCCGCGCATCGCGCCGTGCATCGCGGTCACGCCGGCGGCCCTCGCCCAGTTTCTCGATCCCGCGCTGACGTTCGACGTCGTGGTGTTCGCGCAGGCCTCGCAGCTGCCAACGGCGGCGGCGATCGGCGCGTTGTCGCGGGCCACCTCGGCCGTGATCGTCGGCGATTCGCAGTTGCTGCCTCCGTTCGCGATGGTGCGCGGGGACCGCTCCGTCGAGGCCGACGGCTTGCTCGCCGATGCGCTCGCAGCGCGGCTGCCCGAGCTCCGGCTCGGCTGGCACTACCGCGCGCGTCACGAGGACGTGATCGCGTACGCGAACGAGCGGTTCTACGGCGACCGTCTCCAGCTGTTTCCGGCGGTGCAAGCCTCGTCGGACCTGGGCCTGGTTGGACGGCCGATCGGCCGTGCTCCGGAGCTCGTCGCCGAGCTGCTCGGGCGGCTTCGCGATCCGGCGAACCAGGGGCGCTCGTTCGGTCTGATCACGTTCTCTCGCGCGCTGCGCGATCAGATCCTCGATCTGGTCGAGGACGCTCGTCGCGACGAGCCGCTGCTGGATGCCCTGACGGAACCGCTCGCGATCGAGCACGTGATCGATGCGCAGCAACTGTCGCGCGACGTCGTGCTGGTCGTGCTCGACGAGACGCTGTCGCTCGAGCCGCGCCGGCTGTGCGTCGCGCTGACCCGCGCGCGCGAGCAGCTGGTGCTGTGCACGGGACTCCTGTCGGAGGACGGCGCGCTCGCCTCGCTGGTCGCCCGCACGGCAGCCTCGCCGGCGGCGTCACCCGCACCGGCGAGCCCCTTCACCGACGCGATCGCACGGGCGCTCGCCGATCGCGGCTGGGCCGTTCGTCACCAGGTGGGCAGCGGTGGCTACAAGATCGATCTCGCGGTGCTCGATCCGGCGGATCCGGATCGCTACGTGCTGGCGATCGAGACCGACGGTGGCGCCTATGCGAGTGCGCCGATCGCGCGCGATCGCGATCGGCTCCGCGCGCAGGTGCTCGGCCAGCTCGGCTGGCGGTTGCATCGGATCTGGTCGCTCGATTGGTGGGCGAACCCCGAGTACGAGATCCAGCGCGCGCATGCCGCGATCGTCACCGCGATCGCCGCCACGCGTCGCCGCAGCGTTCCCGCGCCGGTGATGAAGCCGCGCGTCGCACGGGGCACCGAGCGCCGGATCGCGCCGGACCCGATGCAGTCGTCCGTGCCGGTGGCCGTGGCGTCGGCGCCGTCGGGGCGAGTCCTCTCGCGCGAAGCATCGGGGCCGATCTCCGAGATCCCCGAGACGCTCAAGACGATGCCGACCCTCGCGGCGGGCAGCGCACCGATCAGGATCGCGAGGAATCAGATCCCGATCGGCCCGTACGTCGCCGCCGCGATTCCGCCGGGCCGACGGACGCCCGACGATCTGTTCGCGCCGCGCCACCTGCCTGAGCTGCGCAAGGTGATCGAGCAAGTGCTCGCCGCCGAAGCGCCGATGCACGTCGATCTGCTCGCGCGTCGCGTCGGTGGTTACTTCGGCATCGGCCGTGTCACGCCGCGCGTCACCGATCAGATCCGCGCGGTCCTCGACGGTCGAGGCAAGCTGGGTGACGAGCAGGACATCGTGTGGCGCCTCGATCAGGATCCGGCGAGTGTTCCCGCGGTTCGCGTCGCAGGCACGTCGGGCAGCGTGACCGGCAAGCGCGAGATCGCGGAGATTCCACTCGCCGAGCTGGCGGCCGCCGCGCGGATCGTGGTCGAACGATCGAGCTCGATCGGCACGCAGGAGCTGGTGCGCGATGCGGCGCGCCTGATCGGCTTCGCGCGGATCACGCCGCAGGTCAGCGAGCGCGTCGCCGAGGGTGTTCGCCTCGCGCAGATCCGAGAGCTGATCCGGATCGACGCCGGCAAGGCGCGGATGCCAGACTAGGGTCCCGTATCAGAGAAACGATCGACAAGATCACGAAGCGAGATCGATCGCTTCGGCTCGATCAGCGTGTCGTCAAATCACAGCTCCGCTAGGAGAGATCCAGCAGCAGGCGGACCTTCGTCCGTGCGCTGCGAATCGCCGCGAGGTCCTTCGCCTTGACCGCAGCCTGGAGCGCTTGCAGCGCCTCGGCCATGTCGTCGCTCATGTCGTCGGCCGCGAGCTGGTTCCAGACGCTGAGGCCGCGAACCGCGTCTTGCGCGCACTTCTGGCGATCGGTGGCGAATGCCTTGTTGCTATCGAGCACCGTGATGCCGGTGTTGGTGGTCTCGAACCAGTCGTCGGCCCACTCCGAGCACTCCGCAGCGCCTCCGCGGGAGTAGCAGGTGTCGACGATCTGCCAGCCGATCTCCCAGCAGTGGTAAGTGTCGCGCAGCTTCTGGCTCTCGGCCTTCTTGCTGCATCCGGCGAGCGTGGCAGCCATGATCACGAGGGCGAGGGCGAGGGTGCGCATAGGTAGTCGGACGACGGGGACGACGACAGGTCGCGCTTACACCGCTCGTAGATGACCCTTGCGCGGCGGTACGCGCTCCGGCTCGTCGGGCCAATCCGGCTTGCGCAGGTACTGCCACAGCCCCGCCGCGAACCCCGCACCATGTGCCGCGTGAAGCACCGGAAAGATCGCCCACACCGTCGGGATCGCGCCGATGCCGACCTTCGCTCCGACGCGCACGGCTTCGGCACCCGTCGCGAGCGCATACGTGGCGAACGCGGCGGGCGCGATGGGCCACAGCGGTGGAATCGCGAGCAGCGCCGCGGCCCCGCTCACCATCAGGAACGGGATCGCCGGCCGCATCGTCGGGAACCGTCCGAGCTTGAGCAGCGTGCGTGCGCGACCACGACCGTAGCGGTAATACTGGGTGGCGAGTGACTTGAACGAGTCGCGCGGGAAGTAGTGCACGACGATGTCGCGCGATAGATAGATCTGGCCGCCCGAGTCGAGGATGCGCTGGTTGAGCTCGGCGTCCTCGTTGGTGATCGCGCCGGGGTCCCACAGACCGATCGTCTCGAACACGCGGCGGCGGAACGCGCCGAGGAACACGGTGTCGACGAAGCCTTCCTCCTCGGAGTTGCGATAGCGCGCATTACCGACGCCCAGCGGCGAAGCGAGCGCGGCGCACAGCGCTCGCTGAAAGAACGTCTTCGCCTTCGCGCGCTGCGCACCACCGACGTTGTCGGCGCCGGTCTTCTCGAGGGTCTCGACGCAGGTGCGCACGTAGTCGGGCGCGTACTCGGCGTGGACGTCCATCCGAACGATGATGTCGCCGGTGGACTGCTTGACGATCAGCCCGAGCCCGGCGGCCTGCAGCTTGGCCGGGTTATCGACCAGCTTGATCCGCGGATCGACGGACGAGAGCCTGTCGAGGATCTGGCGCGTCTTGTCGGTGGAGCGGCCATCGGCGACCAAGATCTCGATCAGCTCACCGGGATAGTCCTGGCGCTGCACCGTGGCGATGCACGCCTCGATGTAGTGCTCCTCGTTGAAGGCGGGCATCGCGATCGTGACGCGCGGTGGCATGGGTGGCGGCATGTTAGCGCTTCTTGCGAGCGACGTGGATACCTGCGCCGAGCACGAGTGCACCGCCGACGATCGCCAGCGGCCGGAGCGGTTCCTCCCACACCAGCACGCCGACGGCGACCGCCACCAGCGGCTCGGCGAAGGTGAGCACCGCCGCACGGGCACTGCCGATTCGAGCAACTCCGATCGCGAACATCACCCCCGAACCGGCCCCGAGGACAACCGCCCCCGCGCACAACAGGGCGGCGTCGGCGGGTGCGATTTCTCCCGGGTAGACGACCAGTAGCGGCGCGAGCAGCACGGCCCCGACGAGGGAATGATAGGACATCGCCTTGCTCGGCCCGACCTCGAGCGCGAGCCGACGGACCACGAACATGTTGCCGGCGTAACAGGTCGCCGACAACACGCCGAGCGTGGCCCCCAGCGCGGCCCCGTCGGCGGGCGTCGCCCACGGCTCGAGGATGATGACCAGGCCGGCGAGGGCGACCATCGCCGCCGGCACGATTCCATGACTCGGGCTCTTGTCGATCTTCGGCGCGGCGAGCGCGATCAGGATCGGCGCGAGGTAGTGGGAGAGCACCGCGATCGCCACGGTGGTGACGTGGATCGCCGCGAAGAACGTGAGGATGTTCAGCACGTCGAACGCGGTGTTCGCGAGGATCAGGAGGACCTTGCGACGGGTCCACTCGACCTTCGGCCCACGCAGCGCGAACGGCAACGCCACCAGCCCCATCACCAGGAACAGCAACGGGCTGGTGACCGACGGTGGCAGCCCGGTCGGACGCAGGAACAGGCTCCAGGTGCCCCACGAGGCCGCGGCGAGCGTGACCATGAGGAGACCGGCGAGCACGACGGTGTATCTTCGTGGGTAGGAGACCAGGATGACAAGGTGGAGCGTCATCGCGATCGGGCTCGTGATCTCGGCCTGCGAGCACGGCGAGACCCCGCCGCCGCGCTGCGGTGATCGCGTGGTCGACTTCGGCGAGCAGTGCGACGACGGCAACGACGTCGCCGACGACGGCTGCGATCAGTGCATCGCGATGAACTGCGGCAACAGCCGGATCGACGAGTTCGAGGAGTGCGACGACGGCAATCTGATCCCGGGCGATGGCTGCTCGGCGGATTGCCAGCGCGAGAGGCCGAACATCGGTGCGCTGACCGCTTTCTGGGTGTTCCAGGATGTCGATCAAACCGTCACCGGTTGCCCGGTCGACTTCCCGCTGATCGACATCTTCGCGGTCGGCGAGCTGACGGGCACGCAGGAGCAGTTCTTCGAGTGCAGCACCAACGCGACCACGGTCGCGTTGCCGCGCGATCGCTACACGATAACCGCCATCTCGAAGTCGGCCGACACGGTCGAGACGTTCGCGTTCTCGTTGCCACAGCAGATCGATCTCCGGTTCGGAGACCGGACGTTCAGTACGATGTTCGTCAACGACGGCGGTGTGTTCGAGGTGTCGTGGCTGCTCGTCGGCGACGTCACCAACAACGTGCTCGACTGCGCGCAGGCGAACGTCGACACCGTCGAGATCTCGACCTCCCCGAACGGCACGCTCGACTCGCGCAACTGCGACGCCGTCAGCGGCTTCACGACGCCCCTTGTCGTGGGCGCTTACACGATCTCGCTGACTGTGCGTGACGTGCAGGGGACGGCGATCGCGACGTCGACACCGCTGTCCGGTCAGCCGATCACGGCGCCGAATGGCCGTACGATGCTCGGCCTGATCCAGCTCCGCATCCCCGGGATGTGAACCCTCGGAGATTCGCCGCGGCCGTGACACGCATGTCGCGAGTCGAGGGCCAGCGGCCGACGCGCGATCGCTAACCCATCGACCTCCCGTCGGTTCGCGCGGCACGATCCGTGGTCAAGGGTCCCTGCGGAGGGACTCATGCGCTTGCTCGTCGGGACTCTAGTTACTGCCGCACTCACCGCGTGTGGCGGCGGCCTCGAAGGCGACTTCGCCTCGCCGACCGCCGATGCACCCGGTGGCGGCACACCTCAATGCTTCTCGTCGAGCGAGTGCCCGGTCGGGTTCATCTGCTCCGAGTTCGGCACCTGCGTGCCGCCGCCACCGCCACCCACCGATGCGGGGACGACCGGCGATGCGCCGCCGCCACCCGAGGTCGAATACAAGCTGTCCGAGCCGATCAGCTCGCGCCGCTACGTCTGGGTCGCGATGACCGACCAGGATCGACTCGCGAAGATCGATGGCACCAACCTCGAGGTGGTCTCCGTCGAGGTCGGCGATCAGCCGAAGATCCTCGCCACGCTCCCCGACACCGACACCGCCGTCGTGCTCGACAGCCGCAACGCCGCCGCCACCGTGGTGCGTGCGTCGACAGGCAGTGTGGCCAGCGAGCTGTATCCGACGCTGCCGAACCTGAATCGTCTCGCCGTCGCCCCCGGTGGCAAGCACGCGGTCGCGTTCTTCGATCTCAACAAGGCGATCATCGACGCCGGCGGCCTCGAGGCCGTCGGCGAGGTCGGCTCGTTCCAGGACGTCACCGTGCTCGCCGTCCAGTCGCAGCGCTCGGTCGATCTCACCGTCGGCTTCCGCCCGCGCGAGATCGAGCACGACGCGTCGGGCCGCTACGCGTTCGTGGTCACCGACGACGGCATCTCCGTGATCGACTTGCCGGCGATGACCGCGGGCGGGCCGACGATCGTGCCGCCGATCCCGATCATGGAGGACGTCTTCGCGGACACCACCGGCGTCGAGGTGGACGTCGTCGCCTCGGGCCAGTTCGCGGTGATCCGTCGCCCCGGCGTCGCCGAGCTCCGCGTCGTTTCCTTGCTCGGTCCGACCGCGGGTGTCGCGACCACGATCCCGTTGCCCGGCGTCCCCAGCGATCTCGATCTCGCGCCCGACGGCTCGCGCGTCTACGCGGTGTTTCGCGCGCCGAACGCCGGCCTCGCGATCATCGACATCCCCGGCGACGCGGTCGATCCCACCGGCATCACGTTCATCGATCTCGCGAACGCGACCTCGGGCTCCCTCGTGCTGTCGGCCGATGGCAAGCGCGGGCTGCTGTTCACCAACGCGTCACTCGACGAGCGGATCACCGTCGTCGAGCTCGACCAGCCGAGCTTCCCGCGGCACACGTACCCGCTCCAGAAGTCGGTGCTCACCGTCGGCTTCGACCCCACTGGCACCAAGGCGGTCGTGCTCCACACGCGCGCCCCAGGCGATCCGGAGCAGGCGACCACGTTCGACCAGTACATCGATCGCAAGCCCGGCTACTCGGTGCTCGACATCGCGACCGGGTTCTCGAAGCTCCAGATCACCGAGGTCAACCCGAAGCTGTTCACGTTCGCGACCACCGCACCGCGCGCGTACGTCACGCTCGACGGTGGCGACGCCGAGGGCGCCTTCGTCGCGGTCCAGCAGATCGAGCTCGATAGCGGCGTGGTCCGCACGATCGAGCTCGGCTCGCCGCCCGACGCGGTCGGGGTCCTGCCGGACTCGAACAAGATCTTCGTCTCGCAGAGGCACAACCTCGGTCGCGTCAGCTTCATCGACGTCGAGACCAACCAGGTCCGCACCCTCACGGGCTTCGACCTCAACAGCCAGATCATCGATTAGGAGCCACGCCATGAAGTTACTCACCCTGTCTCTACTCGCGCTGGTCGCGTGCGCGGCGGACCGCCCACCGGCGATCGATCGCGAGCGCGTGCTGATCGGCCCGGTGCCTCTCAAGCGGCAGCTCGCCTGGATCGACTCCGCGCTCGATCGCGTGGTCGCGATCGACGCGAGCGACGACGGTCATCCCACGGTCCATTCCTGGAAGATCGGACGCCGCCCTGTCTTCGCAGCCCCGACGCCCGATGGCGAGCGCGTGCTGATCGTGACGCGCGGCGAAGAAGCGCTCGCCCGTGGTCAGATCGACGAGGATCCGATCCTGTGGGTGGTCGACGTACGCGATCCGACGTCGCGGCCGCTCGCGTACCCGGTGAGCTCGCCGTTCGATCGGATCGCCGTCTCGGCCGACTCCGGGATCGCGGTCGCGTACTTCTCGGAGGCCGGCCCCGATGCCGAGGGCTTCTTCCGTAACCCGAACGAGCTCGCGTTCATCGATCTCACCCGGCCGCCCGACGAGACATCATCTTCCCTGAACCCGACGATGAAGACGATCCGCTCGTTCGGATCGGCACCGTCGGGCATCGTCCTCTCGCCCCGGATGGCCGTGCCCGGCGCCGCGGATCCCTCGGAGCGGATCTTCGCGTTCGTGCTCGCCCGCAACATCGTCACCATCGTCGATGCCTCGCATCCCGATCGCGACGAGGTCACGATCCGGCTCGATGGCGCCGGTGCCAACGTGCTGCCGCGCGAGCTCGTGTTCGCGCCCAACACCGCGACCGCGTACATGCGCTCCGACGGCGCGCGCGACGTGCTCGAGCTGGTGTTGATCAACGATCCACCGAGCGCCAGCAACCCGACCGCGAACGACTACCACCCGCTGCTCGCCGAGCTCGGCGCCGGTGGTGCACCGAGTGACATCGCCGTGTTCGATACCGCGTCGGGGCTGCGCTACGTGCTCGCAGCCACGCCCGCGACCCGCGAGCTCGTGATCATCGACGCCGACACCGCGCAGTTCAGGAAGGTCGGCACCCCGGATCCGATCGACCGCATCGTCGTGTTCCCCGGCAACGGCGAGCCCGCGACCACCGCCGTCCTCGCGCAGCTCGGCGCTCCGATGCCGCGTGTTCACTCGCTGTCGCTCGTCGACATCGCCAACCCGCTGGCACGCCTCGACCTCGAGACGATCGAGGTCGGCGAGCCGGTGCGCGATCTCTCCCCGGTCCCCGGTCGCGACCTCGCGATGATGGTGCACGACGATAACCGCACCGTGCTCGGCATGCTCGATGTCGAGCTCCGCTCGGTGTCGCCGCTCCAGGGCATCGGTCGCCTCGATACCTACGCGTTCACGCCCGCCGGCGACTTCCTCGTCGGCACCACGACCGGCGTCCCTCGCCTCGGCATGCTCGAGCTGTCGAACCTCCACCCGACGGACCTCCGGCTCGACTACCCGCCGCGCCAGGTCTACGCGCTCGCGAACGGCGCGTTGATCGTCGACCACGGCGATCCGTTCGGTCGCGCCACCGTCGTTCCCACTACCTCCAGCGAACGCAAGGATGCCCACGTGCTCTCGGGCTTCTTGCTCGCTGGCTTGCTCGAGACGGAGTCGCCATGAAGTCGCTCGCCATCCTCGCTCTACTCCTTCCTTCGATCGCTTCGGCCGACAACGTCGACGGGGAACGCACCGCGACGTACTCGTTCGACATCGGCTCGCACATCCGCTGGTTCGGCGACACCTCCGCGGCGGTCGTCACCACCGACTCGATGCCCGGCGTGCGGATGACGGTCGGGCGCAGCCTGACCTCGACCACCATCAAGCACCGCGAGCTCGATGTCGGGCTGTTCGGTCGCTACGTCTACGGCGCCGCGTCGGGGACGATGTTCGGCTCTCTCGACACGACGCTGCAGCAGCACCTGCTCGGCGGTGGCGTGCGCACCGACGCGCCGATCTTTCGGTGGTTCTCCGTGGTCGGGCAGGCGGAGCTCGGCATGGCGCGGACCTCGCTGCGGGTCGAGCAGGACGAGATGACGCCCGCGGACGACGCCCACTGGTCGCCGTACCTCGCGGCGTCGCTCGGCGGCGAGCTGCGGTTCTCCGAGGGCAAGAAGCTCGATGTCTCGCTCGGCCTCGATGTCGGCTACATCGTCACGGTGCCGGCCGAGCTCCACGCGCTGCCGGGCGATCGCCCCGACGAGGAGCTCTCGATCTCGACGACGTTCGCCGGCGTCGGCAAGCTCGACACACGCGGCATGACGTACTCGATGTCGCTGCGAGGACGCTTCTAATCACGCGCAGATCGGGGAGTAGCGGTATGCAGCGCAGATCGGGGACATACGCGGCGCAGATCGGGGACAGGATCTACCCCCATAACATCTCGTGATCGTTCTGCGATTTCGGCCAAACGTAAAATCATGCCGTGCTGGGCAATTTTACGTTTGCCGCCAAATCCCAAGTGATCGCAGCATCTTGCGGGGGTGGATCCTGTCCCCGATCTGCGAGCGCGTCCCCGATCTGCGAGCGCGGTCCCCGATCTGCGAGCGCGGCCCCCGATCTGCGAGCGCGGTCCCCGATCTGCGCGCGCTAGGCCGAGGTCAGGAAGTGCATGACGTCGCCGTCCTGGACGACGTACTCCTTGCCTTCGATCCGCAGCTTGCCGGCAGCCTTGATCGCCGCCTCGTTGTGATAGGCGTCGAGGTCGTCGACCGAGTAGACCTGCGCGCGGATGAAGCTCTTCTCGAAGTCGGTGTGGATCACGCCGGCGGCCTCGGGGCCCATCGCACCCTTGCGGATCGTCCAGGCGCGGATCTCCTTCTCGCCGGCCGTGAAGTACGACTGGAGGCCGAGCAGGCGGTAGCACTCACGAGCGAGCGTCGCGAGTGCGGGCTCGGTGAGGCCATACGAGCCGAGCAGCTCGCCGCGATCTTCCTCGGCGAGCTCGGCGAGCTCCGACTCGACCTTGCCGCACAGGATGACGACACCGGCCTGTTCCTGCTTGGCGCGCGCGACCACCAGATCGCTCCACGGGTTGCCCTTCGGCAGGTCCCCTTCGCCGACGTTGCAGCAGTACAGGATGGGCTTCGCGGTGATCAGCCCCCACGTCGCGATCTCCTTGCGCTGATCGTCGGTGAGGTCGAGCGACCGCGCGGCCTTGCCGGCGTTGAGGTGCGCGGCGACCTTCTCGATCAACGCGAGCTCGGTCTTGCCCTCCTTGTTGCCCGTCTTCGCGGCGCCCTGCGCCTTCTTGAGCCGCCGCTCGGCGCTCTCGACGTCCGCGAGCGCGAGCTCGAGATCGATGATCTCGATGTCGCGGATCGGGTCGACCGAGCCGGCCACGTGGATGACGTTCGGATCGTCGAAGCAGCGCACCATCATGAGGATGGCGTTGGTCTCGCGGATGTTCGCGAGGAACTTGTTGCCGAGACCTTCGCCCTCGGACGCGCCCTTGACCAGGCCGGCGATGTCCACGATCTCGACGATCGCGGGGATGACCTTCGTGGTGGGGATGTGCTTCTGGATCCGCTTCAAGCGGGGATCCGGAACCGGGACGACCCCGACGTTCGGGTCGATCGTGCAGAACGGGTAGTTCGCCGCTTCCGCTTTACCCGCGGTCAGCGCGTTGAAGACCGTGCTCTTGCCCACGTTCGGTAGGCCGACGATCCCGACGGAGAGTGCCATAGGGGCGAATGCCTACCAGACCAAGGGCCGCCGCGGCAACGTTGCATCTGGTTGGAAGCTGCCAGATCGTCCGGTCACCCCGCCGTGGCAAGGTAGGGCGGTGAGAAGCCAGGTGAACCGAGCGTTGGCGTGCCTGGCCCTCTGCGCCTGTAGCAATGACCCCACGCCGGAGGCTCCCAAGGAGCTGGTCGATCAGCTGAAGGCCATCCCGGGCGTGACGGTCGAGCAGAAGGACACGGCGACCCCGGGGGTCACGTACTTCGTCCTCCACTTCACCCAGCCGGCCGACCACGACCAGCCTGGAGGGCAGACGTTCCAGCAGGAGGTCTCGCTGATCCATCGCGACGTCGACGCCCCGATGATCGTGCAGACCTCGGGCTACTTCGATTACTACGAGGATCGTCCGGTCGAGCTGACGAACCTGCTACTCGCGAACCAGATCTCGATCGAGCACCGGTTCTTCGGCGCGTCGCGACCCGATCCGGCGGACTGGTCGAAGCTGACGATCAAGCAGATGGCCGACGACGAGCACGTCATCATCGCGGCGCTGCGCGACATCTATCCGGGCGCGTTCCTCACCACGGGTGGCAGCAAGGGCGGCATGACCGCCACGTATCACCGCCGGTTCTATCCCGGGGACGTCGATGGCACGGTGCCGTACGTCGCGCCGATCTCGTTCGCCGCACCCGACGAGCGCTACACCGCCTTCGTCGACGGCATCGGTCCGTCGAGCTGCCGCACCGCGCTGCGTGCGCTGGCGATCGAGATGCTGCAGAACCGCCGCGCGATGATCGAGGCCCGCGTCGGCGCGCAACCGAACCACGCCTACACCCGGATCAAGCTCGGCCCCGCCGTCGAGGTCTCGATCGCGTCGGTCGAGTGGGCGTTCTGGCAGTACTACGGCGTGGACTACTGCGGCGAGGTCCCCGCGGTCACCGCGAGCGACGAGGCCGTGTTCGACTTCCTCGACGAGGTCGCGCCGGTCGGCGACTCCGACGACGAGCAGGTCGCCGCGTTCGAGGCCTACTACTACCAGGCGTACGCGCAGCTCGGCTATCCGGCGGATAACGCGACCTACCTCGACGGGTTCACGATCTACAGCGACGCCGACTACGACGGCGCGCTACCGACGCCCGACCTGCCGGTCTACGACGACGGCGCGGCGATGACGGACATCGATACCTGGGTCAAGACCGAGGGTGATCGCCTGCTGTTCATCTACGGCGAGTTCGATCCGTGGTCGGGTGGCCAGTACACGCTCGGGAACGCGACCGATTCGCTGCTGCTCGTCCAGCCCCAGGGCTCGCACGGCTCGCGGATCAACCGCCTGGACGAAGGCGACCGCGAGGCCGCCTTTGCCAAGCTCGAGGCGTGGACGGGGGTAACCCCGTTGCCGCCGGTGATCGAGAAGCCGACCGAAGAGCCGAGGGCGCGCCGAGAGGTGATGGCCGAACGGCGCGTGCCGCCGGCGCTGATCCGGTTGCTCGCGAAGCGTCGCTGACCGATTGCACGGAGGGAAAATCCCTGCCTATGGTCCGGGCGTGGAACCGCGCACCGTCTTGATCACCGGCAGCACCGACGGCATCGGCCGCGCCACCGCGCGCGCGCTCGCCGCGGCGGGCATGAAGGTGATCGTCCACGGTCGCACCAAGCCCAAGGTGGATGCCGCGCTCGCGCAGCTCACCGGTGAATTGCCGGGTGCCGAGCTCGAAGGCATCTCGTTCGATCTCGGCTCGCAGGCCGCGGTCCGCAAGGGAGCCGCCGCGATCCTCGAGCGGATCCCGCATCTCCACGTGCTCGTCAACAACGCGGGCATCTTCGCGAACGAGCGCACGCTGACCGAGGACGGCGTCGAGCTGACGTTCGCCGTCAATCACCTCGCACCGTTCTTGCTCACCGAGTTGCTCGCGGAGCGGTTGATCACCTCGGCGGTCGCGGCTCCCTCGCGCGTGATCAACGTGTCCTCGATCGCGCACACCCGCGGTCGCATCCACGAGGACGATCTGTCGCTCTCCAAGGCCTTCACCGGCTACGCCGCGTACGCGCAGAGCAAGCTCGCGAACGTGATGCACGCGCTCTCGCTGTCCGAGAACCACGACCCGTCGAGGCTCGTCGCGTACAGCCTGCACCCGGGCGTGATCGGCACCAAGCTGCTGCGCCAGGGCTTCGGTCCGGTCGCCGGCGGCACCACGGAGTCGGGTGCGAAGACGTCGATCCGGCTCGCCGGCGCGATCTCCGTCGACGATCCGACAGGCACGTACTTCAGCGACGGCACCGCAACTCCGCCGGCTTCGACAGCCCGCCCGCGACCGGCACGCGAGGCGTTGTGGGCAACCTCGGTGCGACTCACCCATGGCTGACGTCGAACCGCCGGGGATCGCGGAGATCGATCGGCTGATCGAGGCTGGGGACGTTCACGCGGCGTTCGGCAAGCTGCGTCAGCGGCTCGGCTGGCCGGCGGGCAAGACCGTGATGACGCGCGATCTCCCGCGCTGGCTCGGCGTCGTCGCGGAGCTCGCGGGGCGGCGTGGAGCAGAGCAGGTGAGGGACCTCGCGCTGACGGCCCTCGGCGATCCCGACAGCCCCGATCAGCTCTACGACCTCGGCTACGCGTTGATCGATGCCGGCGCGCCCGACATCGCGGCGTCGATCCTGTGGCGGTGCCTCGGGCTCGTCGGCGAGAGCGAGGAAGTGGTCTGCGAGCTGGTGTCCGCGCTCGAGAGTGCGCTCGCCTATCCCGACGCCCTCGAGGTGTTGTCGGAGCACGCGACCCTCCGCCAGCGCAGCTTCCTGTGCCGGTATCTCTACGCGTTCAACGCGGCGATGTCCGGAAAGCTCGAGCTGACCCGCGAGAGCTTGCCTGAGCTCGCGCCCGATTCGCCCGAGGACGAGGTGATGGCGGGGACGATCGCCGCGATCTCGGCGCGCGCGGATCGCGTCACGGGCATCGCACCGCTCGATGCGCGGGACCTCCGAGGCTGGCACTACGTGCTGTCGGGCGGCCTGCTCGTCCATCAATCGCCGTACGGCTTCGAGGAGCCGATGCACGGCCGGTACGCCTGGCTCGCCGATTCGTCGGCGCGGATCGCGACCGGGCTCGATCGGTTGAGGGAGTTGGTCGGCGACCTGAACCTGCCGTGCATCTACGCGCCGCCGGGGCGCGGCCACGAGATCGTCGCACTCGCCGCGTCGAAGAAGCTCGGCATCCCGATCGTGCCGTGGCCCGCGATCGGCGTCCCGGCACCGGGGCTGGTCGTGATCCACGATCTGGCGGAGGTCGCCGAGGGTGACGTCGCACGCCTGGTGCAGCGTCGCGAGGGGCAGATCGTGTTCGCGCATGCCTGTCCGTGGACCCAGGACATCCCGGTCGCGCCCGACGTGGTCACGTTGCTCTACCAGACCCTGGTCGCCCCGTGGGGGCAGGTCACCGAGCTCGATCCCGAGACCCGCGAGGTCCGCGCGTCGTCGCCGGATCTGCGGACCCCCGAGGCGATCGCCACCGAGATCGCGGGCAGCCCGGGCCTCGACGCGACCGAGCTCGAGGCCGATCAACCGGAGCGCTGGACCGCACTCGTCCGCGCCGCCTGGCCCCCCGCGCCGGGACCCCGTTCTCGGCTGTGGGCCGGTGGGCCGGTACCGTCGAACCGCTTCAGCTGATACCGTAGGCGGGTGAAGAAGATCCTCGTAGTCGAGGATGACCCGATCAACCAGATGATCCTGTCGGACTTCCTCGCGGCGAATGGTTACCTGACCATCGCCGCGGCGTCGGGGCCCGAGGGCATCGAACGGTTTGATCGCGATGCCCCCGATCTGTGTCTCGTCGACGTCCAGCTGCCGCGCAAGAACGGCTTCGAGTGCGTGCGCGAGATGAAGAGCCGCGGCAAGAACGTGCCGATCCTGCTGATGAGCGCGGTCTACACCGATCGCGATCAGTCGAACCGCACGATCCAGCTCGGCACGCTCGCCGACGGCTACCTCAGCAAGCCGTTCGATCTCGCGGCGCTGCTCTCGCAGGTCCGCACGCTGCTCGGCGAACCATGAGCGTCGATTGAACGTCCTCGGCTATCTAGAGGCGTCGATCGCCGAGATGGCCACACCCGCGCACCGCACGCGGCTGCGGTACGGCATCTATAGCGGCTTCGCGATCGCGATCGGCTTCGGCGTGCTCGCCGCGGCCGCCGCGGCCCTCGACATCACGCCGTGGCGATGGGCCTTCGCGTGGCTGGTCGGGCTCAAGCTGCTGACC
Source organism: Deltaproteobacteria bacterium (assembly GCA_031385555.1). Taxonomy (GTDB): domain Bacteria; phylum Myxococcota_A; class Polyangia; order Haliangiales; family Haliangiaceae; genus JABFXX01. Next base: position 9,291 of record JANNBP010000430.1, on the reverse strand, counting down.
AACACGCTGGCCTGGCTCGGGCTCGCGCGCGAGCGCGGCGTGCTCGGTACGCAGGGCCTCAACACGCTCGCCGACGTCGTGCTGCTGACCGCGGCGATCTACTTCACCGGCGGTCCGTACAGCCCCCTGCTGCCGACGTACGTGATCATCGTCGCCGTCCTCTCGCTGCTCTCCAACCTCGGCGTCACGCTGCTGATGGCCGGCGTGATCGTGCTGGCGTTCGCCGCGATGCTGACCCTGATGACGACCGGCGTGTTGCCACCCACGTCGGTGCCCGGTGCGCCCGGCGAGATTCCGTCGGTGGGCTACGCGGTGATCTCGATCGCGTACTGCGCGCTCGTCGTCGGTGTGCCGGCGTGGTTCTCGTCAGCGACGCTGCGCCTGCTCCGGCGCAAGGAGGTCGATCTTCAGAAGCGCACCGACGAGGCGATCGCCGCGGCCGCGCAACGCAGTCAGTTCGTCGCGTCGATGACGCACGAGCTGCGCACGCCGATCCACGGCGTCCAGGGTCTCGCCGACGTGATCGCGGCCGGCGTCTACGGACCGGTGACCGACAAGCAGAAGGAGGCGTGCGCGTCGATCAAGCGCTCCGCCCAGAACTTGTTGGCGCTCGTCGACGACGTGCTTGCCCTCGCTCGCGCCGATGCGGGCAAGCTCGACGCGCGACCCGGGACGATCGATATCGGCGAGCTCGTCGATCGCGTCACCGCGTCGGCCTCGTGGGTGGTCGGCACCAAGGACCTGACGCTCGACTCCGACGTCCCGGGCGATCTCCCGGAGGTCGAGTCCGACGAGCGCTGGCTCGCGCACATCCTGATCAACTTGCTCGCCAACGCGGTGAAGTTCACCGGGGACAAGGGCCGGATCTCGCTGCGCGCGCGCCACCTGATCGAGCGCGACGCGGTCGAGCTCGCCGTGGCCGACACCGGCATCGGCATCGCGCCCGAGGATCGCCAGCGGATCTTCGAACCGTTCCGGCAAGCCGCGACCGGGGACGACAAGGGCTTTGGCGGCGTCGGGCTCGGGCTCGCGTTGGTGGCCCGGCTCGCGAGCCTGCTCGGGGTGACCGTCGAGCTCGACTCCGCAGTCGGGAAAGGTTCGACGTTCCGCGTCATCGTGCCGATCTCGTACGGCGGCAAGCGCAGCACGAAGCTGATGAAGGCCGTGTCGCTGCCGATGGGTGTCGACGTTACGCCGAGCTAGGAAGTAATTTCAGCACCTTGAGCGCTGGCCGGCGGGCAAGAAATCCGCCGATCTGCGAGGGGAAAGCAGCTGCGTTTTCCGTACTATGGAGTCTCTTTCCACCGCACGAGGGATCATGTCGAACGTCGAGCAGATGGAGCAACAGAAGGGCACGCCACCGCTGGGTGGTGGCGAACAGGAAAGCCCGTTCGGTGGTGCTCAAGCCATGAGCATGGCGCGATCCGTCGCGCGAAAGGCAGCGAACGCGCAAAAGGGTGCCGGTCCGCAGGCGCAGGCTGAAGACCAACACGACGAAGCCCAACACGAAGACGAGCACGCGGCGCACGTCGGCGGTGAAGCCGATGCGAACAAGGGTCGACCGGCAGATATCGCGGCGCGCGGCTTCTCGGGGACGGCGCAACCGCTGCCGTTCAAGGGTGAGCTCGAGCAGTCGTTCAAGCAGGACTTCAGCCACGTCCGCATCCACACCGACGAGAAAGCCCAGGCAGCGTGCAAGGCGCTCGGCGCGCATGCCTATGCAATGGGCGATTCGATCGCGTTCGAATCCGCGAACCCCGACAAGAAGCTGATCGCACACGAGCTCACGCACGTGATGCAGCAGACCGGTAAAGGCCCGGCGAAGAAGTCGGCCGGCGTCGACCATGGTGAGGTCGAGACCGAGGGCGAGGCCGAGGCCGAGGCGGTCGAGGAGCAGGTCGGTGGGGGCAAACCGGCGCACGCGGGCTTGCAGGGGAAGGAGCACGGCGAGGCCGAGGGTGAGGGCCAGACCGGTCATGCACCGGTGGCCAACGCGGGTCCCGCTCGCAAGGGTAAGGGCCCGGCGCTCGATTCCAAATACACGATGGGCATGTCGTTCAGCCCGTCTGGGATGGAGAAGTCGTACCAGTACACGCTGTGGGACAAGCAGGTGCCCCCGATCCCCATCGCGGCGGTCCCCGGCCTGTTCTTCACCATCGAGCCGATGGTGGTGGCCAAGGTCGCGGGGGGTGTTGATTGGAAAGACAAGGCCCTCAAGACGAGCGTCGGCGTCGAGGGCAACCTGTTGGTCGGCTTCACCTACGGCAACAAGGAGCTCGCCGCGCTCTACGGTGGCGTCGAGGGCAGGGTCTCGGGTGGCTTCGAGTACAGCAAGAGCAACGACAGCTGGAAGCTCGAGGGTGGCATCAAGCTCGCCTCGAACTTCACGATCGGCTGCAAGGTCGCCGGTGGGATCCTCGACTACAAGTTCGACTTCGGAAAGGTCGATCCGATCTGCACGTTTGGTGGCCTCAAGTGGGAGAAGGGTAAGCCGTTCGAGTCGGGTTGGTTCGCGTGGGGCGAGCAGGTGCAGCAGTTCTTCGGGATGGTGAACAAGACCGTCACGAAGGCGAAGCAGCTGTTGTCGGCCGGCGCCGCCGCGTACAACGCTGCCGCGAACACCGCGAAGCAGGCATATCGTGCGGGCGCGGACTTCACGAACTGGGTCTCCAGCTGGTAGCTCCACGCTGAACGAGGGCCCTCGCCGGCGTATAGTCCGGTCCATGAGCTTCGTCGATCAGGTTGGAGCGCTGCTCGCCGTCGGTGACCTGACCGGTGCGAGCGCGCTGGTCGAGGCCGCCAGCGGTGTCGATCGCGAGCTGGGCAGTGCGCAGGTGGCGCTGGCTCGGCAGGATCCCGCGACGGGCATCGCGCATGCGAAGAAGGCGATCGAGCTCGGCGGTGGAGCAGCGGGGCATCATCTGCTGTCGGCGGCCAGGCTGTTCGCGGGAGATCCGCAGGCCGCGATCGATGAAGCGCGTCGTGCGGTCGCACTCGATGCGAGTGCGAAGAGCCGATCGAGCCTCGGAGGGATCCTGCTCGCCGCGGGGCGGGCCGAGGACGCGGTGGCGGTGCTCAAGCAAGTGGTCGTCGAGGCGCCCGACGATGCCGACGCACACACGAACCTCGCGAACGCGGCGGTCAAGGTCGGCGATCACGCGCAAGCGATCCAGTCGTACGCGCGCGCGTTCGAGTGCCGGCCGAGCGATCAGGGGCCTATCAGGCAGCTCGTCGCGATGTTCGTCGAGCTTGGCAAGTGGATGGGGGCGATGGCCGCGCTCGATCTGTCGCGGCAGGGCGAGCCACCGGGTGAGGTCTCGGTCGCGCTCGATCTCGCGAGCCTCCACCTCGTTCGTCAGATCACCGGCGGCAAGTATCCACCCGCCGGGATGACCGCCGAAGCCGACGAGCCGGTGCAGGGCTTGATCGCGAACGCCCCGAGCCGGCCGGTCGCCTCGCGGTTGATCGCGGCGCGCACGCTGCTCGATATCGATCGCGAAGCGGAGGCGAAGCAGGTGCTCGCGAGCATCGACCGCCGTACGTGTGGTTCCGAGGATCGCGCCACGCTGACGTACCTCGACGGCTTGTTCGCGCAGCAAGCCGGCGATCGCTCGCGTGCCGTGGAGCTCTACGCCGAGGCCCTGGCGCTCGACCCGAAGCGGGTCGAGGCCGCGATCAACGCGAGCTCGTTGTTGCTCGAGGAGGGCACCGCGGCGGCGATCGAGCGCGCGGCGAAGTTGATCGTGCTCGTGCCACCGAGCCATCGCGGCAACTCGCACCTGCTCTACAACGAGGCGGGGTTGCACGCGCGCACGGGGAACTTCGCGGATGCGAGGGCGCGGCTGAACCAGATCATCGAGAGCAACGCGGCCGACAGCCCGCACGTCGCCCGGGCGCGCGAGGCCCTGGCGCAGCTCGCACGTCAGGCGAAATGAAGCAGAAGATCTACGCGGCCATCATCATGTTCCTCGGGGTCGCGTCGATCGTCGCCGGGTGCACGACGACCTCGGACATTCGTACGAAGAGCAGCTGGCCGGCGGTCGAGGGCACGGTGCTCGAGCGGCACCTCGAGCCGGGGCGCCGCGCATGGCGCAAGGAGCCGCGCGTGGTCTACACCTATGTTGTCGACGGCAAGCCGTACAGGAACGATCAGGTCTTCATGCTGCCGCACACCGACGGCGACGAGATGGAGATGCGGAACCTCGTGGACTCGGAGATTCCCGACAAGCCGCAGGTCTACTACGACCCCGACGAGCCGGCGCAGTCGTATCTGATCGCGAGCTCGAAGCTGTGGTTCTACATCCTGTTGCCCGTGGGGATCGTGCTGATCCTCGTCGGGCTCGTGATCCTCGCCGGTGGCAAGCCCCATGAGCCTGTACGAGGAACGTAAGCGCCTGGAGCAGGAGGACGGCGAGCCCCTGCACACGTTGCGGGTGATGCCGGACGGCGAGGTCGCGGTGCGCTGCCGCAGCGCCGGCGTGCTGGTGGTCGCGGGCGAGTGGGGCGTCACCCAGGACGTCGAGGACAAGCTCGTGCGGCCGCTCGCCGAGATGGGCTACTTCGTCGTCGCGATCGATCTGATTCGCGGTGGCAAGGCGGCGGACGGGGCGGAGGCGACGGTGCGACGGGGAGCGATCGATCCGGAGATCGCGATCAACGACCTCGCGTCGGCGCTGCTCTATCTCAAGGAGCTCGCCGGCGGGAGGCTCGGCGTGTTCGCGCTCGATGCGGCGTCCGGCATCGCGATCGAGGCGGCCACGCGGTTGCCGCAGATCGACTGCGTGGTCACCTCCGGCGGCGCCGGGCCGCGCAAGGGCGTCAAGCTGGCGCGGACGCGCAGCTCGATCATGGTGCTGCGTGGCGAGACCACGAGCCCGATGAGCGGCGAGGTCTGTCTCGAGATGTCGAAGCGGATCGAGCCGGCGATGCAGCGCTTCCTGATCCAGAACTTTCGCTGCGGCGACGGCTTCCTCACGCGTCCCGCCGGCGACGACGAGCGCGACTGCGCGGCCGAAGCGTTCGATCACGCGAGCAGCTTCCTCGCGCAGACCTTGATCTAGGTCAGGCGACCGCCGACGGTGAGCGCGCCGCGATCGCCGTACTCGGCACGGGCTGCACGCTCGAGGTGCGCCATCGTGATCGCCTTGCGCTCGCGTGCCGCCGAGTACGCGGCGCGCAGCACGACGTTCTTGATGTAGCCGCCGGTCAGCTCGTACTGCTTGCCGAGCTTCGCGAAGTCGATCGGACCCGACGTGGGCGCCTCCGCCGGCATCATCCGGCGCCACAGCTCCGCGCGCGCGTCCGCATCGGGGAACGGGAACGTGATGTTGGCGGCGAGCCGGCGTGCGACCGCGGGATCGATCGCCGACGCGATGTTCGTGGTGAACACGCAGATGCCCTTGAACTGCTCGAGCCGCGCGAGGATGAAGTTGGTCTCGAGGTTCGCGTGGCGATCGTTCGCGCCGCGCATCTCCGTCGAGCGCTTGGCGAGCACGGTGTCGGCCTCGTCGAACAGCAGCAGCACGTGACCGGCCTCGGCGGCATCGAACGCACGCGCCAGGTTCTTCTCGGTCTCGCCGAGCCACTTCGACATGATGCGCGACAGATCGATGACGTAGAGATCGAGGCCTAGCTCGCGCGCGATCAGCCCGGCCACCATCGACTTGCCGGTGCCCGGCTGTCCCGAGAACAGCAGCACGAGGCCGTGGCCCTTGCCGACCTTTCGCGCGAAGCCCCAGTCACCGAGGACCTCGTTGCGGAACGCGACGCGATCGATCACGCCGACGATGCTGTCGACCAGCTCGGTCGGCAACACGACGTCCTCCCAGGTCTGGCTGACCTCCTGTCGGGTCGCGATGGTCTTGAGGTCCGAGTCGAACAGCTGCCGCACCGCGCGGGCGACATGGTCGCGGCCGATGATCGTTCGCTCGGTCGCCGCGATCTCCGCAGCCGCGCTGCACGCGTTGACCACGCCGCCGATGCCGAGGTTGTAGAGGCCGGCGACCTCCTTGATCTCCGTATCGGTGAGGCGGTGCGTCGAGCCCGGTGCCGCGAGATATGTCCGCCACAGCTGCTCGCGCTCCGCATGCGGTAGCGTCCCGATCTCGATCTCGAGGGGCGAGCGCAATCCGGCCACCCACGGCAGGCTGTCGCCGAGCCCCATCACCGCGACGCTACCGGGATAGACGTCGAGACACTCGCGCAACCGAGCCTTCGCGCCGTCAGCGGCGAGGGCTTCCTCGACGTCGCGAAATGCGAGCAGCGCGCCCTGCAGCGTGGCCTCGCGAAACGACCCGGCGAGCCGATCGGCATCGAGGCCGCGGCCGCTGACGAGCAGCAACGGACGATTCAACCGATGCGCGGCGAACCGCAACAAGATCTCGCGGCCACTACCGACGGCGCCCGACAGCGCGATCAACTTCCGCGGCGTCTCGAACGCGCGCATCACCAGCTCGAGTTGCGCCTCGTTGCACTCGCCGGGGGGGAACTCCTCGATCAGGCGTGCGTTGGCCGTCAGATCGGAGTCGAGCGTGCGGCGGCCGAGCAACCATGCGGTCGTCCGGGGATGCAGGCGCACGCCCTGCGCGAGGAACGGCCGGCTGTCCGCGCCGTCGACGAGCAGGAAGCGCAGGCGCCTCGCGGGGCCATCCGGTGCGAGATCGCCGTGCAGCAGGGTCGCGGCCTCACCGACGGCCAGCCGCCGGGGGCGATACGCGATCTCGAACAACGTATCGACGGTCATCGCCCACGCGTTCGGTGTGCCCGCGAGATACGCCGCCAGCCGCGCGCTCACCGGGTCGGTCTCGCACGCGAGCAGTACCGCGAGCAGGTCGGCCTCGGTCGACTGCAGGCCGAGCCGTCGCGCGATGTCACCGATCGGGCCCTGCGGATCGTAGCGATGGTCCGTCACCTGCTCGGCCTTCGGAGGAGCCGTCTTCGAGAGCAGGCGCTCGACCTCGGCAGGTCCGAGGAACGAGCTGAAGCCGCCCTCGGTCTCCTTGCTCAGCATGCCGTCGGCCCAGCGTGCGCGGATCGCGCGCTCGAGCAGCTTGCGGGCGCGCTGGAGGTGATCGTCGCTGCGGTCGAGTTGCTGGGCGAAGAACGCCGAACCGTCCATCGCCGACCATCATGGCACGGTCCGGGCGTCGGTCTCAGCCGAGGACACCGTGTGGATCGACCGCGCGCCGGATCGCCGTCACCAGGTCATCGTAGGCCGGCTCGCCCAGCAGCGCCGGCGTCTGGATGCCGCGACGAAACGGTGGGTACCCGCGCTCGACCGCGAGGGCGTAGATGCGATCGTGGCAGGCGCGGGCGCGCTCGTCCTCGCCGGGAAGGTCTCGGTCGTAGGCGATCTGCGCCACCGCGGAGAGGGCCCGCGCCGTGACCGCGAGCAGCGCGATGCCCGGTTCGAAGCCTGCCCGCGACAGCTCGGTCTCGTAGAGGTCGGCGATCGTTCGCGCGTGGCTGCCTTCACAGGGCACCGCGTGACCGAGCCAGAGAAATCCGCAGCGATCGCGGTCCGGATCGAGCGTCGGAGGAACCGGCGTTCGCTTGCGCCAGTAGGCTGCGGCGGCGCTGCGATCGTGCGGCACGCCGAGCATCGGGCCGCATTCCTCCTCGGTGGCGGTCAGTGGATCAGCGGGCCCGTCTCGAAACGCGAGCTCGGCGACTCCGCCGAGCGCCTGCTCGACGAGGCCGCGCAAGGCATCGCCGTGGGCGCGACTGCCGGCGTACAGCGAGACGGTGCCGTTCCAGCGGCCGATCTGTTCGCGCGCGCGCAGCGCGGTCCGCACGTCGTCGGGGAGCGGGGTCGTGCTCGCTTCGAGCCACGGATACTGGCCGACCAGCGCCAGGGCCTTGAGGTCGTTCCACACCGGGATGGTCGCGGTCGTGACACTCGACAGGGTGAGGTCGCGGGCCGCATCGATCACCGCGGGAAGACTCGCGTCATCGGCGACACGAAACGCAGCCAGCCGGAAGTGGCGCGGGTAGGGCGCGAGCCAGATCGTCGCGCGCGTGACGACACCGGGACCGCTCTGGCTGAACAAGCCGTCGAGTGAAGGCCCGACGCCCCACCGCGACAGCGGGGCCACCGGTGAACCGGCGAACCGCGCGAACCCGGTGTGCACGAGCTCGCCGGTCGGCAGTGCGACCTCGAGCCCACACAAGTACCCGAAGCGATCGCCGAGCGGCCCCGAGCCATCGCCTCGCTCGAGGGCATTCGCGAGCACGCTGCCGTCGGCAGGACCACCCGTGACGCTCGCCCACACCCGCGCACGGATCGAGCGCAGGTAGGACGACAGCCGGCGGAACGTCACGCCCGGTTCGACCGTGACGTAGGCGAGCCGCTCGTCGAAATCGACGATCCGATCGAGTCGACCGAGATCCAGCACGACCGCACCGTCGACCGGGGGCACGCGCGATCCATACCCCCAGTTGCACCCGCGGCTGATCGGATGGATCCGCACTCGTTCTTCACTGGCGATCGCGAGGCACGCCGCGACCTCGGACGCGGTTCCGGGCCGCAGCCACGCCTCGATCCGCTGACTCGTCGCGAACGTCGCCGAGGCTACCGGCGCGATATCCACATGCTCGTGGCCGAGCAGGTCGCTCCACCGTGCGATCGCGGACATGCGCGAAGAGTATCGGACCGAGGTAAAAGGCGCGCATGAAAGGCTCGCACACCTGTCCGAAGTGTCGACATCGCAAGATCTGGGTGGTCCCGGCGATCGAGCTCGCGCGCGAGATCAAGCGCTCGCTCGATCTCGCGACGATGGCGCGTCTCCGCATCGGTGGATCGCGCGAGGTCATCGCCCGCGATCCCGTCCAGGGCTTCGAAGCCTACGTCTGCGCGCAGTGCGGCTTCACCGAGCACTACGCGATCGCCTGGAAAGAGATCGAGCGGGTCGGGATGCTGATCGACGGCGATACCGGTCCGTACCGCTAAGCGACCAGCGTGGTCCCGACGGAGCCAGGCTCGCGCACCGCCCGTACCAGGTCTCCCGAGGACAACTTGCCGAGGATATGGATCGAACCGACGCCCTGATCGATCACCGACATCGCCTCCTCGAGCTTCGGGATCATGCCGCCGGTGACAGTACCGTCGGCGATCGCTGCGTGCGCTTCGGCGCGCGTCAGCTTCGGTAGCCGCGAGGTCGGATCGTTGATGTCGCGGAGGACGCCGGGGGCCGAGGTCACGAGGAACAGCCGCTCCGCTTTCAGCGCGGCCGCAAGCTGATTACCGACCATGTCGGCATTGATGTTGAACACGCCGCCCGCGGAGTCGGCGCC